>NZ_SRIC01000190.1 GCF_004684775.1 Streptomyces sp. MZ04
CATCCGCTCCACCCCCGAATTCGCCGCCCTCAAGAGCGAGTTGTGGGAACTGCTGCGCGGCGAGGTCCGCCGAGAGGCGGTCCCGGCATGAGCGCCGACACCAGAAACGTACGCAGTCCACAAGAGACAGACCCCCCGGAAGAAGGCGTCCTGGTCAGACGCCCCGGCCCCCAGGAACTGCACCCCACCCGCACCCACCGCAGACGCCGCACCCTGGAGCTCGGCCTCGCCGTCGCCGTCCCGCTCGCCCTGGTCCTCCTCTGGCAGCTCGCCGCCACGCAAGGCTGGATCGACGACCGTGTCTACCCCGCGCCCCAGACGATCATCGAGGACGGCTGGGAACGCGCGGCCGACGGCGAGCTGTGGCCCGACGTCTGGGCCACGCTCAAGCGCGTGCTCGCCGGGTACGCGATCGGCACGGTCACGGGCTATGCCCTCGGCCTGCTCATGGGCTCCCTCTCGCTCGTACGCGCCGCACTGGAACCGCTCCTGGACGCCCTGTACGTCGTACCGAAACTGGCGCTCCTCCCCGTCTTCCTGAACATGTTCGGCCTCGGTGAGGGCCCGCAGATCGCGCTCGTCGCGACCACCGTCTTCTTCTTCGTCTGGATCTCGACCATGGCGGCGGTGCTCGCCGTGCCGTCCGGGCACCGCGACGCGGGCCAGGTCTTCGGGGCGTCGCCGTGGCAGATGTTCCGCCACGTCCTGCTGCCCGCCTCGCTGCCGGCGGTCCTGGTCGGTGCCCGGATCGCGGCGGGCGTCGCGGTCCTGGTGATCGTGGCCTCCGAACAGATCGCGGCGGCGGACGGCCTGGGCCACCTCATCTTCGACTCGAGGGCGCTGTTCCAGAACGACGTGATGTTCGTCGGCATCGTCTGCGTCGCCGTCCTCGGCGTCGTCTTCTCCGAACTGGTGCGGATCGCCGGGCGGTTGCTCACCCCGTGGGCACCGCGCGACCGCGGCAGAAGCCAGTCATGACCGTACGTACGAATGTGCTCGGAGGCCCCATGCGTACCCGCACCCGTACCACCGCTCTGACCACCCTGCTGGTGGCGGGCTCGCTGCTCGCCGCCGCGGGCTGCGCCAAGGAGGACGACACCACGGACTCATCCCCGGCCGCCAAGCCCCGCGCGGTCAAGGCCGTTCCAGGCTGCGGCAAGGGCAGTTGGACCGACCCGGCGGACCTGGCACCGGACCGGAAACCTGCCCGCTGCGGCAAGGGAGCACCCGCCCCGCAGCGCCTCAAGAAGGAACGCAGCCTGACCATCGCGACCGGCACGCTGAGCGCGGAGTACGTCGCACCCCTCCAAATGGCCGTGAAGAAGGGCGAGTTCAAGAAGGAGGGCCTGGACGTCCACCTCAAGGTCCTTCCGACCCCCGACGCGCTCCCCCTCCTCGCCAAGGGAGACATCGACGCCCAGTGGGCCGCCCCCGAGGCCGCCGTCATGAACGGCATCACCAGCGGCTTCACCATCAAGTGGGCGGCCGGGAACTTCTCCCCCGACCCGAAGTCCAAGAGCGGCCTGTGGGTGAAGCTGAAGAAGGGCGAGCACGCGGACCACGTACCGATGGCAGGACGCAAACTCGGCACCATGATCGGCAAGGGGTCGGTCATCTCGTACCCCATGGGCAAGGCCCTGAAGAAGCACGGCGGCGGCCTCGACGAGATCCAGTTCCAGCAGCTCGGTTCCGCGGACGTGCTGACCGCCCTCCAGAACGGCGGCACGGACTCCGCCTGGCTCCTGGACCCGGTCTGGCGCAAAGTCGACGGCGACAAGCGGTACGCCTTCCTGGGCGGCCAGCCCCAGGCCGAACCGCTCGGCGGGCTCCTGTTCGGCCCGGAGCTCCTGACGAAGGACCCGGACGCGGGCGTGGCGCTGCTCCGTGCGTACATCAGGACGGTGAACACCTACTTCGCCGGCGACTACAAGGCGGACAAGGCCTTCGTCTCCGAACTGGCGAAGCTCCTGAAGACCGACGAGGCGGTCCTGAGGTCGACTCCGTCACTCCGCATGGACTGGGAGATCCGCTCGGGCACGACGGACCGGCTCCAGGACGCGTACGAGGCCGCGGGCGTCGCCGAGGGGGACAAGGTCCCGGAGGAGAAGGCGGTGGACCGCAAGCTGTACGGGGAGGCGGTGGGCCACAAGCCGTAGCCCCGCCCGGGAAACACCAAGGGCCGGAAGCTTCGAAAAGCTTCCGGCCCTTGGCCTTCAGTAGCGGGGACAGGATTTGAACCTGCGACCTCTGGGTTATGAGCCCAGCGAGCTACCGAGCTGCTCCACCCCGCGTCGTTAAACGCAACTCTACGTCAAGCCCACGACCAGCGCAAATCCCTTCCACCAAGGCCACCGAGCGACTACCCCGCCCGCCCTGTCCGCCCTGTCTGCCTGTCTGTGGGCAGGCGTTCCGCACGCCTGCCTGCGGGCTGCCGCCCCGCCCACCCTGTCCGCCTGTCTGTGGGCAGGCGTTCCGCACGGCGGAACGGGTGGGCACAGACCGCCCACCGGCCTGCACCCGCCCCACAGCCGCAAGCAGCACCAAGCAGAGGCGCTCAGGCAGTCAGCTCCTGCTGCAGCGCCTCGCGCAAGCGGGCGGCCCGCTCGCTGACCTCAGCAGGCCCAAGATCAACCGCCCGGGAAGCCCACCGCTGCCCCTCCACCAGCTGCCCGCGCCGAGCGTAAAGCAGCGCAAGCCGCAGCGCGGCCCGCCCATGCCCCGCGTCAGCGGCCCGCGTCCACCACAGCGCGGCCTCGGGCTCACTGCCCTCACGAGCCAACAGCAGCCCCAGATTGAACGCCCCGTTCCGGCTGCCCGCCTCCGCCGCGAGGCGGTACCACCGCGCCGCCTCGACGACGTCCCCGCGCCCGGCGGCCAGCATCCCGACCCGCACCTGCGCCCGGCGGTGTCCCTGCTCGGCGGCCCGCTCGTACCACTCCTCGCACTCGGTCTTCTCGGCAGCGGGCTCCCCGAGCGCGGGCGGGCCCGCGGGCGGCCGCCGCGCGTCGAGCACGGTGCCGAGCCGGTACGCCGCCTCCGCGCTGCCGCCACCGGCCGCGCACCGCAGATGCCGCTCGGCATCCTGCTCGTCGCCGTCCCGAAGACGCGCGGTGCCGACCTGGAGCGCGGCCTCGGTGTGCCCGGCGGCCGCCGCCCGCTCGTACCAGGGCAGCGCGGCGCCGTCGTCGTCACGGGACGCGTACAGAATCCCGAGGTTGAAGGCCGCGTCCACGCTGCCCGCCTCGGCGGCCTTGGAGAACCACGGCTCGGCGCCCGCCGCGTCGCCACCCTGCAGGAGCAGCACGGCGAGCGCGTTGGCCGCCTCGCGGTGACCGGCGTACGCGGCACGGCGGTACCACTGGTCGGCCTGCGCGGTCCGCCCCTGCTCGGCGCAGAGCAGCCCGAGGTTGTAGGCGCCGTTCACATCGCCCGCGTCCATGGCCGCGCGGTACCACCGCTCGGCGGTCTGCGTCTCGCCCCGCTCGGCGTGCAGGGCACCGAGCGCGTTCGCGGCGTTCCCGTCCCCGTCCTGGGCTGCTTTCAGCCACCAGACGGCGGCGCTCTCCGTGTCGCCGGCGTCCCGCAGCAGGAAGCCGAGGGCGCAGGCGGCGCGCGCCTCGCCGTCCTTCGCGGAGTTCAGGTACCAGCGCCCGGCCTCCTTCAGCTCGCCGCGCTGCTCCAGGATCGCGCCGAGGTGCAGCGCGGCACGCCGGTGCCCGCGCGCGGCCGCCTGGCGGTACCACTGCTCGGCCTCCGCGGCAGCGGACCGTACGCCTTCGTCGTCGGCGGGCCCGTCGGCGGCCCGCCGGTCGAGGGCGCGGGCGATCCGGTACGCGGCCTCGCGGTGGCCGCGCTCGGCGGATGCCCGCATCCAGCGCTCGGCACCCGCGTCACCGCGGTGCTCCAGGAGGTCGGCGAGGGCGTACGCCCCAAGCGCGTGGCCCTGCTCGGCGGACTGCCGCAGCCAGTACTCGGCGGCCGGCTCGTCGCCGCGCTCGCGGTGGTGCCGCCCGAGCGCGTGCGCGGCCGCGGCGGAACCGGCGACGGCGGCTACCCGCCACCAGCCGGCCGCCTCATCGGCGTAGCCACGCTGGTGGAGCAGGACTCCGAGGTTGTTGGCCGCGGCGCGGTCGCCCTCCGCGGTCGCCGCGCGCAGCATGGATTCGGCCCCGTCGAGATCGCCGCGGCGCAGCAGCAGGCTTCCCAGGACGCTCATCGCGTCGACATCTCCGGCCTCGGCGGCGAGCCGATGGCGCAACTCCTCGGCGGCCGCCCCGGGATCCTCCCGGTCGGCCGGCTGCACAAACCGCCCTGTCTCCAACAGAGTTGCCTTGTCCCCCATAACGTCCATCGTCGCACCACCTGCAACCTGGGTACACCTGGTATACCGCAGCCAGTGAGGTCACTTCAGCGTTTTGTCGACATGCCCACAGAGAGATAAGTGAAACACAGATTCCCCAACTCCCCCCGGCCGGAGCATGCTTCGCACAGAACAGCGCACGCCGACACGGCACCACGGGCACATGACGAAGGCCCGGATCCGATAAGGATCCGGGCCTTCGTCTTTTAGTAGCGGGGACAGGATTTGAACCTGCGACCTCTGGGTTATGAGCCCAGCGAGCTACCGAGCTGCTCCACCCCGCGCCGTTGTGTTGAAACAGTACCACGGCGCGGGGTAGGTGCTTTACACCTGGTCAGCCGCCCTTGTTGTTGCCCTTCTGCTCCTTGGCCTGGGCGTCCTCGGCTCGCTGCAGCGCTTTCTCGAGGTCCTTCTGCGCCTCGCCGTACGCCTTCCAGTCGCCGTCCTTCAGCGCCTTCTGGCCGTCCTCGAAGGCCTTCTGCGCGTCGTCGAGCGCCGCCTGGACCGTCGGGTTGTCGGACTTCGGCGGTTCGGGTTTCTCCTTGTCGCCCGGTGGTGGCTCCTCGACCGGTGGCGCGCCGTCCTTGCCGAACACCTGGTTCAAGGCCTCCTCCAAGGTGTTCTCGAAGGCGATCTTGCTGCCGTAGGTGACGAGGACCTTCTTGAGAAGCGGGTACTTGAGCCCGCCGCCCTTGACGTAGACGGGTTCCACATAGAGCAGGCCGCCGTCCAACGGCACGGTCAGCAGATTGCCGTAGTCGACCTCTGAGTCACCGCCCTTCAGGAGCCTGATCTGCTCGGCGATGTCCTCGTTGGAGTTGAACTTGCTCTGTACCTGTTTTGGTCCGTCGACCGTTCTGCTCGACGGCATCTTCAGTATTCTGATCTTGCCGTAATCGCTGGTCCCGGCCTCGGCGTTGACCGCCATGAAGGCGCTCAGGTTGTCCCGGCCGTTGGGCGTGAAGGACGTCGTCAGCGAGAAGTCCTGCTTCTGCTGGTCCGGCATCTTCATGCTCAGGTAGTACGGCGGGACCGCGCTGCCCGACTTGTTCGTCGGGTCGTCGGGCACCTGCCACACCTCACTGCCGCTGAGGAACGTCTCGGCGTCCTTCACGTGGTAGCGGCTGAGCAGCTCGCGCTGGACCTTGAACAGGTCCTGCGGATACCGCATGTGGTCCATCAAGGGCTGCGAGATCTCGCTCTTGTCCTTGACCGTGCCCGGGAACGCCTTGCGCCAGGTCTTCAGGACCGGGTCCTTGGTGTCCCACTCGTAGAGCGTGACCTCACCGGTGTACGCGTCGACGGTCGCCTTCACCGAGTTGCGGATGTAGTTGACCTGGTTCTGCTGGGCCACCACCGCACGCTGGTTGTTGGCCGCGGTCAGCGAGTCGGCCGTGGTGTCCCCCAGCGTCGTGCGCGACGCGTAGGGATAGCCGTTGGTGGTGGTGTAGGCGTCGACGATCCACTGGATCTTGTTGCCGACCACCGCCGGATAGGCGTCGCCGTCGATGGTCAGCCAGGGGGCCACCGCCTCGACGCGGTCCTTGGGCGTGCGGTTGTAGAGGATCCGCGAACCCTCGCCGATCGCTCCGGAGTAGAGCATCTGCGGCTCACCGAACGACACCGCGTACGCGGCCCTGTTGATCGGGTTGGAGAGATTGACGCCGCTGTCGCCCTTGTAGCTCGTCGTCTTCTCGCCGCTGTCGTCGGAGTAGTCGATCTCCTTCTGCGGGCCGCCGACGATGGAGTACTCCGTCGTCTTCTCGCCGTAGTAGATCCGCTGCTCGTACGACCCGAGATTGCCCTTGGAGGGCAGGTCGGACTCGGTGAAGACCGGTCGTCCCTGGCTGTCCGCCTCGGTGCCCTTGGCCGCGACCGCGCCGAACCCGTGGGTGTAGCGGAAGTGGTCGTTGATCCAGTTGTTCTTGGGCACGCCGTCGAGGTTCAGCTCGCGCAGGCCGATGACCGTGTCCTGCTCCCCGGCGTTCTTGCCGTCCTTGCTGTAGCGGTCGACGTCCAGGTTCGACGGGAAGCCGTAGTAGTTCTTCATCTGCTGCAGCTGCTGGAACGTCGGCGAGACGATGTTCGGGTCGAGCAGGCGGATGCTCGCGGCGCCGTTCGCGTCGTCGCGCAGCTTCGTCTGGTCGGTCGTCCTGCTGACGCCGGGGTACTCCTTGACCTCGGTGCCGCCGATGCCGTACGCCGCGCGGGTGGCCTTGAGGTTCTTCTCCACGTATGGAGATTCCTTGGCCTGCTCGTTCGGCTGGACCTGGAACTTCTGCACGATGGCCGGGTACAGACCGCCGATGAGGATGGCGGAGAGCACCATCAGGCCGAAGCCGATGACCGGCAGCTGCCAGGTACGCCGCCACAGCGTCGCGAAGAACAGCAGGGCGCAGATGACGGCGATGCAGAACAGGATCGTCTTCGCCGGCAGATACGCGTTCGCGTCCACGTAGCGCAGGCCTGTCCAGTTGCCCGTCGCCTTGAAGTCACTGGACTTCACCGCGAGGCCGTACCGGTCGAGCCAGTACGCCACGGCCTTGAGCGTCACGAAGATGCCGAGCAGCACCGACAGATGGCCCGTCGATGCCGCCGTCGCGCGCGCGCCGGGGCTGGTGATCCGCAGTCCGCCGTACAGGTAGTGCGTGAGGGCGGCGGCGACCAGCGAGAGCACGGTGGCCGCGAAGCCGAAGCCGAGCAGGAAGCGGTACCAGGGAAGGTCGAACGCGAAGAACGACACGTCCATGTGGAACTGCGGGTCCTTCTGGCCGAAGGAGACGCCGTTCACCCACATCAGCCACGTGCGCCACTGGCCCGCCGCGGACGCGCCCGCGATCAGGCCGACCAGCGTGGCGATGCCGAGCAGCAGCCACTTCTTGTACGGCGCGATGCTCATGCGGTACCGGTCGAGGCTCTGCTGCTCCATCGACATGGCGCTCAGCGGCGGGCGCAGCCGGTGCGCCAGCCAGATGTTCACGCCGACCGCGGCCGCCATGAGCAGGCCGAAGACGAAGAACAGGCCTACCTTGGTCCACAGGGTCGTCGTGAACACCGACGAATAGTTGACCGAGCGGTACCAGAGCCAGTCCGTCCAGAACCCCGCGAACATGACGAACAACATGGCGAGTACCGCCAGGATGCCCACTGTCATGAGCAGGGTCCGGACACGACGGGACGGTCGGCCCACTCTGATCCGTGGCCCCGTCGGGCCTCCGCCGCGGTCCGGCATCTGGAAAGCCAAGGTGCGCACCTCGAAGTTCGATGTTGATTCTGTTGGTCCGTCAGGGCCCCGTGATCGTGGACCCACACCTATGCAACTTACTCACGCTTTACTCGGTTCCCGTTTCTCGGGACTAACGAGGCAGGATTGTGACCATGTCCAACACTCCCATGGCAGCGAGCCCCCTCACCCGAGCCGTTCTCGAGATCGACGAGTACGCATCAGGCCTCGGCTGGGACCGGCCCGCACGCCTCTTCGCGCTCGTCGACACGGCGCGACTGCGCACCCAAGAACCCGGCCTCGCCTCCCAGCTCGGCCTCGACAACTCCCCGGAAGACACCGGTCTGACGCCCATCGAGCAGGAGGAGCTTCCCGAGGGCAAGCCGCTCGACGAGTTCCTCGGCACCATCGCCTGGCCGGACGCGGTGGTGGGCTGCGCCCTCACGGTGGAGCGCATGATGCTGCCGCCGTCCGCGGAGACCTCCGTCCCGGAGGGGCTCAGCGAGGGCAAGCTCGCGAAGTGGGTTGCCGAGCACCCGGACCGGCAGGAGGTCCGCATGACGGTCGCGGTGCTCCGTGACGGTGCGCGCGAGTCGGCCCTGCGGCTGCGCGAGAAGGACTCCGCGACCGAGGTCCTCACGGGCTCCGACCTGGTGCCGGGCCTGGCGGACGCGCTGGCGGCGACGTTCGCCGAGTAACTCGGCGGTCATGCGTGTGCGCCGCCGCCGGATTCTCCGGCGGCGGCGCAGGCGTCTGTCACTTCTTGGCGGTGCACTGCGGCAGGTCCGCGGTGTCGCCCTTGCGGATGTCCTGGAGGGCGTCCACCGCGTCGTCGATGGTGTTCACCTTGACCAGCGTGAGCCCGTCGGGGATGTCCTTGGCGGCGGTGGCGCAGTTGTCCTTCGGCGTCAGGAAGTACTCGGCGCCCTTGTCGCGCGCGCCGACGGTCTTCATCTCGATGCCGCCGATCGGGCCGACCTTGCCGTTGTCGTCGATGGTGCCGGTGCCCGCCACGAACTTGCCTCCGGTGAGGTCGTTCGGGGTCAGCTTGTCGACGATGCCGAGCGCGAACATCAGTCCGGCGCTGGGTCCGCCCACATCCGCGAGCTTGATGTCGATGGTGAACGGGAAGGTGTAGTCGGTGCCCGCCTGGATGCCGACGATCGCGCGGCCGTCCTTCGCCTTCTCCGTGGTGATCTCGACGTCGTCGGTCTCCGTCGGCTCCTTGCCGGCCTTCTCCGCCGCGGCCGCCTCCTTGACCGGGACGACACTGAAGACGACGTTCTGGCCAGGCTTGTGCTTGGTGACCAGCTTGGCGACGTCCGTCATCTCCTTCACGGGCGTGCCGTCGACCTTCTTGATGACGTCGCCCGCGTGCAGCTTGCCCTCGGCGGGGCTCTTCTTGAAGACGGTGGAGACGACCACCTGCGACTTCACCGGAAGGTCCAGCTCCCGCAGCGCCGAGACCTTGGCGCTCTCCTGGGACTGACTGAACTCCTCGGCGTTCTCCTGGGTCGACTGCTGCTCCGTCTTGCCGTCCGGGTAGAGGGTGTCGTGCGGCACGACGATGTTGTCGTGGGCCAGCCAGCCGTAGACGGCCTCGGCGATGTTCATGTTGTAGTCGGCGCTGGTGACCCGGACCGTGGTCATGTTGAGGTGACCGGTCGTCGGGTACGTCTTGTGGCCGGAGATCTGCAGCACCGGCTCGCCGCCGTGGTCGCCGAGGGTGTTCACCGTGGGGCCCGGGGACATCTCCGAGTACGGCACTTTGATGAGGACGCCCACGCAGAGCAGCGCGATCAGCATCAGGGTGGAGGCGAGCATCGTCGCGGTGCGGCGTGGCATGGAACGACAGTACGGGACCTGTCTGTCAGTGCACCCCTGGGGCCAGTCCGTACGGGGAGTCAGGCTCCGGGGAGAGGCGTCAGGCCCCTCAGTGCGACTTCTCCATGGCCTCGCGGAAGGCCGCGTAGCCGTTGAGCTCCGTGACGTCGCCCGTCTTGCCCGATTTGCGGTTACGGGTGGCCCAGCCACCCCACAGACCCGCACCGACAGCCGCCGCAAGCGGAATCAGCAACCAGGCAAGTGATGCCATGTCGACCTCCTGACCCCATGAGCGACCGCAACTGACTGATCAGCAGATTAACCATCCGCTGTGTCAACGCTCACGCCAGGGGTCGGGTTACGCAACCGGAAGCCCGTCGGCCACTTGGCTCGGCAGGAGAGGCGACAGGCTCAGCAGGCGCCGACCCACTCCTCCTGCCCGTCGGAGAAGCGCTGGTGCTTCCAGATCGGCACCTCGTGCTTGAGGTCGTCGATCAGCTTGCGGCAGGCGGCGAAGGCCTCCGCGCGGTGCGGGCAGGAGACGGCGACGACGACCGCCAGATCGCCCACGGCCAGGTCGCCGACGCGGTGGACGGCGGCAAGGGCGCGTACCGGGAACTCGGCGACGACCTTCTCGGCCACTCGGCGCATCTCGGCCTCGGCCGTGGGGTGGGTCGAGTACCCCAGCTCGTCGACGTCCGCGCCGCCGTCGTGATTGCGCACGGTCCCCACGAAGAGCGCCGTGCCGCCGGCGGCGTCGTCACCGACGGCCCGGAACACCTCGTCCAGGGAGAGCGGGGTGTCACGGATCGCGAGAAGCCGGATCGGGTCCTGTGCGGCCTGCTCGCCGGGGTGCTCGTTCGTGGTGCGTGCCATACGGCCATCGTGCCGCACGGCACGGACATCACGGAATACCGTTTTCACCCGGCACGCACGCGTACCGCTTTGGAGATCCCTACAGGCAGGCCCTCAGATCCGCCGCCGGGCCTTCCGCGCCCGGCGGACCACCGCGGCCGCACCCAGCAGCGCGACGGTCGCGCCCGCGGCACCCGCGGCGGTCGCGTCCTTGCGGCCGAGCCGCCGCCCGGCGACCGTACGCCTGCCGGACACCTCTTCCAGCAGCTCCGCGAGAACCTCCTCGTTGGTCCACTGCGGCCGCCACCCCGCGTCATGCAGCCTGCTGACGCTGACCACCCACGGATACATCGTGTACGCCAGGTCACCGGCGGGAGACGGAGTGAGACCGATCCGGTGCAGCCGCGCCGCCGCGCCGAGCGCGACGGTGGAGGGCAGCTCCATGCGACGGATCTCGCTGAGCTCCTCGACCTCTTCCTGCTCGAGCCACCCGTCACAGCCGACGGCGAGCTCACCCTCGACCTTCTCCAGGACGGCGTACTCCAGCGCGCTGCACAGATCCTCGACGTGGCAGAACTGCCAGGCCGGCCGCGACCCCGCCACCACAAGGAGCCGGGGCGACTCGAAGTAGCGCGTGAGCGCCGTGTCCGTGCCGCCCACGAGAATCGCGGGCCGCACGACGGTGACGTTCAGACCGGGGTGCGCACGCGGCGCACGCCGGGCGAGCCGCTCGACCTCCAGGAGGTCACCGACTCCGGTCGCCTCCGCGGTCGCGCGCAGTTCGGCGTCTTCGGAGAGGGGCAGTTCGTTCTCGGCCAGCGCTCCGTAGACCATCGCCGACGTGCACAGGACCACACGGTGGACGCCCGCCGCGGCGGCCGCCGTCAGCACGGTCTGCGTACCGCGCACGTTGTACGCCGTACGGGCAGCGGCGTCGGTCTCCAGGTCGAGGTCGAGCGCGAGGTGCACCACGACGTCCGCGCCCCGCAGCTTCTCGGCGATCGCGGGGTCCCGTACGTCCAGGATGTGCCACTGGGCCTGGGCGCACTCGCCCCGGCGCTCGTCGATGGCGATGACCTGCTTGATCTCTTCCGACGCCGCGAGGCGCTCGGTCAGCAGCGCGCCCACGCCGGACGCGGCGCCCGTGACGGCTACCACCGGCCCGCGGACGGGGGCCGGAGTTGAGAGGTTTCGCGCTGCGCGAACCTGTGGATCTGGGGAACTCACCGGGCGTCTCCAGCGGTTGTCTTCAGTAGGTACGCGAATGACGCGTACCTACCAGGTGGCATCCATCCTGCCGCAGGCCATGAGTAGGCGTAGCACTGAGGCCCGAACCCGTCACGGTGTCTACGCTGGGTGGTGTTGTAGGGCAGCCGCCGCCGGAACCGTACCGGCGGCCTGACGAGCCGAGGAATCCCGTGAGTGACACCCCATTCGGATTCGGCCTTCCGCCGGAGGAGCCGGAAGACGGCGACGAGGGCAAGAAGAAGGACACCCCCGGAGGGGGAGGCCAGGGCGCCGGCGGCCCCGCGAACCCGTTCGGTTTCGGGTTTCCCGGAGCGGGCGGCCAGGGCGGTGACAATCCGTTCGCCGCGATGTTCGGTTCGATGAACCCGAACGACCTGGGTGCCGCCTTCCAGCAGCTCGGCCAGATGCTCTCGTACGAGGGCGGCCCGGTGAACTGGGACATGGCCAAGGACATCGCACGCCAGACCGTCTCCCAGGGCACGGCGGACGGTGTGAAGGACGCCAGCGTCGGCCCCGCCGAGCGCTCCGCCGTCGAGGAGGCCGTGCGCCTGGCCGACCTGTGGCTCGACGACGCGACGTCGCTCCCGTCGGGCTCCGGCGTGGCCGTGGCCTGGAGCCGCGCCGAGTGGGTCGAGGCGACCCTCCCGGTGTGGAAGGAGCTGGTCGACCCGGTCGCCGAGCGCGTGGGCCTGGCCATGGGCGATGTGCTGCCCGAGGAGATGCAGGCCATGGCGGGCCCGCTGATCGGCATGATGCGCTCCATGGGCGGTGCCATGTTCGGCCAGCAGATCGGCCAGGCCGTGGGCGTGCTCGCGGGCGAGGTCGTCGGCTCCACCGACATCGGCCTGCCGCTCGGCCCGGCGGGCAAGGCCGCGCTGCTCCCGGTGAACATCGAGTCCTTCGGCAAGGACCTGGGCATCGACAAGGACGAGGTGCGGCTCTACCTGGCGCTGCGCGAGGCCGCCCACCAGCGGCTCTTCGCCCACGTGCCGTGGCTGCGCTCGCATCTGTTCGGCGCGGTCGAGGGGTACGCGCGCGGGATCAAGGTCGACACGGCCAAGCTGGAGGACGTGGTCGGCCAGCTCGACCCGCAGAACCCGGAGCAGCTGCAGGAGGCGCTCCAGCAGGGCATGTTCCAGCCGGAGGACACCCCCGCCCAGAAGGCCGCCCTGGCCCGCCTCGAGACGGCTCTGGCGCTCGTCGAGGGCTGGGTGGACGCCGTGGTGCACGCCGCCGCCAAGCCGCGTCTGTCCTCGGCCGACGCGCTGCGCGAGACGCTGCGCCGCCGCCGCGCGACCGGCGGCCCCGCGGAGCAGACCTTCGCCACGCTGATCGGCCTGGAGCTGCGTCCGCGCCGGCTGCGGGACGCCTCGCGCCTGTGGGCCTCGCTCACGGACGCGCGCGGTCTGGACGGGCGCGACGGCCTGTGGGCGCACCCGGACATGCTGCCGACGGCCTCCGACCTGGACGACCCCGACGGCTTCGTGCACCACGAGCAGCTGGACTTCTCCGAGCTGGACAAGATGCTCGGCGAGGCGGCGGGCGGCGGCGCCGCGAAGCCGGACCTCAAGAAGGACGCCAAGGACGCCAAGGACGCCGAAGACGAGGACGACAGCGACAAGTGAGCCTGCACGACGACGCGGTCCTCGTGCTGAAGGGCTACGAGGACCAGGAAGAGCTGCGCCAGTACTACCTGGACCATCTCGCCGCCCACCCCGACGACGGCATGTGGAAGGCCTGCACGGACGGGCACGTGACGGCGAGCGCGCTGGTGATCGACCCGTCACGCGGTCGCGTCCTGCTGACCCTGCACAAGAAGCTGCAGATGTGGCTCCAGATGGGCGGCCACTGCGAGCCGGGCGACGCCTCGCTGGCCGCGGCGGCGCTGCGGGAGGCGACGGAAGAGTCCGGCATCCCGGGGATGGCCCTGCTGCCGGGCGGACCGGTCCGCCTGGACCGGCACCCGATCCCGGGGCCCTGTACGCAGCATCTCGACGTGCAGTACGCGGCACTGGCCCCCGCCGACGCGGTCGAAGCCATCAGCGACGAGTCCCTGGACCTGCGCTGGTTCGCGTACGACGAGGTGCCGGCGGTGGCCGACGAGTCGGTCGTACGCCTGGTGGAAGCCACGCGGGAGCGCCTTCAGGTGTGAGGCCACAGCATGGGTAAGGGGCGGTCGCTACTGCGGCCGCCCCTTACGCGTACTGCTCTGCTAACTCCAGACGTTGCCCTGGTTCTGCCCCCGGGCACCCTGCTGTCCCATACCGAACTGAGCCCTGGCGCCCTGCCCGATGACCGCGTTCTGCGGCGGCAGCAGCTCGCTGGGCTGGACGAGCGCGTAGCCCTGGCCCATGAAGCTGAGCTCCCAGCCCTCACCGGTGTTGCCACGGCGCCGCCACACGCCCGATGAGTGCGTCTGGGCCTGCATCTGCACCCGCAGACCGTTGGACCAGGCGACGATCGCGTCGGCGTCGGCGTTCACGTACTTGTCGGGCGTGACCTGCATCATCAGCGGCTGCCCCGAGGTCATCAGGGCGACCTTGCCGCGACCGGTGATGTTGAGCTGGTACTTGCCCGAGCCGGAGATGCCGTACTGGCTGTCCACGGCGATGACCTGGTGGGTCAGCGACGAGTCGAGCGCGAGGACATAGCTGCTGTCCACGGTCAGACCGTCCCGGTCCACATCCACTACGTGGATGTACTGGGCGAGGTTGGCGAGATAGACCGTGCCCTGGCCGTGGCAGCGCATCAGGTCCAGGCCCTCGCCGGTGCGCGCGCGGGCACGCTGGTTGCCCTGGCTCTGGTACTCGGCGTCGAACTCGATCAGACCCTGGTAGGCGACCATGGCGCCCTTGCGGGCCAGGATGTCGTCGTGGCCCTCCAGGGCGATCCGCAGCAGCTGCGGGTTCTGGACGGTGTAGCGCTCCTGAGTCTGCTGCTCGGTGTGCGCGAAAAGTGGGCTCTGCATGGTGTGTTGTTCCCCCTCAGCCCCGTGCCCGGAGACGGTCGGTGCTGTCCTCGCTGGGCTGTACGACGACGATGCCCTCTCCGGAGAAGCCCATCTGGTAGGCCTCGCCGCTGCCGCGCCCGATGAGCGAGCCGGCCTTGAAGCTGCGCTTGCCCTTCACCTTGAGGTTCGGGGACCAGGCGAGCAGCGCGTCCGGGTCGACGTACGTCTCGTCGTCGCCACGGCCGCAGTCGACGACGACCGGGGTGCCGCGGGAGGTCAGCGCGACCCAGCCCTGGCCCGAGATCTTGATGTTCCACAGGCCCTGTCCTGCGAACTTGGCCAGGCCCTTGACCCGCTCGACGCCCCACTGGAGGGACGCGTCGAAGGCGAGCAGGTTCGTGCCGTTCACCGAGAGCGAGTCGCCCGCCAAGTTGATGACGACGACGTCGGCTCCGTAGTCCGCGAGATAGAGCAGGCCGTCTCCGGAGCACTTCATCAGAGGTGCTCCCTCGCCGGTCATCCACTCCTTGGCGATCTGGCGGACCGCGGGGGGATTGGGCTCGTACGTGACGAACCCTTCGTAGGCGACCATCGAGCCCACGCGCGCGAGGAGGTCGTTTCCGGTCTGCATGGCCACCTTGAGCATGTGGTTGCCATGGTTCTCCATACGGGCGGCGACAGGCGCCGGGGCAAAGCCCGCGAGTTGCTGATTCATGACGGGCTCCCTCAGACCTCGTACGGCTGGACGATGATGAAGTTGCCGGGCGCGCCCCGGAACTGGAGGTTCACGCTCTCCCCCGTGGAACCGGCGTACGCGTTGCTGCGCAGCCGGACCTGGCTGGAGACGATCGCCTGGGCGGCCGCCGACCAGGCGACCACGGACTGGCAGTCGGCGAATGTCGTCGGCGTGACGGGCAGGACGACGGGCACACCGTGCGTCTTGACGATGACCGTGCCGGTGCCCTGGAACTGCATCACGAACAGCGCGCCACCGGGGATGCCGTGGCCCTCGATCCTGCGCACCTCGTGCTGGAGCGTCTCGTCGAACGCGAGGACGTTCTCCGCGGAGACGCAGATCGCGTCCCCTTGGAGCTCGATCGGGTGCAGGTGCGTGGCTTCCTCGGCGAGGAAGACCTGGCCGCGGCCGGTGCAGCGCATCAGCTGCATCTCCTGGCCGGTCTGGTTGCCCACGACGCGGCCCGCGAAGCCCGCGCCCTTGTAGCTGAATTCGACCTTGCCCTGGTAGAGCACCATGCTGCCCTGGCGGGCGAGGATGGGCTGTTCGGCGATGCCGAGGTCGACGCGGATCAGCTTCTCGTTCTGCTGCGTCCAGCGCTGACCGGTGGGCGCCTCGCGGTACTTCTGGAGGGCGGATGCCACACCGGCGCCCTGGGGTGCCGCGCCCTGCGGGGCGGCGGGCTGACCGGGGAACTGGCCGCCCTGGGGCTGGCCGTAGCCGGGCGGCATCGGGGCCGCGGGCTGCTGCCCGTACCCGGGAGGCATCGGCGCCTGGGGCTGCTGGCCGTATCCCGGCGGGGGCGGCGCGGTCTGGCCCGGGGCCTGCTGCTGGCCGGGGACCTGGCCGAACTGCGGCTGCTGCGGCGGCTGCTGGCCCGGCTGCCCGTACGGCGCGGCCGGCGCAGGCGGCACGGCACCGGCCGGCGGCTGATTCATGGGCGCCACGATGGTCTGCGCCGCGTGCACCGACGGGTCGGCGGGAGCGGGCGCCGGAGGCGGCGTCGCGCCCTGCGGCGGCGCGAAGTTCTGCGCGGGAGCCGGGGCGGGGGCCGGAGCCGGTGC
>NZ_SRIC01000191.1 GCF_004684775.1 Streptomyces sp. MZ04
CCCCCAACCCCGCCCCTAGTGGCGCGGCCCCGCCGCGGTGCGGAACCGCCGCCGCAGCAGTTCGTACTCCGCCTGGCGGCGCAGTGGACCCGGTGGGCGGATCACCGTGCGGGGCGTCGAGATCTGCTGGCCCAGGAGGAACTGCTCGCGGGTCAGGTCCAGTTCGACCCCGGTCGGCAGGCGGTTCCACCAGTGGTGGCCCTGCTGCTCCCCCGCCGCGGACCGTACCTCCCCGCACAGCAGCTCGCCGCCGAACAGGTCGTGGACCAGGAGTGTGGTGATGTCGCAGTGCCCCCAGGACGGATTCTCGGCGCTCCACGGCGCGCGCTCGAGATCGTCGGGGGAGCATGTGTCGGCGGACCACGCGGCGCGCAGCGCGGCGTCGATGGCGGTCAGCGTCAGCGTCAGTGGAGTCGCGGTCGGCGGGAGCTCGCTCGTCGGCGGAATCATGATGGCCACCATCGCATCCGCCACTGACAACGCCGGACGGATGGCCCCGCGCCGACTGTGCTGTGACGGGGGCGTGTTCGGTTGCCTCAGCCAGGTTGGAAGAACGCGAGCATCTTCTGGGCGGCGTCCGGTGACGTCAGCAATTCCTGCATGTCCGCGGACATCCGGGCGGCAGCGCCGGTGCGTTCGAACATCTCGCGTTCGTATTCCTTGACGGCGGCGGGAAAGTCGTCCGGGCGCGCGGCCAGCGCGAGACCGAGCAGGGCGCCGTCGAGCAGCGCCATGTTGGCGCCCTCGCCCACCGGCGGCATCAGGTGCGCGGCATCGCCGAGCAGCGTGACGTCTGGCGCCGACGGCCAGGTCAGGCCGGCCGGGAGAGTGGTGATCGACCGCGGCACGACCGTGTCGTCGCAGGCCGCTATCAGCGCGGTGAACCGTGCGTCCCAGCCGGGGAGCAGGTCGATCAGCCGCGCCCGGGCGGCGGCCGGGTCGTCGAACGGGATCCCGCTGGTGGCGAACCAGTCCTCGGCCGTGTGATAGAAGCTGACGCCGATGCGAACGCGGCCGTCGCCGTTGCGCCGGGAGATCGCCGAGCTGCGTGCCGAGCGGGCCACCGGGATGGACGAGAAGCGCTGGCAGGCCTCACTCGGGCCCTATCTGGAGCGGACCTTCGCCACCGGCCGATTCCCCGCGCTGGCCACGGTGGTGCGCGATGCCGCCCACCTGGACGCCGACCACACCTTCCGGATGGGCCTCGACTTCCTGCTCGACGGCATCGAAGCCCGCATCTCAAGGTGACGCGGGCGGCCCTTCCCGGCCTCCGTGAAAACCAGTTGGCGGACCACGGCGGCACTGCTACTTTTCCGGAGGCCGTGCGAGAGAACGAGGAGGTGGTACCCGTGAACGCAGTATCGACATGGGTGCTCTCCTCCGGGGTCACGGTCGGGCGATAGGTCGTCGTCCGGGAGCGCCGTTCTTAGAGCCTCCCGAAAGGCACGATCGTGCACTTCACTTCTGAACAGCGTCTCGACGACGGAGTCCTCGAGCGCGAATTCACCCTCGGCGAGATCCCCGGCACCCTGTGGACGCCCGAATCCGCCGCACCGGCCCCGCTGATCCTCATGGCCCACAACAACGGCCTGCCCAAGTCGCAATCGCGACTGATCGCCCGGGCCAGGCAGACCGCGGCGTACGGCTACGCGGTGGCCTCCGTCGACGCCGCCGGGTGCGGTGACCGGCCCCGTTCCGCCGCCGACGAGCAGGCCCGCGCCGACCTCCGCCGGGCGATGCGGGCCGGCGAGCCCGTCGATGAGATCTTCGAGTCCCTCGTCGGCCCGATGGTCGAAAACGCGGCCCCGGACTGGCGGACCACCCTGGACGCCCTCCTTGCGCTGCCCGGGATCGGCGGCCCGGTCGGGTACTCGGGGTGGACCGCCCTCGGCATCCGCCTCGCGGTGACCGAACCGCGCATCGCGGCCGCCGGTTACTTCGCCGGGGGTTACGTCCCCCGCGCCCAGCGCGAGGAGGCCCGGCAGGTCACCATTCCGCTGCTGATGCTGCTGCAGTGGGACGACGAAGGGAACCCCCGGCAGCGGGCCCTGGACCTGTTCGATGCCTTCGGCAGCAAGGAGAAGACGCTGCACGCCAATCTGGGCGGGCACACCGGCACCCCGTGGTTCGAGTTTGAGGACGGGGGCCGGTTCTACGACCGGCATCTGAAGCGGTGAGCCGCCCCGCCCCATTCTGAAGCGACCGTTTCAATATGTGCTAGCGTCCTGATCGCCGGTTATGGAGCAATCGCTTCAAAACGAGTGACGTGATCGGGAGGGGCCGCGATGCCGCCTGCGGTGTACATGGTGGGGCTGGGGATCTTCACCCAGGGGACCTCGGAGTTCATGCTGTCCGGGCTGCTTCCGGGGATGGCCGCCGACCTGGGGGTGTCGATCCCCGAGGCCGGGCTGCTGATCTCCGCCTTCGCGATCGGCATGGTCGTCGGCGCCCCGCTGCTCGCGGTGGCCACCCTGAGCTGGCCGCGACGGACGGCGCTTGTGTCCCTGCAGGCGGCGTTCGTCGTGGCCCACGTGGTCGGCGCGCTCGCGCCCGACTACGGGGTTCTGTTGGTCACGCGGGTGGTCAGCGCCCTTGCGTACGCCGGGTATTGGGGTGTGGCCGTGGCCACCGCCGTGGCGCTCGTCCCGGCGGCGGCCAAGGGGCGGGCGGTCGCCGTCGTGGCGGGCGGGCTGACCCTGGCCACCGTCGTCGGCGTACCGGCCGGCACGCTGCTGAGCCAGTACTCCAGCTGGCGCGCCGCTTTCTGGGCGGTGGCCGCGGCCACGCTGGTGAGCCTGGCGTGCACGCTGCTCGTCGTGCCCGGCGGGCGGGGCGAGCAGCCGCGTACGTCGGTGCGGGCGGAGCTGCGGGGCATGGCGCGTCCCCAGCTCTGGCTCTCGTACGCCATCACGGCCTTCGCCTTCGGCGCGGTCATCGTCACCTTCAGCTATCTCGCGTCCCTGCTGACCGAGGTGAGCGGGGTGCCCGAGGACTGGGTGCCCGCCGTCCTCGCCCTGTTCGGCGTCGGCGGCATGGCGGGCCTCTTCATCGGCGGACGCACCGCCGAGGCGCGCCCGCTCGCCACCCTCGGCCTCGGGCTCGGCGCGCTCGCGGTCTTCTCCGCGCTGCTCGCCCTGACGGCCGGGTCCGCCGTCGTGGTCATCGCCCTGGTGTTCCTCCTGGGCGTGGCCGGATACGTGACCAATCCGGCCCTGCAGTCACGGGTGTTCACGCTCGCGCCCGGCGCCCCGACGCTGGTCGGCGCCACCAACACGGCCGCGTTCAACGTCGGCAACACCCTGGCCCCGCTCATCGGCGGCCTGACCATCGACGCCGGGCTGGGCTACGCCTCCGTGGCCTGGGTCGGCGCGGCGCTCGCCGCCGCCGGGGCCGGGGCGGTGCTGTGGGCGGCGCGGCTTCAGCGGGGCGTATGCGAGGCCCCGATGAGGCGGACCGCAGAAGCAGCCGTATGAAAGACACGAGAGAAGAGAGACGACATGCAACACGACACCTCCGCGACCCGCACCCGGATCACCGCCGACCGCGACTGGTACGAGTCGGCCGGAATCTCGCTCGGCATCCGCGCCGGAGACCTCGTCTTCACCTCGGGACAGGCGCCGGTCGACGCGGACGGGGCGACGGTCGGGGCCGGGGACTTCGAGGTCCAGGCCCGGCAGGCGCTCGCCAATGTGGCGACCGTCCTCGCCAACGGCGGGTCCGGCCTGGACAAGGCCGTGAAGCTCACGGTGTTCGTCACCGACATCGACCACCAGGACCTCTTCGCCGACCTTCGCGCACGGTTCTACGTCCCGCCGTTCCCCGCCGAGTCGTTCGTCCAGATCGCCGCGCTCGCCGACCCCGAGTGGCTGATCGAGATCGAGGCGGTGGGCGCGGTCGAGTGACCCGGTTCCGGTAGAGCCTGTTCTTTCAGTACCTGTTCTGTACTTGAGGTTTAACCAGTTCTTCGGGGTTTGGTGCTGCTCTCGTGGTGTGTTGGGATCGGGCGTGTGCCTCTCCGGCCGTCAGGACACGGCCGACCTCGTGTCGGGTGGCGAGCCACCACCTCCGGTGTTCGTCTTGACGTTCACGGTGCCGTTGGCAACGCCGCCCTGATGAGCGGTGGCTTCGAGAACCCGGCCGGGGATCGTGTAGCTACCTTGAACTGATCCGCACCGCTGCCGCTGCTGACGGTGGCACTGGTGATGAAGCCGATGGGCCGGAGACCTGAGCCATGCCGCGGGTGCCGGCTCATGTCCACCCTTAATGTCCTTCGCCGCGACGGATGCATGCCGGCTGCCGAAAAGTCAACCATTCGGCGGTTATCCGACGGTGCGGGAATCCCTACGCTGCGCGATGTTCGGTGATCAAACCAGCGGGAGGAGTTCTCGGTGATCGACGTAACGGTCCGAGCGGGCGATGGACGCGATACCTTCGACGACGCGCTCGACAGGATCTACGCGGAGGCCGGAGGCGAGGTTCCGCGGGATCCGGTGGCGGCCAAGGTGATCGAGATCCTCGCCGACTTCCTCGAGTACGACACCGACCAGCTCGCCTTGGATGACGACCTCGTCGAGGACCTGGGAGCGGATCTGGGGCTCCAGTTCGACCTGGACATCGTCTTGGAAGTGGAGTTCGGGATCGACCTGCCCGACACCAATCCCATGGACACGGTTGGCGAGATCATCGCGGGCGTCCGCGAGCAGACCGACGCGCAGGCCTGACCCGCACCCTTTTCGACCACGACGAGAGGACGACCGATGCCGCGGCAGACGACCACCAAGTCCAAGCGCAGCAAGCCGGGTACCACCGGAGGAGGCCGGAAGAAGACCTCGCCCTACAACCAGTTCATGAAGGATCAGCTGCCGAAGTTCAAGGCAGCGCATCCCGGCGTCACGCACAGGGAGTCCTTCAAGAAGGTCGCCGAGATGTGGAAGGACGCCAAGGAGAACCCGAAGAACCAGGCGGCTGCGGCCCGAGCTTGACGTCTATCCGCTTCGTCGGGGTTTGGTGCCGACGTTGTGGTGTGCGGGCCGGGTGTACGACTCGCCGGCCGAAGATGAACTCCCCGCCGTGCTTGGGCGGGCGCCCGCCCTGCGGCGGGCAGATCCACGGCACCGGGACCGGCCTGCGCATCACCCGGTCCGAGCGGAGCCGGCCCAGCACCTCGACCGGCATGTCCGCGAGGAGGTGGGCGATCCGGGGCGCGTCGTAGCCGGCATCGAGGACGACCAGGACGTTCGGATCACCCGGCCGCCACTGGGCGGCCGCGACGAGGCGTTCGACGACCTCGCGGACCTGGTCGGCGGTGACTGCGGCCAGGTCCGCGCCGGGCTCCAGCCGGATCGCGTCCAACAGGGCGGTCCACGACGAGCGGCCGGTCTCCAGCACCGCGACGATCGAGTACGGCCGGCCCGGCACCATCTGGTGCTTGCCCAGGCCCCGGCCGAAGGTATGGCAGAACGACCGGTCCGAGCACGTGTCGGCGTCCGGCCACAACCACGGTGAGACGTCCACCGCCAACACCAGGCGGCCGTCGGCGGCCCGGGGCAACGGCACCCCGGCCAGAGCACGGCGAAGTCTGGCGACGTCAATGCGGCCTTGGTTGAGTCCGGAGTAGGGCGCCGTGTCCGCGGCGGTGTTCGGGGGCGAGGGCCAGGTCCACGAGGGTGCGGACCGGTCCGTCGGTGCACAGCAGCGCGTCACACAACTCGAAGAGGGCGTCGCTCCGGGAGACCAGGCAGGCGTACAGCTCGGACCGGAACGCCGTCACCGTCGTGAACGCATTTCGATGAATCCCGTGCTCGACCAGTTCCACGATCCCGACCTCCATACCGCCCCGACCCTCCCCGCAGGATCAGGATCAGGATCAGGACCCGGCCCCGCGGACACACCCTGAACAGGGGAAACCCCGAACAAGTTCGAGCCCCGTTCGACGGCAGACCAAAAACGACAAGCTGTACGCATCTTCCAAAACCCTTAGTGTGGAGGCATGGCCAGGCCACGAGAGTTCGACGAGGACCGCGTCGTCACCGCCGCCATGGAGACCTTCTGGCGCCACGGTTACGAGGGCACGTCGACGCGCGCGCTGTGCGACAGCACGGGCCTCGGCCCTTCCAGCCTCTACAACACGTTCGGCGGCAAGCGGCAGCTCTATCTGCGCGCGCTCCGGCGCTACTACGAGACGAGCACCGCCGAGCAGATCGAGATCCTGCGGGGTGCGGGCCTTGCCAAGGAGCGGCTGCGGGACATGATGATCCACGCCGTCGACGCCGATCTCGACGAGCCCGACGGGCGCGGCTGCTTCGCGATCAACACGGCCGTCGAGATCGGCGGGCTCGACCCGGAGGTCAAGGAGGCCGTGCGGAGCACCTTCGACCGCGTGGAGGGGGAGCTGTGCGCGGTCGTGACGGCGGGCGTGCGCACCGGCGAGCTCCGCTCGACCGGTGACCCGCTGACGGTCGCGCGCCGTGTGCAGAGCACGTATTACGGCCTGCGCGTCCTCGCCCGCGTGCAGGACGACCGGCGGGTGCTGGTGGACATCGTGGAGAGCACGCTCGCCGGGCTGTGAGATCCGGACGAGCCGCACATCGCATCAGCTTTGTTAACGGGATGTATACCCAGGAGTAATCGCGGCTGGTTGGATGATCGGCGCACGGCCGCCGTGCCCGCCACGGCGGCCCAACAACCCCCCCCACCCACAGGAGATTCAGTGCCGCACCCAGCGCTGCGCAGGACTCAGGCCGCCGCGATCACCACCGTGCTCGCCGCCGCGACACTCGCCGCCGTCGCCCCGTCCGCGACCGCCGCCCCCGCTGCCCCGGCCGCGACTCCCGCACTGAAGGTGCTGACGTACAACACCTTCCTCTTCAGCAAGACGCTCTACCCCAACTGGGGCCAGGACCACCGGGCCAAGGCGATCCCGGCCGCGGACTTCTTCAAGGGCCAGGACGTCGTCGTGCTCCAGGAGGCCTTCGACAACTCCTCCTCCGACGCGCTGAAGGCGAACGCCGCGGGCGCCTACCCGCACCAGACGCCCGTCATGGGCCGGAGCAAGGACGGCTGGGAGGCCACCGGCGGCGCCTACTCCGCGACGACCCCGGAGGACGGCGGGGTGACGATCCTGAGCAAGTGGCCGATCGTGCGCAAGGAGCAGTACGTCTACAAGGACGCCTGCGGCTCCGACTGGTACTCCAACAAGGGCTTCGTCTATGCCCAGTTGGACGTCAACGGCACGAAGGTGCACGTCGTGGGCACGCACACGCAGTCCACCGACCCGGGCTGCGGCTCCGGCGAGGCCGCCTCGACGCGCTCCAAGCAGTTCAAGGAGATGGACGCCTTCCTGGACGCCAAGAACATCCCGGCGGACGAACAGGTCGTCGTGGCGGGCGACTTCAACGTCGACTCACGCACCGACGAGTACGCGTCGATGCTCGCCGACGGCGGCTTCGCGCCCGCCGACGGCCGCACCGGCCACCCGTACTCCTTCGACACCCAGGACAACTCGATCGCCTCCGAGCGCTACCCGGACGACCCCCGCGAGGACCTCGACTACGTCCTGCACCGCAAGGGCAACGCCCGCCCCGCCACCTGGCACAACAACGTGATCAAGGAGCAGAGCGCCCCCTGGACGGTCTCCAGCTGGGGCAAGGAGTACACGTACACCAACCTGTCCGACCACTACCCGGTGATCGGCTCCTAGCGGCGTCCTGGCGCCGCGGGACCCGGCCCGCCCCCTCGCGCGAAGGGGGCGGGCCGGACTCATGCCGGGAGTCAGTGCCAGGGACCCGTCACGGCGAACGTCGTGCCGGGGTTGTAGCAGTTCACGTACATCGTGTCGTGGTCCGGCGAGAACGAGACGCCCGCGAACTCGCCCCACTCCGGCTCCTCGGGCGTGCCGATGTTCTGGCGGCCGCGGGCCATCGCGTAGACCTCGCCGTGCCGCGTGAGGCCGTACACATGCTGGACGCCCCCGCCGTCCTCGCACACCATCAGGCCGCCGCTGGGCGCGAGGCAGATGTTGTCGGGGGACTCGCCGGGCAGCTGGATGTCGGTGCTCGGACCGAAGACGATCACCAGGGTGAGGCGGCGTTTCGCCGGGTCGTAGCGCCAGATCTGGCCGAAGTGGTCGGCCGCCGAACCCTGCGCGCTGTGCGCGAAGGAGGAGACGAAGTAGACGCATGAACCGCCCCAGTAGCAGCCCTCCAGCTTCTGCGCGTGTGTGATGCCCTTGGGGCCGAAGTCCTGGAGGCGGATGGGGGTTTGGGCGGCCAGCGGGTCGGGGACGTCGACCCACTCGACGCCGTCGAAGCACGCGCCGGTCTCCTGGACGGCGGAGAGATCCGGGAGGCCCGGCACCCGCATCGCCTGCAGCTCGCCGCCCGCGCGCAGTGAACCCCGGCCGCCCTCGGGCTTGTTGGGCAGGAAGCGGTAGAAGAGGCCGAAGGGCTTGAGGAAGGCGTCCTCGGTCTCGTAGACGATGCCGCGCTTCGGGTCGACGGCGATCGCCTCGTGCTGGAAGCGGCCCATCGCGGTGAGCGGCACGGCCCCGCTGCGGTGCGGGTCGACCGGGTCGACCTCGAAGATGAAGCCGTGGTCCTTGGTGTAGCCGTTCGTGCCGGCCTTGTCCTCGGTCTCCTCGCAGGTCAGCCAGGTGCCCCAAGGCGTGGGCCCGCCCGCGCAGTTGACGGCGGTCCCGGCGATCCCGACGCGCTCGCCGATCACGTTGTTCCGGGCGTCGAGCGAGAGCACGGTACAGCCGCCCTTGCCCATCGGGTCGTAGGTGAGCCCCTCGACCGTGGGCACGGGGATTTTGCCGTTGTAGCGGTTCTCGTGGTTGCGGACGAGGTGTACGCCGCCGTGCTTGCCGCGGAACGCGTCCATGCCGTCGAAGTTGCTCGGCACCTTGCCCTCGCCGGACGGCAGTTCGCCGCCCTCGCGGGAGAGGACCTTGTAGCGGAACCCCTTGGGCAGATCGAGCAGACCGGCGGGGTCGGGCACCAACGGCCCGTACCCGCCCTTGCCCTGGGCTGCCGCGCTCCCCGCGAAGAGTTCCGAGAGCGCGCCGGTGAAGGCGATCCCCGCACCCACCGCACCGGTACGGGCAAGGACTTCGCGTCGTGTCGTGGACATTAGGTCGACCTCCTGCTGGCGGACAGGAACATGACCGGATGTGTGTACCACGCGCCCTGGGGCGCGGGAACCACGCGCGTAGCCACGAGTCTTCGCGCGCCGCTACGACTCCACGAGTCCCTTCGCGTCACGCGCGAGCGCCGTCAGCCGCGAGATGGCCCGGAAGTACTTCTTCCGGTAGCCGCCGTTCAGCATGTCCTCGCCGAACAGCTTGTCGAAGGGAACACCGGACGCGAGGACGGGCACTTCCCTGTCGTACAGCCGGTCGGCGAGCACCACAAGGCGCAGCGCGGTCGACTGGTCGGGGACGGGCGTCACGTCGGTCAGGCAGACGGCCTTCAGGTCGTCGGTGAGCGCGCCGTAGCGGCTGGGGTGCACGCGGGCCAGATGGTCAAGGAGGTGCGGGAAGTCGTCCAGGCTCGCGCCTTCGGTCGCGTACGCGGCCTTGGTGACCTGCTCCTCGGAGTACGGGGCCGGGGCCTCGGGCAGGCCCCGGTGGCGGTAGTCCTCGCCGTCGATGCGCAGCGCCTTGAAGTGGGCGGACAGGCCCTGGATCTCGCGCAGGAAGTCGGCGGCCGCGAACCGGCCCTCGCCGAGTTTGCCCGGCAGCGTGTTCGAGGTCGCGGCGAGCGCCACGCCCTGCTCGACGAGCTTGCCGAGCAGCGAGGAGACGAGCACCGTGTCGCCCGGGTCGTCGAGCTCGAACTCGTCGATGCAGAGCAGCCGGTGCCCGCTGAGCGTGCGCACCGTCTGCTGGAAGCCGAGCGCGCCCACCAGGTTCGTCAGCTCGACGAAGGTGCCGAACGCCTTCTGCTCGGGCGCCGCGGGCGTCGCGTGCCACAGGGAGGCGAGGAGGTGGGTCTTGCCCACTCCATAGCCGCCGTCCAGGTAGACGCCGCGCGGGCCCGTGGGCGCCGCGGCCTTCTTCTGGAACCAGCGGCGCTTGCCCGCGCCGGACGCGTGCGCCCCGCCGAGCCCGGCCGCGAAGCCGCCGAGGACCGTCACGGCCTCGGTCTGGCTCGGCTGGTTCGGGTCCGGGATGTACGTATCGAAGCGGACGGAGTCGAAGCGCGGCGGCGGCACCATCTCGGCGACCAGACGGTCGGCGGGGACATGGGGTTCGCGGGCGCACAGGGACAGGGGAGCCGCTTCGGCTATGGGGCTCTGCCCGGGGGCTGCGGAGGAGGACGACACGGTTCCTAACTCTAAGGGCCGTGCAAGACTGCTGGACATGCGACGCCTGTTCCCTGTGACCGACCAGACAGACGAAACTGCAGTACGAGAGTGGGGGCTGGGGGAGCTGGCCGACGCCTACGCGTACCCCTCCGGAGAGGGCCCCTGGCTGCGCGCCAACATGGTGTCCACGCTCGACGGGGCCGCCCAGCACGACGGCCGCTCGCAGCCCATCTCCAGCGCCACGGACATGCGGATCTTCGGCACCCTGCGCGGGATCGCCGACGCCGTGGTCGTCGGTGCCGAGACGGTCCGCCAGGAGGGTTACCGCCCGCCCCGCGCGCGTGAGGCCTTCGCCGAGCGCCGGGCGGCGGCCGGGCAGGCGGTGGCGCCCGCGATCGCGATCGTCACCGCGAGCCTCGACCTGGACTTCACCCTTCCGCTTTTCGCCGAGCCCCTGGTGCCCACGCTCGTGGTGACCGGCGCGGCGGCACCCGCCGACCGGGTCGCGGCGGCCCAGAAGGCGGGCGCCGTGGTGGTCACCGCGGGGGAGGGCGCGGGGGCCGAGCCCCAGCGGGTCGTACGCGCCCTGGCCGAGCGCGGCCTCACCCGGCTGCTCACCGAGGGCGGGCCCAGGCTGCTCGGCCAGTTCGTGGCGGCCGGGGTGCTGGACGAGCTCTGCCTGACGGTGTCCCCGATGGTCGCCGCGGGGGGCGCCCAGCGCATCGCAGGGGGGCCGTCGATGGCGGTGCCGGAACGTTTCGAGCTGGCGTCGCTGCTGGAGGAGGCCGGGTTCCTCTTCACCCGATACCGTCGAACATGACAATCAGCGGAATATGCCGTTCCGTTTCGCTTCCGTTGGGCACACTAAAAGTCGCAGACCCCGTGCGGCCACGGGGCAGGATGGTTTCCGCAGGGGCCTGTCGAGACAGACTCTCGGCAGCCCACGGATGAGAAGGGCGCCTGTCGTGTTCACAAGCGTACTGATGATCGAGAAGGCCCTGACCTCCGCCGACGTGGAGTTCGTCACCACCTTGCACGGCGACGAGCCGGTCACCTTCCACGTGCTGCTCCAGCCCCGCGGCGATCAGGCGGACCGCTTGCTGCGGGCCATCGACGACGTGGCACTCGGGGAGCTCGACGAAGCGGCGAAGGAGGGGGACGTACCCGAGGGGCAGGA
The DNA here is from genome assembly GCF_004684775.1 of Streptomyces sp. MZ04. GTDB lineage: Bacteria > Actinomycetota > Actinomycetes > Streptomycetales > Streptomycetaceae > Streptomyces. The sequence continues at coordinate 11,483 of NZ_SRIC01000191.1, forward strand.
TGCGACGGGCCCGGCGGAGCAGGCACTGCAGGTCTCGCTCGTGGCGCTGCGGGCCGCGGGCTGCGAGGCGACCGGGCGGCTCATCGAGGACCACCCCCTCGACGCGCTCAGGGAGCTGGTCGACGACGTGGACGCCGACGAGGTCATCGTCCTGACGGACCCGCACTACGTGGAGGAGTTCTTCCACCGTGACTGGGCATCGCGGGCCCGCCACAAGGTCGGCGTCCCGGTCCTGAAGCTGTTCTCGCACGCGGAGGACTGAGGGGGCTCCCGCAGGGGAGCGGGGCGCGCGTGTGCCCGCTGTCGGTCCGAGGCAATAGTCTGGGCCCTGCTCATCTGCCGTAACTCGGACTCTTGAGCCGTAACTCGGACTCTTGAGCCGTGACGCGGACTCTTGAGCCGTGACGCGGACTCTTGAGCCGTGACGCGGACTCTTGAACTCGGACTCTTGGGGAGACACACGTATGGCACCCGGCCTGCCCACCGCCATGGACCGACCGCACTTCATCGGCATCGGCGGCGCCGGAATGTCGGGCATCGCCAAGATCCTCGCCCAGCGCGGCGCCAAGGTGGCGGGCAGTGACGCGCGGGAGTCCGCCACGGCCGAGGCCCTGCGGACCCTGGGCGCCACGGTCCACATCGGCCACGACGCCGCGCACCTCGCCTCCGACGCCACCTGCGTGGTCGTCTCCTCCGCGATCCGCGCCGACAACCCGGAGCTGGCCCGCGCGACGGAGCTCGGCATTCCGGTCGTCCACCGCTCGGACGCCCTCGCGTCCCTGATGGAGGGCCTGCGCCCGATCGCGGTGGCCGGCACGCACGGCAAGACCACCACGACCTCGATGCTCGCGGTCACCCTCTCCACCCTCGGCCTGAACCCGTCGTACGCGATCGGCGGAGACCTCGACACCCCCGGCTCGAACGCGCTGCACGGCGAGGGCGAGATCTTCGTCGCCGAGGCCGACGAGAGCGACCGCAGCTTCCACAAGTACGCGCCCGAGGTCGCCATCGTCCTGAACGTGGAGCTCGACCACCACGCGAACTACGCGTCGATGGACGAGATCTACGAGTCCTTCGAGACCTTCGCGGGCAAGATCGTCCCCGGCGGCACCCTGGTGATCGCCGCGGACCAGTCCGGCGCGGTGGAGCTGACCGCACGCCTGCGACGCGACCACTCGGACCTCAAGATCGTCACGTACGGCGAGTCCGAGACCGCCGACCTGCGCATCCACAAGGTCACCGCGCGCGGCCTGACCAGCGAGGTCACGGTCGTCCTCGGCGGCAAGTTCCTGACCTTCACGGTCTCGGTCCCCGGCCGCCACTACGCGCACAACGCGGTGGCCGCGCTCGCCGCGGGCATCGCCCTCGGCATCCCGGCACACAACCTGGCATCGGCCATCGGCTCCTACACCGGCGTCAAGCGCCGCCTCCAGCTCAAGGGCGAGGCGGCGGGCGTCCAGGTCATCGACTCGTACGCGCACCACCCCACGGAGATGACCGCGGACCTCGAGGCGATGCGCTCCGCCGCGGGCGACTCGCGCCTCCTGGTCCTCTTCCAGCCCCACCTCTTCTCCCGCACCCAGGAGCTGGGCACGGAGATGGGCCAGGCCCTGGCCCTCGCCGACGCCTCCGTGGTCCTCGACATCTACCCGGCCCGCGAGGACCCGATCCCCGGCATCACCAGCGCCCTGATCATCGACGCGGCCGTGGCGGCGGGCGCCGACGTGCGGGCCGTGCACGACAAGACGGAGGCCGCGGCGGTCGTCGCGGGAATGACGCGCCCCGGTGATCTCGTTCTCACCATGGGAGCGGGCGACGTCACCGACCTCGGCCCGCAGATCCTGGCCGAGCTGTCGAAGTAGCCGAAGCAGTCGACGTAAGGGGTTCAGTGTCATGGCGTACGACATCGAGAAGCCGGACGAGCAGTGGCGCGCGGAGCTGACCCCTTCGGAGTACGCGGTCCTGCGCCAGGCCGGCACGGAACCGGCCTTCGTCGGTGAGTACACCGACACCAAGACGAAGGGCGTCTACTCCTGCCGCGCGTGCGGCGCTGAGCTGTTCACGTCGGCGGAGAAGTTCGAGTCCCACTGCGGCTGGCCGAGCTTCTTCGACCCCAAGGACACCGACGCGGTGGAACTCCTCCAGGACTCCTCGCACGGCATGGTCCGCACGGAGGTGCGGTGCGCGCGGTGCGGCTCGCACCTCGGCCATGTCTTCGAGGGCGAGGGGTATGCGACGCCGACGGATCAGCGGTACTGCATCAACTCGATCTCGCTGACGCTGGCGCCCGACGAGAACTGACGGGCGGGCCACCACCCAGGACTGGTTGGCGGCTCGCCACCCTGGACTGGTTACGGCTTACGGCGTCTCCACCGTCGTGAGCCACAGCTTCACGTACCGCTCCACGTCGACGTCCAACGCCACGTCCACCAGGCACTGTTCGCGTGCGCCGTCATGGATCTCGGACTCGCCGGGACGCGGGCGCCGGTCGACGATCGTCTGACCCCGGGTGGCGCCCGGGGCCAGGCTCACCTCGACCGGGAGGCGCTCGGTGGTGATCCCCTCCGGGTCGACGACCGCGCAGACCGCGCCCGCGTCGCCGAGGCCGCCCGTGGGGGTGGGGTCGCCGGAGGTGGCCGGATCACGGTGGGCGAGCAGCTCACCGGCGAGGCGGAGGCGGGGCTCAGCGCTCGCGCGCAGCCGCTGGACGTCCGCGGCCGGGACGACGACCTGCCGGAACACGTCAAGGCCGTACATCGTGATCGGCACCCCGGCGGTGAGCAGGATCGCGGCGGCCTCCGGGTCGTGCCACACGTTGAACTCCGCGACCGGCGTGGCATTTCCGGTCGCCACCGCGCCGCCCATGAACACGATCCGCTCGATGTTCCGCACGACTTCCGGGTGCGTACGCAGCAGCAGCGCGATGTTGGTCAGCGGCGCGGTGGGAATGAGGGTGACCGGCTGCGGCGAGGCGAGGATCTCCCGCCGCAGCAGCGTCACCGCGTCCACGTCGACCGGCTTCCGGCTCGGCGCGGGCAGCCCGAGGTCGCCCATCCCGTCCTGCCCGTGCACATGCCGGGCCACCCGGACCGGCTCGATCAGCGGCCGCTCGGCACCCCGTGCGACCGGGATGTCGGGGGCGCCCGCCTGCTCGAGCACGGTCAGGGTGTTGCGGACGACCCCGTCCACGTCGGTGTTCCCGGCCACGCAGGTCACCGCGCGGATGTCGAGCCCGGGATGCCGTACGGCGAACAGCAGGGCCAAGGCGTCATCGACACCGGTGTCGCAGTCGATGATCACAGGGATGGGCTGACCGGTCACGGCGTACTCCTCCGTCCAGGATGGTCTGGCAGGACGTGACCTTACGCAGCCGCCCGCAAGAGTCCTAGAACGTCAGCTTCCAACTGTTGATGTAGCCGGTGTCCTGCGCCGCCACATCCTGCACGCGCAGCTGCCACGCGCCGTTCGCCGCCTCGCTCGACGCGTCGACCGTGTACGTCGCGATGACGTTGTCCGCCGAGTCGTTGCTGCTCGAGTTCTTCAGGCGGTACGCCGTGCCGTCGGGGGCCAGCAGGTCCACGACCAGGTCGCCGCGCCAGGTGTGGCGGATGTCGACGTCCGCCTTGAGGGTGGCCGGTGCGTTGCCGGTGCGGCCGGTCACGTTCACCGTCGAGGTCACCGCGGCGCCGTTGTCCGGGATGGCGACGTCCGCGGTGTTCTCGTACGTGTCGCCGGGCGGGACGGGGGTGTCCGTGCCGAGGGTCCAGATCGCGTGGGCGATGGCGTCGCTGTTGCGGTCCAGGGCGGTGTCGTTGATGTTCGACGCGGTGTCGCAGGACGAGTGGTAGCAGCGGTCGAAGGCCTGGCCCGCCGTGCCGCCCCACTTCTGGGCCTGGGCGCTGGTCTTCGTGCGGCTGGCGCCGGTGAAGAGGCCGCCGACCGGGATGCCGACGTTCTTGAAGCTGGCGTGGTCGGAGCGGCCGTCGCCCTCGGTCTCGATCTCCGTGGGGACGTTCAGGCCCGCGTAGTAGTCCTTGAAGGTCTTCTCGATCGTGGGGTCGTCGTCGTAGACGAAGTAGCCCGGGTTCGGGGAGCCGATCATGTCGAAGTTCAGATAGCCCGAGACCTTCGAACGCTCCGTGGCGGGAAGGTTGTTGACGTAGTACTTCGACCCGACAAGGCCCAGCTCCTCCGCGCCCCACCAGGCGAACCGCAGGTGCCGCGTCGGCTCCAACTGGGCACGGGAGACGGCGAGCGCGGTCTCCAGGACGCCTGCCGAGCCCGAACCGTTGTCGTTGATGCCGGGGCCCGATGTGACGCTGTCGAGGTGGGCGCCCGCCATCAGGACCTTGTTCGGGTCGCCGCCCGGCCAGTCGGCTATGAGGTTGTAGCCGGTGGCGCCGCTGGAGGTGAACTGCTGGACGGTGGTGGTGAATCCGGCCGCGTCCAGCTTGGCCTTCGCGTAGTCGATGGAGGCCTTGTAGCCGGGCCGGCCGTGCGCGCGGTTGCCGCCGTTGGCCGTGGCGATGGACTGGAACTGGGTGAGGTGCGCCTTGACGTTGGCGAGGGGGATGTCGGGGGCGGCGAGTGCCTGGGG
>NZ_SRIC01000192.1 GCF_004684775.1 Streptomyces sp. MZ04
GGGCAGGAGTCGCGGGGGGTGGGGTGAGCCGCCCTCCGCGACGGGCTCAGGGGAGTTGCCGTTCGTAGCGGAGCCCCGCGCGGCCGTCCAGTTCCAGTTCGCCCGTCACCGCGAATCCCGTACGCGTCAGCACCGTCTGCGAGCCGGGGTTGTCGAGAGTCGTCTCAGCTCGCAGCCTGCGCAGGCCGTACTCCGTGGCCGCCAGTACGCACACCTGGCGTACCGCCCGCGTCGCCAGGCCCCTGCCCGCCGCGCTCTTCGCGATGCGGTAGCCGAGTTCGGCCTCGCCGTCCGACGTCACGTCGATCAGGTTGACCCGGCCGAGGATCTCGCCGCCGTCACCCACCAGTACGTGGAAGTGGCAGACTCCGGCCGCCTGTTCGGCGAGGAGGGATGCGTGGCGGGTTTCGAAATCGGTGAAGTAGGCGTCGCCGCGGTCGGGGACCGACTCGGCGAAGTGCGCGCGGTTCTCCTGCTCGAAGGCAAGCAGGGCCGGGGCGTGGTCGGGGTGGAGGCGTTGAAGTTCGGGCATGCGCGAACGCTAGCCCGGCGCCGGCCCTAGCGTTGCCGTATGCCGATGAACCGAGCACACCGCAAGCTGTGCAGTTCCCAGGAATGGGCCCGGACCGTGAAGGACCGCCTCCTTCCCTGGGCCCTCGAAGACATCGAACTCGGCGATGACGTCCTTGAGATCGGTCCCGGGTACGGGGCCAATCTGCGCGTACTCGTCGACCAAGTGCCCCGCCTCACCGCCGTAGAGATCGACGGCGACACGGCGGGGCTGCTCGAGCGGGAGTGGGGCGACCGGGCCCGCATCCTGCACGCGGACGGCTCCGACCTGCCGCTCCCGGACGGGACGTACTCGTCCGTCGTCTGCTTCACGATGCTGCACCACGTGCCCACCGACGCCCTCCAGGACCGCGTCTTCGCCGAGGCGTTCCGCGTACTGCGGCCCGGCGGCGTCTTCGCCGGCAGCGACAGCCAGCCGAGCCTGCGCTTCCGGCTGCTGCACTTCCGCGACACGATGAACACCCTGGTCCCCGCGGACCTCCCCGCCCGGCTGACGGCCGCCGGCTTCACCGAGCCGGTCGTCGACCGCCATCCGGAGAGCGGCGGCCTGCGCTTCAGGGCGCGCAAGCCCTGACACCGCGCGCAGCGCCGCGATCACGCGTCCTTGTCGTCCTTGTCGTCCTTGTCGCCGAGGTCCAGGCGCCGCTGGATGACGTCACGGGCGCACGACAGCAGCCGGCGGTTGTGGCTGTAGGCGTACGCGCGCAGGAGGACCAACGCCTGCGCGCACGGGATCTCGAGCTGTGCCGCCAGCATGCCCGTGGCCTGGTGGACCTCCGCGAAGTGCAGCGAGGTCTCCTTCAGGAGCAGGCCCGAGGAGGGGACGGGGCGTGCCGTGAGCGTGATCACCACCTGGGCGAGCGTGTCGGCAAGACCGAACGCGGCCGCGAGCTGATCGGTGCCCAGCGGCCCCGGCGTCGTGCGGTGCCCCGTGAGCGCCCCGAGCCCGATCACTCCGATCCGCAGCGGGAAGGCGAACACGGCCGAGACGCCCAGCTCTTCGACCGCGCCGGGCAGACCGGGCCAGCGCACCAGGGCGAAGCCCGTCACATCGCGCAGATCCGGCATCAGGAGCAGCGCGCCGTCCGCTGCGGCATCCCGGCTCGGACCATGCCCCTGGACGAGTTGCAGATCCTCCAGCGCGCCGGTGCGTTCACCGAAGGACTGCACCAGTTCCGGCGTACTGCCCTCGCGGGCCAGGAGCAGCGCCAGACCGTCCAGGCCCAGCGCCTCCGCGCACGCCCGCAGCGGCAGCGGGGCGAGACCCGGACCCGAGTGCGTGTGCAGTGCCCGCAGATACGACGCCATCGCGCGCATCGGCACCGCCCTCACCTCTCAGCGTCCGGGGTCCAGCAACACGGGGTCGGCCTTGCCCTCCAGGACCTGCCGGGCGACGTCGGTCAGCCGCGCGTTGTGACTCCTCGCGTACTGCCGCATCACCGTGAACGCCTCCTCCACCCCGGTCCGGCGGCGGTGCGCGAGATACCCCTTGGCCTGCTCGATCACGATCCGGCTGTCCAGGGCCAACTGAAGTTGTGCGGTCACTACCATCTGCTCGCTCACCGCCCGCTGTTGCAGCACACCGATGGTGGCGGTGTCCGCCAGCGCCTGGCCAAGCCGTAACTGGGGGGCGTCCAGCGGACCCGGTTCGTCCCGGAACAGGTTCAGCGCGCCGATGACTTGGTCGTGCAGCCGTAACGGCGCCGCGACCACCGACGTCAGCCCCAACTCCACGGCACGCGGCGCGAATCGCGGCCACCGCATGCGGGCCGCCTCGGTGTCCAGTGCCACGTCCGGCACGTGGAGGCCGCCGCCGAGGATGCAGTCCCGGCAGGGTCCCTCGCCCCACTCGATGCCGTTCATCTCCAGTACGCGGATCCGCTCGTCCGATGCGGCGGCATCCACCACCTGGCCGCCCGGCGTGCTCAGCAGCACCCCGGCCGCGGACACGTCCAGTAAGTCCACGCAGTGCTCGGCGAGCGTGTGCAGGAACCCGATGACATCGAAGTCGCGTACGAGCGTGTCGGCGAGCTCGACGAACGCCGCCGAGAGTCGTTCCTCACGCGGAGGAGCAGCCATGCCCCACTCACCTCCAGGGGCCTGGAATCATCCCGCTCGCTGCCCCGCGACAAACGCGGACCAGGCTTCGGGGCGGATGAAGAGGGCGGGGCCCTGGGGGTTCTTGCTGTCCCGGACGGGGATGATGCCGGGGACTCCGTCGGCTACCTCGACGCAGTCGCCGCCCTCGCCGTTGCTGTAGCTGCTCTTTCGCCAGCGGGCGCCTACGAAGTCGTACGTGACCTCGACGCAGCTGCCGCCTTCGCCGTTGCTGTAGCTGCTCTTGCGCCAGCAGGCGTTGCTCAGGTCGTACTCGTGCATCGTCTGTAGTCCTCAGCCGCCGATTCGACCAGGGCGAGGGACGCCTCCGGCGACAGCGCGGCGCCCCTGAGCAGATCGTATGCGCGCTGTGCCCTCACCACCACTGCCGGTTCGTCGACGAGGGTTCCCGAAAACGACGTCTCTGTATAGGCGGTTGGTGGCGCGTCCTCGAAGTCCATCAGCGTCAGCATTCCGCCCATCGTGGCGTGCGCCCCCGCATCGTACGGAAGCACCATCACCAACACCTGCCGCTCGCGCATCAGCGCCGCCACGTGGTCCAACTGCTGTGCCATGGCGGCCGGGCCGCCCACCGGGATGTACAGCGCGTTCTCGTGCAGCACCACCCAATACTCCGGCCTTGTAGCGTCCTTGAGGACACGCGCCCGCTCCAGTCGGGCGGTCACGATGTCCTCGACGTACTCGTCCGTGACGAACGGGTTGGCCGCCACCGTCACCGCGCGGGCGTACGCGGCGGTCTGCAGCAGGCCCGGAACCAGCGTGGGCGCGAACTCACAGATCCTCGTCGCCAGCGCCTCCAACTCCACGACCGCCGCGAAGTAATCCGCGTACCGCCTGTCATCGATCAGCTTCCGGCACATCCGCTCGAAAATACCGTCGGATTGCAGAACCTCATCGATCCGCTGCGCAACATCCAACTGCGGCTTCCGAATTGCCTGTTCGAATTGGCCGATGTATCCGCCGGATACGAAAACCCGTACCCCCAGCGCCGACTGCGTAAGCCCCGCGTCCTCGCGCCGCCGCTTCAACTCCGCCCCGAAGAACTCCCAAGCCGCCTGCCTCGAACCATTGGCCATAGCCAACCCCCGGTCTCTGCCCCGCAGTTGTAGGAGACAGACTCCTGCCGATTGTAGGTGGATTCCGTCACCGTAGGGATGCGAAGAGTGAGATCCGACGGCAAAGGGGAACCACTCGATGGCTGAGAACAAGACACACGCGACGGTCTGTGTCGAAGAGGCGGAGGAAACCATGAAAGAATTGCGCGCCGCACTCGAGCGAGCGGGAATTACGTTGCCCTCATTGCGGATCGACCCCACATCTTTGGCCCGTGAGGCGCCCTGCCCGATCATTGAATTGGGCGGCTGCCGCGTCGACACGGCAGCCCGACTGACCGCCGCTCTGGGGGTCGCGCCATGAATGCCCTCCCCATCGGTACGTACGCCGTGGACACCCGCACCGGAGAGGTGGGCAGAGTCATGGGCCACGAGGGTCCCTACGTCCAGCTACGGCCCTTCGGCGGCGGCCGGGAGTGGGACTGCGCCCCGGACGCGCTCAGGACGGCCACCACCTCGGAGAGGCTCCGCGCCGCGACGGCGTACGCGAATGCCCGGAGCCGGGGCGAAGTGCTGTGACGTAGCCCCCAGTTCCAGCGAGGCGCTCAGTGTTGCTGCGGCTTGGCGGGCGTCGCCTCGCTCGGGCGCACGATGACGTATCCCTCGCCCTGCAACATCAGCTGGACCGCCTCCCCCGAACCGCCCCTGATCATCGAGCCGATCGACTGCGAGCGGTGCAGCGAGGTGTCCAGGCCCGCCGTCCAGCCGACCACCGCGTCCGTGTCCACGTACACCGGCTGCTGCGGCGAGACCGGGATGACGAGCGGGTTGCCCTCGCAGACCAGGCCGAGCCGCCCGGACCCGGTGAACACGCTGTTGAAGAGGCCGCCGCCGGTGACGCCCGCGCCCTTCACCGTCTTGATCTCGTACGAGAGTGTCGCGTCGAAGCACAGGACGTTGCGCCCGTTGACGGTGAGCGCGTCGCCCGGCTCGATGTCGACTATGAAGCAGTTCTGCGCCTCGTGCGCGAACCACGCCTCGCCCTGCCCGCGCACCGCCATCAGCGGCAGCCCCTCGCCCGTCACCGCCCGCTTGAGCATGCCGCCCACGCCCTGGCTCTTGCGCTCGAACTGCAGGCTGCCGCGGTAGGCGATCATCGCGCCCTGCCGGGCGTGCATCTCGCCGTTCACCGCGTACTTGATCGACTTGGCGTTCTGCAGGGTCATCCCCGGGACGGCGGACTGCTGCACCATGTGCTCGGTGGAGAACAGATCACTCTTCATGTGGGCAGTTTGTCAGGGCAGTTGACACCAATGAAGACCCCGAGTCATTGTCGCGCCGATGGAGAGCAGGGAATGGACGGCATGGAGCTGACCGCCACCGAAGCGCGCGTGTGGGAGGCGTACGCGCGTGGCCGCACCGTCGATCTGCGGCCCACGGACGGTGCCGCGGCCGATTCCGGGGCGCAATGGGGGCCCGAACGGACCGTGCGCGCCGAGGTGCTCCGCGCGCTGCTCCTCGACGGGCCGCGCCAGGCGGGCGAGACGCCGCTGCTCCGGCTCACCGGCGCGCGGATCAGCGGGCGGCTCGACCTCCAGTACGCCGAGGTGGCGGCACCCGTCCACCTGTGGGCCTGCTACTTCGACGAGGAACTCGATCTGTACGGGGCGCAGCTGCGGCAGCTGTACCTGGGCCGGTCCGTGCTGCCCGGCCTGCACGCCGTCGCCCTGCGCGTCGACGGCTCCCTGCGCATGAGCGGGTGCCGGGTGCGGGGCCCCGTCCGGCTCGGCGGCGCGCGGATCTCGGGGCCGGTCTTCCTCGACGGAGCGGAACTGGGCGAGGAGGGCGTGCGGCTCACCGAGCCCGTCCTCGCCCTCAACCGCGTCACCGTCGACGGCGACCTCCAGGCCGACGGGGGCTTCACCGCGCACGGCCTCGTCCGCCTCACGGGCGCCGTCGTCGCCGGGAACATCACGTTCGACGACGCGGTGCTCAGCAATCCGGGCGGCACGGCCCTGCAGGCGTCGAACCTCAGCGGTGGGACCGACCTGCGCGCGATGCGACTGAGCGCGTACGGCCTGATCAACCTGCGGAGCGCCCGAATTCCGGGCCGAATCGACCTGTCCTACGCGCGCCTGTCCAACCCGGGCGGAATGGCCCTGCGCGCGAGCAGCCTCATGGTCGGCGAACTGTGGTTCCGCGAGGCCGCTCCCATCGAGGGCTCCGTCAGCCTGCGACGCTCCCAGCTCGACCTGCTGTACATCGTCCCGGAGACCTGGCCGGAACAGGTTCACTTCGACGGACTGACGTACTCCATGCTCCACCCGCACGAGCCCGCCGAGCGTCGACTGCCGGTCCTGGACCGGGACTTCGACGGCTACGTCCCGTACTCGTACGAGCAGATCGCCGCCGCCTACCGCCGCATAGGTGACGACGCGGCCGCCCGCACCGTCCTGCTGGCCAGACACCGCCGCCACCGCACCACCCTGGCCTGGTACGCCAAAGCCTGGGGATACCTCCAGGACTTCACCGTCGGCTACGGCTTCCGCCCCGGCCGCGCCGCCCTGTGGTTCCTCTCCCTCCTCCTCGTAGGTTCCGTGACCTACGCCGCGCGCCACCCACACGCACTGAAACCGGCCGAGGCACCCGACTTCGACCCGTTCTTCTACACGCTCGACCTGCTGCTCCCCATCATCGGCTTCGGCCAGGAGCAGGCGTACGCCGCACAGGGCGCCTACCAGTCGCTCTCGTACGCCCTGATCGTCATGGGCTGGACCCTGGCGACGACGATCGCGGCGGGCGTCACCCGGGCGATCAGCCGTCAATAGCGGGGATCGGCGACCCCGGCCACGGGTGCCGACCCCGTACGCGAGAATGAACCCATGAGTCTGTTCCGTGATGACGGCGTCGTGCTGCGCACCCAGAAGCTGGGTGAAGCGGACCGCATCATCACGCTGCTCACTCGCGGTCACGGACGGGTGCGTGCCGTCGCCCGTGGCGTGCGGCGGACCAAGTCCAAGTTCGGGGCGCGGCTCGAGCCCTTCTCCCATGTCGACGTGCAGTTCTTCGCGCGCGGCAGCGAACTCATCGGCCGCGGGCTTCCGTTGTGTACGCAGAGTGAGACCATCGCCGCATACGGTGGCGGGATCGTCACCGACTACGCGCGCTACACCGCGGGCACGGCCATGCTGGAGACCGCCGAGCGGTTCACCGACCATGAGGGCGAGCCCGCCGTACAGCAGTATCTGCTGCTCGTGGGCGGCCTGCGCACCCTCGCCCGCGGCGAGCACGAGCCGCACCTCATCCTCGACGCGTTCCTGCTCCGCTCCCTCGCCGTGAACGGCTACGCGCCCAGCTTCAGCTCCTGCGCCAAGTGCGGAATGCCCGGTCCGAACCGGTTCTTCTCCGTGGCCGCGGGCGGATCCGTCTGCGTCGACTGCCGGGTGCCCGGCAGCGTCGTACCCTCGTCGGAAGCCCTCGACCTGCTCGGTGCGCTGCTCACCGGTGACTGGGAGACGGCGGACGCGTGCGAGGCGCGGCACGTCAGGGAAGGCAGCGGGCTCGTTTCGGCCTATCTGCACTGGCACTTGGAGCGTGGGCTCCGCTCTCTGCGGTTCGTAGAGAAAAGCACGTAAGCACGTATCGAGATCAGCTAGGTAGGAGAGAGCCCCCCATGGCACGACGCGGAATCCTCGGACGGTCCCGCCGTGAGTACACGGTCCCCGAGCCGCACCCCTCGGGCGCCAGGCCGCCGAAGATCCCCGGCGAGCTGGTGCCGAAGCATGTCGCCATCGTCATGGACGGGAACGGACGGTGGGCGAAGGACCGCGGCCTGCCCCGCACCGAGGGGCACAAGGTCGGCGCCGAGCGCGTCCTCGACGTGCTGCAGGGCGGCATCGAGATGGGCGTCGGGGCGATCTCGCTCTACGCCTTCTCCACCGAGAACTGGAAGCGGTCCCCGGACGAGGTGAAGTTCCTGATGAACTTCAACCGCGACTTCATCCGCAAGACCCGCGACCAGCTCGACGAGCTCGGCATCCGGGTGCGCTGGGTGGGCCGCATGCCCAAGCTGTGGAAGTCGGTCGCCAGGGAGCTGGAGATCTCCCAGGAGCAGACCAAGGGCAATGACAAGCTCACCTTGTACTTCTGCATGAACTACGGCGGCCGCGCCGAGATCGCCGACGCCGCGAAGGCGCTCGCCGAGGACGTGAAGGCGGGGCGGCTCGACCCGTCGAAGGTGAGTGAGAAGACCTTCGCCAAGTATCTGTACTACCCGGACATGCCGGACGTCGACCTGTTCCTCCGCCCGAGCGGCGAGCAGCGCACCTCCAACTACCTTCTCTGGCAGAGCGCTTACGCCGAGATGGTCTTCCAGGACGTGCTGTGGCCGGACTTCGACCGGCGCGACCTGTGGCGTGCCTGCCTCGAATACGCCTCGCGCGACCGCCGCTTCGGCAAGGCGATCCCCAATGAGCAGCAGATCGCCGACAGCCAGGCGTAGACGGACGAGACGAGGGGCCCGCACCGTCGCGCTGACGGTGCGGGCCCCTCGTCCGTACTGCTGCTTCGTACGGCTACTTCTTCGCGTCCGCGCACTCCGCACACGTACCGAAGATCTCCACCGTGTGCGCCACGTTCACATACCCGTGCTCCGCGGCGATCAGCTCGGCCCACTTCTCGACGGCCGGGCCCTCGACCTCGACCGCCTTGCCGCACACCCGGCAGACCAGGTGATGGTGGTGGTCGCCGGTGGAGCAGCGGCGGTAGACCGACTCGCCCTCGTCCGTGCGCAGCACGTCGACCTCGCCGGCGTCGGCGAGGGACTGCAGGGTGCGGTAGACCGTCGTCAGGCCCACCGAATCGCCCTTGTGCTTGAGCATGTCGTGCAGATCCTGCGCACTGCGGAACTCGTCCACCTCGCCCAGGGCCGCCGCCACCGCGGCGCGCTGCCTGGTGGACCGGCCTCGTACCGGGGGTCCCGCAGCTGTTGTCACAGGTGCCTCCAAAACTGAAAAACTCGCACGATCGCCCGCACATCTGTCATACCCCGTGCGGCCATTGTGCCAGCTCACTCTCAGACGGTGGCCTTGCCCGTCGGGCGCCGGGGGTCGGGGACCTCCGCCGTGCAGGTCGCGGCCTCGGCCGTCGCGAGGGTCCTGGCCCGGCGCCGGGCGAGCGGGGTCGCGAGGGCGGTGAGGACCACGAAGACACCGATCGCCATCAGGACGATCGTCGCCCCGGGCGGCACGTCCTGGTAGTACGACGTGACCGTGCCGGACAGCGTCACGGCCGTGCCGATGACCACCGACAGGACGAAGGTCACCTTGAAGGAGCGGGTGATCTGCTGGGCCGCGGCGACCGGCACCACCATCAGCGCGCTCACCAGCAGCAGCCCCACGACGCGCATCGCGACCGTCACCGTCACGGCCGCCGTGACCGCGATGAGGAGGTTCAGCGCGCGCACGGGCAGCCCAGTCACCCGCGCGAACTCCTCGTCCTGGCTCACCGCGAACAGCTGCTTGCGCAGGCCGACCGTGACCAGGACCACAAAGGCCGCGAGCAGGCAGATCGCCGTGACGTCCGAGTCGGAGACCGTCGAGAGCGAGCCGAAGAGGTACGAGGAGAGGTTCGCGTTGGAGCCGGTGTCCGAGAGGTTGATCAGCAGGACACCGCCCGCCATGCCGCCGTAGAAGAGCATCGCGAGCGCGATGTCGCCGCGCGTCTTCCCGTACGCCCTGATCAGCTCCATCGTCACCGCGCCGACGATCGCGATCAGCGTCGCCATCCACACGGGGCTGGAATTGAGCAGGAAGCCGAGGCCGACGCCCGTCATGGCGATGTGGCCGATGCCGTCGCCCATCAGGGCCTGGCGGCGCTGGACGAGGTAGATGCCGATGGCGGGGGCCGTGATGCCGACCAGGACGGCGGCGATCAGCGCCCGCTGCATGAATGCTGTCTCGAGGATTTCCATGATCAGGTCAGCAGTCCCATGCGGATCGGCTCGTGCTCGTCGGCCGAGTGCGGATGTACGTGGTCGTGGCCGGGCAGGGCGTGCTGGCCGACGGCCTTCGGGGGCGGGCCGTCGTGCGTCACACAGCCGTCGCGCAGCACGACCGCGCGGTCGATCAGCGGCTCCAGGGCGCCCAGCTCGTGCAGCACGAGCAGGACCGTCGTACCGGCCGCGACCTGCTCGCGCAGGGTCTGGGCGAGGATCTCCTGGCTGGCCAGGTCGACGCCCGCCATCGGCTCGTCCATGATCAGCAGCTCGGGCTCGGAGGCGAGCGCGCGGGCGATCAGGACCCGCTGGTGCTGGCCGCCGGAGAGGGCGCTCACGGAGTCCTTGGCGCGGTCGGCGAGCCCGACGAGCTCGATGGCCCGGTCGACCGCCGCGCGGTCCGCCTTGGTCGTCCACCCCAGCTTCGTCAGCTTCGTACGCGAAAGACGCCCGGCCGAGACGACCTCGCGGATCGTCGCGGGGACGCCGCCGGCGGCCGTGGTGCGCTGCGGGACGTAGCCGATGCGGGACCACTGGCGGAAGCGCTTCAGGGGCGTACCGAAGAGGCTGATGTCGCCGCCGGTGAGCGGGACCTGGCCGATGACGGAGCGCACGGCGGTGGACTTGCCCGAGCCGTTCGCGCCGAGCAGGGCGACGACCTCGCCGCGCCGCACCGCGAGGTCGATGCCGCGCAGCACGGGGCGCGCGCCGAGGGTGGCCGTGGCCGTCCGCACGGATATGACGGGCGGGGTGTCCGCTCCGGTCGTGGTTTCCGTGGTTTCCGTGGTTTCTATGGCTTCCGTGGCTTCCATGGCGTGCGCCTCCGATGCTGCTGGCCGTACGTTCACTTCGCGCCGAGGGCCTTCTCGAGGGCGGCGAGGTTGGACTCCATGACCCCGATGTAGTCATCGCCCTTGGACTTGTCCGTGATTCCCTCGAGGGGGTCCAGGACGTCCGTCTTGAGGCCCGCGTCACCCGCGAGGGTCTTGGCGGTCTTGTCGCTGGCGAGCGTCTCGAAGAACACCGTGGAGACCTCGTCCTCCTTGGCGATGCCCTGGAGCTCCTTGATGCGGGCGGGGCTCGGGTCCGACTCGGGGTCGAGGCCGGCGATGCCCTCCTGGTCCAGGCCGTAGCGCTCGGCGAGGTAGCCGAAGGCGGAGTGCGTGGTGATGAAGGTCTTGGTCTTCGTGTTCTTCAGGCCGTCCTCGAACTTCGTGTTCAGGGCGTCCAGCTTCTCGACCAGGTCCTTGGTGTTCTTCTTGTACGCCTTCGCGTGGTCCGGGTCGGCCTTCTCCATGGCCTTTCCGACGCCTTCGGCGACCTCGGCGTACTTCACCGGGTCGAGCCAGATGTGCGGGTCGGCGCCGGCTTCGCCTTCGCCTTCGCCCTCGTCGGAGTGCTCTTCGCCGTGCTCGTCGCCGTGGTCGTGGCCGACTTCGGTGCCGTGCTGCTCGAGCTTGGTGAGCGTCGCGGCGTCCACGGTGTTCTCCACGCCGGACTGGCCGATGGCGTCGTCGACGGCGGGCTGGATGCTCTTGAGGTAGAGGATCATGTCCGCTTCGCCGAGCGAGGCGGTCTGCTTCGGGCTGAGCTCCAGGTCGTGCGGCTCGACGCCCGGCTCGGTCAGGGTCTCCACGGAGACGTGGTCGCCGCCGATCTCCTGGGCCAGGAACTGCATGGGGTAGAACGACGCGACCACGTTCAGCGTGCCGTCACCGTTCTTGTCCGCGGCTTCGGAGGACGAGCAGGCGGAGAGGGCCGTGAGGCCGAGGACCGTGGCGGAGGCGATGGCTGCGGTGGGTATGAGGCGACGTACGTTCATGACACTCATTTTCAACAAATCTGGAAACGATTGTCAACTAGCCGTCCGATGTGCGGTGGACCGGGAACCGATTTGATTAGGGGGGTAAGGCCGCCGGTAACCTGAAGCATTCGCTTCGCCCACCGTCGTAATGAAGAGAGCACCGTGGCCGCCGACAAGATCGACAGCATCGTCAGCCTGAGCAAGCGCCGTGGCTTTGTTTACCCGTGCAGTGAGATCTACGGCGGCCAGCGTGCCGCCTGGGATTACGGGCCGCTCGGCGTCGAGCTCAAGGAGAACCTCAAGCGCCAGTGGTGGCGCTACATGGTCACTTCGCGCGAGGACGTCGTCGGAATCGACTCGTCGGTGATCCTGGCCACGGAGGTCTGGCAGGCCTCCGGTCACGTCGCCACGTTCTCCGACCCGTTGACCGAGTGCCTCTCCTGCCACAAGCGGCACCGCGCCGACCACCTGGAAGAGGCGTACGAGGCCAAGCACGGCCGTCCGCCCGAGAGTCTGGCGGACGTCAACTGCCCGAACTGTGGCACCAAGGGCCAGTTCACCGAGCCCAAGCAGTTCTCGGGCATGCTCTCCACGCACCTCGGCCCCACGCAGGACAGCGGCTCCGTCGCCTACCTGCGCCCCGAGACCGCGCAGGGCATCTTCACCAACTTCGCCCAGGTCCAGCAGACTTCGCGCAAGAAGCCGCCGTTCGGCATCGCGCAGATGGGCAAGTCCTTCCGCAACGAGATCACGCCCGGCAACTTCATCTTCCGGACCCGCGAGTTCGAGCAGATGGAGATGGAGTTCTTCGTCAAGCCGGGCGAGGACGAGAAGTGGCAGGAGTACTGGATGGAGCAGCGCTGGAACTGGTACACCGGCCTGGGCCTGCGCGAGGAGAACATGCGCTGGTACGAGCACCCGGCCGAGAAGCTCTCCCACTACTCCAAGCGCACCGCTGACATCGAGTACCGCTTCCGCTTCGGCGGCAGCGAGTGGGGCGAGCTGGAGGGCGTAGCCAACCGCACGGACTACGACCTCTCCGCGCACTCCAAGGCGTCGGGCCAGGACCTGTCCTACTTCGACCAGGAGGCCGGCGAGCGCTGGACTCCGTACGTCATCGAGCCGGCGGCGGGCGTGGGCCGCACGATGCTGGCGTTCTTGCTCGACTCCTACATCGAGGACGAGGCCCCCAACGCCAAGGGCAAGCTGGAGAAGCGCACGGTGATGCGCTTCGACCACCGCATCGCCCCGGTGAAGGTGGCGGTCCTGCCCCTCTCCCGCAACCCGGAGCTGTCCCCGAAGGCCAAGGGCCTCGCCACCGCCCTCCGCCAGAACTGGAACATCGAGTTCGACGACGCGGGCGCCATCGGCCGCCGCTACCGCCGCCAGGACGAGATCGGCACGCCGTACTGCGTGACGGTCGACTTCGACACCCTGGACGACAACGCGGTGACGGTGCGCGAGCGCGACTCGATGAAGCAGGAGCGGGTTTCCCTCGACCAGATCGAGGGCTACCTGGCCAGCCGCCTGGTGGGCTGCTGACGCCCTGGCGCGGTTCTGACAATCTCTGAGTGAAGCTTGAAAGAAGCCCCCGGTTCCGGGTACGGAACCGGGGGCTTCTGCTGCACACTGTTCGCCATGCCTTCGATGACCACGAGCAAGGTCAGCAGATGGGACCAGCACGGACGCGAGCATGTCGTGCACGTGCAAAAGGCAGGCGTCCAGCGGCAGTTGAGCTGCGACACGTGCGGCTGGGGCAGAAAGGTGCAGTTCCTGCCATGGCTCAAGGCGGAGGAACACCTCGCCGAGGAGCATCAGGCCACGGTGGATCCTTCGGTGCCTTAGCCGGTGCCTTAGCCGGTGCCTTAGTCGGTGCCTTAGTCGGCGCGGCCCGTCGCCGCCACCGTGACGCCCAGGCCGATCATCGCGAAGCCGCCTGCCCCGCCGACCATCGAGAGGCGGCGGTCCGAGCGTGCGAACCAGGACCGGGCCGCCGAGGCGCACAGGCCCCACAGGGTGTCCGTGATCAGGCCGATGGCGACCGGGACAAGACCCAACACCATCATCTGGAGCGGGACATGGCCCGCCGAGTGGTCGACGAACTGCGGCAGCACCGCGGCGAAGAAGACGATGCCCTTGGGGTTGGTGACACCCACGAAAACCCCGTCGGCGACCGTACGCAGATCACCGCGCCGCTCACCCGCAGGCGCGTCCATGGCCGCCACGCGCATCTCCTTGCGGTGCCGGAACGCCTGCACGCCCAGATAGACGAGATACAAGGCCCCCGCCAGCTTCACGCCCATGAGCACGGCCGCGGAGGTGGCCACCAGCGCGCCGAGGCCCCACGCGACGGCGACCACGAGGACGTACGACCCGATCAAGTTGCCGAGGACCGTCGCAAGTGCCGTACGGCGCCCGTGCGCAAGGGCCCTGCCGACCACGAACAACACGCTCGGACCGGGAATCACGATCACCAGAAGCGACATCGCGGCGAACGCGAGAACGCGGTCTGTGGACACCATGTGCCCGTCACCTGCTTCCATGGTTGTGGCTGAGGGGCCATGGAAGCAGACGGTGGAGGATCTGCTCCAGGCCCGCCACCGCCGCTACGGGCGCAGGCCGCGCAGTACCAGGTCGACCACTGCCGTGAAAGCGGCTTCGATGCCGGGCTTTGACCATTCGCCTGCGTACGCCGGGTCGTGGAAGCGGTTGGTGGCGTCGAAGACTGCGCGGGCCGTGGACGCGGGGTCGGTGGCCGTGAACGTGCCCTGGGTGATCCCCTCTTGGAGGATCGTGGCGAGCTGGTCGGTGAGGTCCGTGATGTGGCGGTCCACCACTCCGCTGTTCTCGCCCGTCAACACCGTGTACGTGGCGAACAGTTCGGGGTCGTCGCCCGCCTTGTGTTGTTTCGCTTCGAACAGGCCCGCAAGCCAGGCCCGGAGCTTCGCCTCGGGGGGCTCGGTGCCGGTGACGATGCCGGACAGGGACTCGGAGGTGCGGTCGAGCCAGCGCTGGGTGACCGCCTCCCGCAGGGCCGCCTTCGTACGGAAGTGGCGGTACACCGTGCCGTGGCTGACCCCCAGCGCGCGGGCCACGTCCACGACCGTGGCCTTCGCCGCGCCGTGGCGGCGCAGCATGTCCTCGGTCGCTTCGAGGATGCGCTCGGGGGTCAGGGTGCCGGTTGCCATGACATCGACCGTACCTGGGGTGGATCAGCGCTCGCTGTCGAGGTGTGCCATCTGAGCCTCCGGGTAACGCGCGCCGGATGCGGCTCCCGCGGGGACGGCCTGTTCGATCGCGGCGAGGTCGGCCGCGTCCAGCGTCACGTCGAGCGCGCCGAGCGCCTCGGTCAGACGGTCGCGGCGGCGGGCGCCGACCAGCGGGACGATGGTGGCGTCGTGCCGGGGGCCCTGGGCGAGGACCCAGGCGATGGCGGTCTGCGCGACGCTCACGCCCTTCTGTTCGGCGATCTTGCGCAGGGCGTCGACCAGGTCGAGGTTGCGGTCCAGGTTCTCGCCCTGGAAGCGGGGGCTCATGGCGCGGAAGTCGTTCGCGCCCAGCTGCCGGTCGCGGGTGAAGTGGCCGGAGATCAGGCCGCGGGAGAGGACTCCGTAGGCGGTGACGCCGATGCCGAGCTCGCTGACGGTCGGCAGGATCTGGTTCTCGATGCCGCGTGAGATGAGCGAGTACTCGATCTGCAGGTCGGAGATGGGGGCCGTGGCCGCCGCGCGGCGGATGGTGTCGGCGCCGACCTCCGAGAGCCCGATGTGGCGGACGTGCCCCTTCTCGACGAGCTCGGCGATCGCGCCGATGGTCTCCTCGACCGGCACGTCGGGGTCGATGCGGGCGATGCGGTAGACGTCGATGTGGTCGACGCCGAGCCGCTGGAGGGAGTACGCGGCGAAGTTCTTGACGGAGGCGGGGCGTCCGTCGTAGCCGGACCAGCCGCCGTCCGGGTCGCGGACGGCGCCGAACTTGACGCTGGTGAGGGCCTGTTCGCGGTGCGCGGCGGGCGCGGTCCGCAGGGCTTCGCCGATCAGCATCTCGTTGTGCCCCATGGCGTAGAAGTCGCCGGTGTCGATGAGGGTGACGCCCGCTTCGAGGGCGGCGTGGATGGTCGCGATGGACTCCGCGCGGTCGGCTTCGCCGTAAAGGGCGGACATGCCCATGGCGCCGAGGCCGAGGGCGGAGGTGTGGGGGCCGGTGGTTCCGAGGGGGAGAGTGCGCATGCCTCTACGATGCCATGACAGATGACAGATTTCAATATCTGTCATCTGTCATTTGTCATTCGGGTGGAGTCTTGCCGGAAACCCTCAGTGGAACCTCGTCACGAACCGCCTCTGCCAAGGAGTCTCGACCGCACGCGCCGCATAGTGCTCCCGCACATACGCGACCGCGTCACCGCTGGGCACCCCATCAAGCACCGCGATGCAGGCCAGCGCCGTCCCCGTGCGCCCCTTCCCGCCACCGCACG
>NZ_SRIC01000193.1 GCF_004684775.1 Streptomyces sp. MZ04
GATGTTTAAGAGACAGGGGCGATACGGGGGCTGAAGGAGGTGGTCGCGCGGGCTCCGCTGCCGGGGCCGCTGGTGGCCCTCGGCGAGCTGTACGAGGCGCGGGGCGAGCGGGCGAAGGCGCGGCAGCAGTACGCGTTGATCTCCGCGTGGGTGTCGCTGGCGCGGGCCAACGGCGTGAACGCGGACCTGGACTCGGCGGTGGCCCTGGCGGATCACGGCGACCGGCGTCGCGCCCTGCGGGCGGCCCGTGCGGAGTGGGACCGCCGCCACACGGTCCACACGGCGGACGCCCTGGCCTGGACCCTGCACCTCAACGGCCGCTCCCGCGAGGCCCTTCCCTACGCCCGCATCGCGACAGGCACCGGATTCCGGGAGGCGTCCTTCATGTACCACCGAGCCGCGATCGAGGCGGCAACAGGATCGAGCGGGGCGGGCCGCCGCTGGGCTTCCGAGGCACTGGACCTCAACCCCGGCTTCTCCCCTACAGGGGCGCGGGCGGCTCAGGAGCTGGCCGGGGGTGAGGCGTCGTGAGGATCCGCTCGGTGTTGTGCTCCCCGGGGTGCGCGGTGAAGCGGCGGCTCGCGGGCCTCGGAGTGATCGGCGGCGCCGCCCTCCTCGCTCTGCTGCCCGCAGGGCAGGCCGCGGCTCACCCGCTGGGGAACTTCACCGTCAATCGGTACGACGGGATCGTCGTAGCCCCGGGGCGCGTCACCATCGACCACGTCGAGGACCTCGCCGAGATTCCGGCCACGCAGGCCATGCCCCGCATCAAGGAGACGGGCATGGCCGCCTGGGCCGAGGAGCGGTGCGGGAAAGCCGCCCGCGGCAGTCGTCTGCGGGCCGGCGGCGAAACCGTACCCCTTCGCGTGGCGCGTGCCGGCGCCACCGCGCGCGACGGCCAGGCGGGGCTGCGCACGTTGCGCGTGCGGTGTGAGCTCGGTGCCCCGCTCCCCCGGGACACCGGGCTCACCCTCCGGTTCGAGGCGGCGGGTCAACCCGGCCCCGGCTGGCGGGAGATCACCGCCCAGGGGGACCGTATGACGGTCAGGGACGCCGACGTGCCGGAGACGTCGGTGTCGCGGCGGCTCACCCGCTACCCGCAGCGGCTCCTCTCCTCGCCGCCGCGCGACGAATCCGCGGCGCTGCGGATCACCCCCGGCGGCCCCGCCCTCGGCGCGCAGCCCGACCCCGAGGCGCCCGCCACGACCCCGCTGCCCCGTGGCGCGGACCGCTGGACGCAGGCCCTCACCGGGCTCGTCGCCCGGCACGACCTCAGCTTCGGCTTCGCCGTACTCGCCCTGGGCATCGCCCTGTCGCTCGGCTCCCTGCACGCCATCGCGCCGGGGCACGGCAAGACGCTGATGGCCGCGAGCGCCGCCGCCCGCGGCCACGCCTCCCTGCGGGACGTCCTCCCGCTCGCCGCATCGGTCACCGTCACGCACACCCTCGGAGTGGCCGCACTCGGGCTGCTCGTCGCGGGCGGCTCCGCGGCGGCGCCCTCCGTCATCGCCTGGCTCGGCATCGCCAGCGGTGTCCTGGTGACCGGCGCGGGAGCCCTGCTGCTGCGCAGGGCCTGGCGCCGCCGCAGGCACCACGGACACAGCCATCAGCACGGGCACGGTCATCAGCACCACGAGGCGCCGCCCCGGATACGCGGCGCCCTCTTCCTCGGGTTCGCCGGCGGCCTCGTGCCCAGCCCCTCCGCCGTCGTCGTCCTCGTCGGCGCCTCGGCGCTCGGCGAGGCATGGTTCGGGCTGCTGCTCGTGCTCGCGTACGGGACGGGGCTCGCGGTGACGCTCACCGCCGCCGGGTTCCTTGTGGTGCGGGTCGGTTCCGCCGCCGGAAAACGTCTTCGCGGACCCCGGTGGCTGCACCGCGCCACGCACCGGCTCCTGCCGGTCGGATCCGCCTGTGTCGTGGTCGCCCTCGGGTGCGGATTGGTGTTCAAGGGGGCGGCAACAGCACTCGGTTGAGGTAGTTTTGTGGAGAATCGCACGGCTGCCGATGGGGGACGCCCGTGAGCGACGACGAGCGTGTGATCGCGGGGCGCTACCGCCTCCTGGCCCCCTTGGGCGAGGGCGGCATGGGCACGGTCTGGCGCGCCCGCGACGAGGTCCTGGGACGCGAGGTCGCGGTCAAGGAGGTGCGCGCCCCTGCGGGGCTCCCGGCCAGTGAGGTCGACCGGCTGTACGCCCGCCTGGAGCGCGAGGCCTGGGCCGCCGCCCGCATCCCGCACCGCAATGTGGTGACGGTCTACGACGTGGCGAGCCAGGACGGGCGCCCGTGGATCGTCATGGAGATCGTGCGCGGGCTCTCGCTGTCCGATGTCCTCGACACGGAAGGGCCGATGCCGCCGCAGCGTGCCGCGCACATCGGCGCGGAGGTGCTCGCCGCACTGCGCGCCGCGCACGAGGCGGGGGTCCTGCACCGTGACGTGAAGCCCGGCAACGTACTGATCGGCAATGATGGGCGGGTCGTCCTGACGGATTTCGGGATCGCCATGGTGGAGGGGAGTTCGGCCCTCACCATGACGGGCGAGGTGATCGGGTCGCCCGAATTCCTCGCTCCGGAGCGGGCGTTGGGGCGGCGGCCGGGTCCCGAGTCCGATCTGTGGTCCCTGGGTGTGCTGCTCTACGCGGCCGTCGAGGGCAGTTCGCCGTTCCGGCAGGACACTCCGCTCAGCACGTTGCGTGCGGTGGTGGACGAGGCGCTGCCGCCGCCTCGCAACGCGGGAGCGCTGGCCGCCGTACTCGAAGGGCTGTTGCGGAAGGATCCCGCCGAGCGGATCTCCGCGGCCGACGCCGAGCGCGATCTGCGGCTCGTCGCGGCGGGCGGCGCCCCGCGCGCGGACCCCGCCGTTCCGTACCTGCCCACGGTCACCTCGCAGGAGCGGCAACAGGCGCCGCAGCCGCCGCCACAGCCCCATCCGGAGCCGCCACCGGTCACCTACGGCGGCGGGACCACGACGTCCACAACGACCACGCCGAGCCGCTCGCGCCGCTCCGTCATCGTCCTCACGGCCGGCCTGGCGGCTCTCGCGCTGGCCCTCGGCGGACTCACGTACGCCCTGGTCAACCGGGACAACGGAGGTGGCGGAAGCAGCGGCGGATCGACCGGGGGAAGCGACGGGGGCGGCGACACCGGCGGCAGCGGAGGCAGTGGCTCCGACGGCGGCAAGAGCAGTGGCAGCAGTGCGACAGGGAGTTCCGACGGCGGCTCCACCAACGGCAGCGGCAGTGACGGCGGTTCGACCGGCAACGGCTCGACCGGCGGCTCCACGGACGGCGGCGGGAACGGCGGGACGACCACGCCGCCGCCCCAGTCCGTCAAGGTGACCGTCGCCGGGGTGCGCACGGAGTACAGCGGCGCGTGCCCGACGCCGGCCGGTCAGGCCCCGTCCTTCACGGCGACGTTCGCGGTGGGCCGGGTTCCGGTCTCCGTCGACTACCGCTGGGTCACGAAGTCCGGAGAGCCGAGCGATCCCGGCTGGAAGACGCTCACGTTCGCGTCCGGCGGGGGCAGGAGCAAGCAGGTGCATCACACGGAGACCGTGGCCGGGGAGCCGGGTCAGACGTATCAGAACGAGATCAGCGTGGAGGTGCGCAGCCCGGTGGCGGCGACCTCCAACTCCGTTGCGTACGCGGTGACATGCGAGAAGGAGGAGACCCCGACGGACGGAGCCTCCCCCTACACGTCCACCTACGTGCCCAACTGAACGTCGAACTCGGCCCGTTAGGAGGCCGCCGCCCTGAACACGGGAAGGTAGCCGCCGCTCTGTCCGGCGGATGTGGGGTGGTAGGACTCGCCGATGTTGGTCCAGTTCACGCTGTGCAGCCACGCGGCGCCGGAGCAGATCTCGTGCCCGGTGAACGTGCTGGTCACATCGCCGAAGGTGAAGCCGTGGTCGGCGGCCCGCTTGGCGGTCGTGGAGTTGAGGAGGTTCGCGGCGTCGTTGATGGCGGCGCGCTCCGTCTCGGAGAGACCGACGGCGCAGCTGCCGCCGAGCTTGTAGAAGCGCGGGTAGCCCATGACGACGACCTGGGCCGCCGGTGCCTTGCCGCTGATCGCCGAGTAGACCTGGTCGAGCTTGCCGGGGAGCGTGTTCTGGACGTACGTACGCGCCGTGGCGATGCGCGCGAGGCAACTGCTCTCGGACTGGAGCACACAGGTCGTCATGACGTCGGCGAACCCGGCGTCGTTGCCCCCGACGGAGACGCTGACGAGGCCCGTTCCGGAGCCGAGCGGGCCGAGCTGGTTGGCCACGACGTCACCCGTACGGGCACCGGAACAAGCCGTGAAGGAGAAGCTGGAGGGTGAGTTGGCGGCGGCCCAGAGCGCGGGGTACGCGCGCGGAGTGCGCTTGCAGTCGCCGCTTCCGCTGTCGTATCCGCCGGCTCCGACACCGGAGGAGTAGGAGTCGCCGAGTGCCACATAGCCGGTGGCCGCGGCCTGTTGGTCGGTCTGCTGGTCCGCTTGAGCCGCTGTGGCCCCGGTGAGGGCGAAGGCGACGGCGAGGAGGAGCGAGGACATGTTTGCCGTGATTCGGGACAATCTCATGGAACCTCCCTTAGCAGGATTTCTGCCACGACTGTGGTAGCACGGCCCACCCCCCGTCGGTAGTGTTCATGTCAATAAGTCGCTCGCAATTCCCTTGAGCAACAAGGGAGTTCGGCTAGATCCAAGCCGCGACATCGGACATCTCCACACTCCCTCCGCATCTTGACGTGCCGCCACGGACTGCGCGACATTGAAGCCCGGCATCCGGCGCTTCGGGGGGCAAAGTCGCCAATGCAGACCATCAGGATCAAGGCACCTTCATCAGACACCGGGCCGGGCGCCCGGCAGCGCCCGAGCCGTCACGGAGACCTGCTTGCGCTGCTCGGGGGCGCGGCCGTGGCGGTCGGTGCCGTCGGCGCGATGCTGGCGCTCACGGACATCGACTCACCGCTGCGCGGACCCTTCACGCTCTTCTTCCTGCTCGCGGCGCCGGGGGCGGCAATCGGCGCCGCCCTGCGGGGACTTGACCCATGGGGCCGGATCGTGGCTTCCGTTTCCGGAGCCGTGGCGGTCAACCTGTTGGTGGCGCAGGCGATGCTGGCCCTGCACATGTGGTCGGTGCGCGGCGGAGTCGCGGCCGTCACCGTGATCGGCTCGCTCATCTTCCTGCTGGTACTGGTACGGCGACTGCGCGGCCGTGCCCCGAGAAGGCGGACCTCCTGACGTGGACATCACCGTGCACCGCCCCGGAGAACTCACCGCCGCCGACCGGGTGGCCTGGACGGCGCTGCAGTCCAAGGCCCACCTCAACGGCTCGCCCGAGCTGGCCAATCCGTTCCTCTCCCCGGAGTTCACCCTCGCGGTGGGCCACTGGCGGCGCGGGGTGCGGATCGCGGTCGTCCGCGAAGCCGGTGAACCCGCGGCGTTCTTCCCGTTCGAGAGATCCATCACCGGCGTCGGCCGGGCCATCGGCCTCGGCGTCTCCGACTGCCAGGGCCTGGTGCACCGGCCCGGATTCACCTGGGACGCGCGAGAGCTGCTGCGGGCCTGCGGGCTCGCGCTGTGGGAGTTCGACCATCTGGCCGACGGCCAGGAGCCGTTCGAGGCGGGCGCCTCCGGCTCCTTCCCGTCGCCGGTCATGGATCTGGACCAGGGGTACGAGGTGTACCTCGGCCAACTCCGGGCGCAGTCACCCAAGTTCACCCGTACGACGCTCGCCAAGGAGCGCAAGCTCGGGCGCGACCACGGCTCCGTGCGCTATGTGCACGACGAGCGGGACCCCAAGGTGCTCGCCACCCTGATGGGCTGGAAGTCGGCCCAGTACCGCAGGACGGGGCGCAGCGACCGCTTCGCGCACGCCTGGATCAGCCAGCTCGTGCGGCAGCTCTTCCACGCCAGGTCCGACCAGTTCGCCGGGCTGCTCTCGGTCCTCTACGCCGGCGACCGGCCGATCGCCGCGCACTTCGGGCTGCGTTCCGAGCGGATCCTGGCCTGCTGGTTCCCGGCCTACGACCCCGCGTTCGCGAAGTACTCGCCCGGCCTCGTGCTGCATCTGCGGATGGCCGAGGCGGCCGCCGCCGACGGCATCGCGTATCTCGATCTCGGACGGGGCCAGAAGGAATACAAGGACTCCCTCAAGACACGCGAACTCACCGTGTCCGAGGGGTGGGTGGCGCTGCGCCATCCGGCGGCGATCGGACACCGGGCGCGGCGCGCCCCGGTCCGTGCGCTGCGCAACACCGTGCTGTCCCGGCCGGAATTCTTCGAACCGGCCGACAGACTCCTGAAACGGATGGGAAAGATCCGTTCACGGCAGAAAGAATAAGTAAGGGGGATGGAGCAGGGCACTCCGAATGTGCCCGCCAAGACCGCTCAAATCATCAAAAACGTGAGGCCACGTTCCAGGTCTTGCCATACGGTCTCAATCATCAATACCGTCGTACATCCACCCGCATCGGTCCATCACGCAATGCGATCTAGGGGAGGGCTCAAGATCGCGGTGGCCCCGGTGCGGGGCGCGGTAGGGGGGTGCCGTGCCCGGCGACCGCAAGGCTGCCGTGTCACGACCCGCGCGATGCCAGCTCACTCGGCATGCCCGGAGATCCATTTCGTCATGCGCAAGTGAGAACCCCCCTTTCGAACCGGATACATAGCCGGACCGCCCGGGGGCGGGCGGTCCACCGGACGAGAGGGATCAGACTCAATGAGTTCTTTTGTGCGCCCGGCCGCAGAGCCGGGGCAAGATCCGCTAATCAAGCCGACGCCGTCCGGTAACTACCGGCCGATATCCACGCACTTGGCGATCACACCGCCGGTGAGCGTCGTGATTCCCGCGATGAACGAAGCGGAGAATCTTCCCTACGTCTTCAAGACGCTGCCCGGCTGGGTCCACGAAGTCGTCCTGGTGGACGGAAATTCCACCGATGACACGGTGTCCGTCGCGCGGGAACTGTGGCCGGACGTCAAGGTCGTCCGACAGCTCGGCAAGGGCAAGGGCGATGCCCTGATCACCGGATTCGAGGCGTGCACCGGCGACATCATCGTGATGGTCGACGCGGACGGCTCGGCCGACGGGCACGAGATCGTCAGCTATGTCTCCGCCCTGGTCTCGGGCGCCGACTTCGCCAAGGGCTCCCGGTTCGCCAACGGCGGCGGCACGGACGACATGACGCTGATCCGCAAGCTCGGCAACCACGTCCTGTGCTCCGTCGTGAACGCCAAGTTCGGCGCCCGCTACACCGACCTGTGCTACGGCTACAACGCCTTCTGGCGGCACTGCCTCGACAAGATCGACCTCGACTGCACGGGCTTCGAGGTGGAGACCCTGATGAACATCAGGGTGGTCAAGGCCGGGCTCAAGGTGCAGGAGATCCCCAGCCACGAGTATCTGCGCATCCACGGCGTGAGCAATCTCAGCGCCGTGCGCGACGGCCTGCGGGTCCTGAAGGTGATCTGCACGGAGCGCTCGAACCGCCGGACGACCCAGCGCCGCCGCACCCGCGGTGTCCCCTTCCGCACCCGCCAGGGAGAGGTGTCTTGAGCACCGTCTCCGTCGTCATCTGCGTCTACACCGAAGACCGCTGGGAGGACATCCTCGCGGCGGTCGCCTCGGTGCGGGCGCAGTCCCTGACGGCCCTGGAGACGCTGGTCGTGGTGGATCACAACGCCTCGCTCCTCGACCGTCTCGGCAAGGAGTACAAGGAGACCGAAGGGGTGCGGGTGCTCGCCAACGCGGGCCCCCGCGGCCTCTCCGCGGGCCGCAACACCGGCATCGCCGCCTCCAGCGGCGAGATCATCGCCTTCCTCGACGACGACGCGGTCGCGGAGCGCGACTGGCTGCGCCACTTCGTCGAGGGGTACGCGGACCCGAAGGTCCTCGCGGTGGGCGGGCGCACCATGCCCGTCTGGGAGTCACGGCGCAGGCCCGCCTGGTTCCCCGAGGAGTTCGACTGGGTCGTCGGCTGTACGTACAAGGGACTGCCCGAGGGGCGCGTGCGGGTGCGCAACGTGCTCGGCGGGAACGCCTCGTTCCGGCGCACCGCGTTCGAGGCGGCGGGCGGCTTCGCGACGGGCATCGGGCGCGACGGCGACAAACGCCCCCTCGGCTGCGAGGAGACGGAGCTGTGCATCCGCCTCGCACGGGCCAGACCCGACGCGGTGCTCCTGATCGACGACCGCGCGGTGATCCACCACCGCGTCCCCGCCGTACGGGAGCGCTTCCACTACTTCCGTACGCGGACGTACGCGGAAGGCCTCTCCAAGGCTCTGGTGTCCCGAAGTGTCGGCGCCGACAAGGGACTTGAGTCCGAGCGCAGGTACACCACCCGCGTGCTGCCCGCCGGCGTGGGCCGCGGTCTGCGCGACGCGCTGCTCGCCCGCCCCGGCGGCGCGGGCCGTGCGGGCGCCATCGTGGCGGGAGTGCTCACGGCGGCCGGGGGGTACGTCATCGGGAGCGTTCGCGCGCGCAGGGCAGGCGCCACCTTCTCGGTCGTCGAGATCGAGCGGGATGCGGACGGTGAGGGGGCTGCTGCATGAGTACGGTGCCGATCCTCATGTACCACTCGATCGCCCATGAACCGACCGAGGCGACACGGGAGTTGTCCGTGTCGCCCGGCGCGTTCGCCGAGCAGCTCGAGCTGCTCGGCGAGCGCGGGTTCACCCCGCTCTCCACGGCCGGGCTCGCCGCGATCTGGCGTACCCCCGGCCGTGCGCTGCCCGCCAGGCCCGTCCTGATCACCTTCGACGACGGCTACGAAGGTGTGCACCGGCACGCGCTGCCCGCGCTCGCCAAGCACGGCTTCTCCTCGACGCTGTTCGTCTCCACGGGCTGGCTGCGCGGGGCGCACGACACCGGGGGCGGCCTCGACCGGATGCTCGACTGGGACCAGGTGCGCGAACTGGCCGCGGCGGGAACGGAGATCGGCGGGCACAGCCACACGCACCCGCAGCTCGACCAGTTGGACGACGACGACCTCTGGTTCGAGCTGCGGCGCTGCAAGGAGATCATCGCCGACGAACTCGGCACGGCGCCGCGCTCCTTCGCCTACCCGTACGGCTACTCGAGCCGCCGGGTGCGCCGCACGGTGCGCGGTGCCGGATTCGCCCAGTCGCTCGCGGTCGGCAACGGCCTCGCACGGCGCGGCCAGGGGCCGTACGCGCTGCAGCGGGTGACCGTGCGCCGGTCGACCGGCATCGAGGAGTTCGAGCGGCTCGTCGACGGCCGCGCGATCGCCCGCAACTTCGCCAGGGACCGCGCCCTCACCCAGGGGTACGCCGTGGTCCGCAGAGCCCGACAAGCCCGCCGGAAGGCAACCCGTACCCGTGTCTGACACGACGACCGCCCAGGCAGACGTCTCTGGGACTCCCGGTACCGAACAGCAGCCGCCGTCCGGCAAGTCGGGCAGGCCGCGCAGAATGCGCCTGCCCGGCAGGGGCGGCTCCGGCGGCGGGAGTCCGCTGTTCCGCAACGCCTACGCACTGATGCTGAACACCGGCATCTCCGGCGTGCTCGGCGTCGGCTTCTGGCTGGCCGCCGCTCGGTACTACTCCGAGTCGGCGGTCGGCCAGGGCTCGGCGGCGATCGCCGCGATGAAACTCCTCGCGGGGCTCACCGCCGTCACCCTGACGGGGGCGCTTGCCCGCTTCATCCCCATCGCGGGGCGCGCCACCGGCAGGCTCATCTTCCGTACGTACGCGGGAAGTTCACTGGTCGTCGCGTGCGCCGCGCTGATCTTCCTGTTCACGCTGGACCTGTGGGGACCCTCGTACAGGTTCCTGCACGGGCCGCTCAACGGCCTCGGCTTCATCGCCGCGGTCGTCGCCTGGTCGCTGCTCACCCTCCAGGACGGGGTGCTCACGGGGCTGCGCAGCGCGCTGTGGGTGCCGGTCGGCAACACCGTCTTCTCGGTCGTCAAGCTGGGTCTGCTCATCGCGATGGCCGTCGCGATCCCGACGGCGGGCGTCTTCGTGTCGTGGGTCGCCGCGATCGCCGTGTCGGTGATCCCGCTCGGCTGGCTGGTGTTCCGGCGGCTCGTGCCACGGCACGTGAAGGCGACCGAGGACACCGCGCGGCCGCCGACCCTGCGCGAGCTGGGCCGCTTCCTGGCCGGCGACTACACCGGCTCGCTGTTCTCGCTCGCCGTGGTCTATCTCGTACCGGTCATCGTCGCCTCGCAGGTCAGCTCGGTCGACAACGCGTACTTCTACATCACCACCACCATCGGCGGCACGGTCAACCTGCTCGCCATCAACATGGGCGCGTCGCTGACCGTCGAGGGCGCGCACGACCCGGCGCGGCTCGCCGCGAACACCCGGGCCGCGCTGCGCCGGATGGCGCGGATCATGCTGCCGGTGTGCGGTCTGCTCTTCATCGGCGCGCCGTTCATCCTGCGGGTCTTCGGCCAGGGGTACGCGGACGCGGCGACGCCGCTGCTTCGCTGGTTCGCGGTGGGTGCGGCGCTGCGGGTCGTCATGGAGACGTACTTCGCGGTGCAGCGCGCGCAGAGCCGCACGTCGGGGATCGCCTGGATGCAGGGCCTGCTGTGCGTCCTCGTGCTCGGTCTGACGCTGCTTCTGCTGCCGCGGATGGGGCTCACGGGCGCGGGCGTCGCGGAGATCTCCAGCCTCGCGGTGATCGTGGCGATCGCCGGGCCGAAGCTGTACCGCGTGGTGCGGGCGGCCCCCGCGGACGCGCCGTCGGAGAGCGGGGCACCGGACGGCGACCTGGCCGACCTGGGGACGCCCGAGGCGCCGCCCCCGCCGGCGGTCGAGGACGCGGGGCGGCGCAAGGAGCGGCGCGGGCCCGCCTGGGCGCTGCGCGAGACGCTCGACTCGGACACGCTGCACCTCGCCGTGCAGCTCGACCTCGAACATCCGGAGCGCAGGCCCGACATGCGGCCGGGGCCCGGTACGCCCGCCTCCGGAACACCGGCGGCGAAGGGCCCGACGGCCGGGGCCGACAAGGGGGACGACATGGATCACCGGCCGACCTGGGCACTGAGATCACCCCTGAAGACGCCGGAGCCCAAGTCGGAGCCGAAGTCTCCGGAGCCGCCGACGGCACCCCCCGAGTCCACCATGGCTCCCCCGGTCCCCTCCTCGGCCTCCCCCCGCACTCCGGAGGCCGAGGAGCGGGGCACCGGCGTACGCGTCCCGGACGTGCCGGAAGCGCCGCCCGAGCCCGCCTACGCACCTGAACCCGGCTACGCCCCCGAACCCGACGACGCGCCCGAAATCCTCGACGAGCCCGAGCCGTTCCCGCGCCTGCGCGTCGCCGTGATGACGCTGCTCCTGACCCTCGCGCTCGGTCTCTACTGGCTGCCCCTCTCGGGCATCGGCGAGGCGGGCCTCGACGACATGGGCGGGCTCGGGCTCATCTCGATCCTGCCCGCGCCGACGCTGCTCGGGGCCGCGCTGCTCATCGTGGTCTTCGCCTCGCTGCTCTGGATGGACCGCCCGCACCGGGTGCTGCTCCTGGTGACCCTGGTCGCCACGGTCGTGTGCCTGCACGCGCTGCCCGCCGTCCTGGAGGACGAGCCGAGGTTCGCGACGGCCTGGCAGCACCTGGGCTTCATGGAGTACATCGACAGGACCGGGACCGCGGTGCCGGACCTGGACGCACGCTGGAGCTGGCCCGGTTTCTTCGCGGCGGCCACGTTCGTGGCGAAGGCCTGCGGCGTCTCGGACATGACCGAGGTGATCCGCTGGTGGCCGCTGGCCATGCAACTGCTCTATCTGGCACCGATGTTGCTGCTCACCCGCTCCATGCGGGCCGCCTGGCGGGCCCGCTGGGCGGGACTGTGGATCTTCGCGCTGAGCGGCTGGGTCGGTCAGGACTACTTCTCCCCGCAGGGCTTCACGTATCTGCTCTATCTGGTGTTCGTGGCGGTGCTCCTCGTCTGGTTCCGCGCGCCGCGTGCGCTGTGGGCCAAGCGGCGGCCCGGAGAGCTCGAGGTCGAGCCCGCCGACCGGCGGCAGCGCGCGGTGCTGCTCCTGGTCCTGATCGCGCTGTTCGCGGCGACGGTGCCCGCGCACCAGCTCACGCCGTTCGTGATGCTCGGCGTGCTCGCCGCGCTCGTCCTGGTGGGCCGCTCGGAGCTGCGCGGCCTGCCGATCCTCTTCACGGTCCTGGTCCTGGTCTGGGTGGGCTTCCTCGCCGAGCCGTACTGGTCGGGGCACTTCGACGAGCTGTTCGGCGGGGTCGGCGGCGTCGGCGGCAATGTGTCCTCGTCGGTGTCCGGGCGGATCGAGGGCGGCAGTTCGACCCATCAACTCGTCCTGTACGCACGGGTGGCGCTCGCGGGCAGCGTCATGGCGTTCGCCTGCTGGGGCTGGTGGCGGCGGCGCGACCACAAGTACACGGAGCGCTCGCTGCTCGTCCTGACCTTTGTGCCGTTCCTGGGCTTCGGCATGCAGTCGTACGGCGGTGAAATGGCCCTGCGCGTCTTCATGTTCGCGCTGCCGGGCGCCGCGCTCCTCGCCGGACTCGCGCTGTTCCCGCGCGCGGGCATCACCGCGAAGGAGCGCGACCGCGACCGGGTGAGCCTGGCGCCGCTCGCCGCGCTGATGGCGGGTCTCGTCCTGATGGGCGGATTCCTCGTGGCGCGCTGGGGCAACGAGCCGTTCGAGCGGACCCGCGCCGGCGAGGTCGCCGCGATGGACTATGTGTACGAGCACGACGACCCGACCGTCCGGCTGCTGTGGATGAGCAACGACACGATCGACAATGTGACGCCCGCGCTGCCCTGGGGCACCCGTGACATGGAGAAGGTCCAGTACGTGCCGACCCTGGCGCCGGCCGATCCGGTCCTGGTCTCCAGCCTCGTCAAGGCGCTCAAGGACGCGGGCCCCAACTCGTATCTGATGATCAACAAGAGTCAGACGGTCTATCTCCAGATGGACGTCGGCTATTCGACGACCTGGGACACCCGGCTGATCAAGAACCTCGACAGCCGCCAGGAGTTGAAGAAGGTCCTCACCAACGACGACGCGACGCTCTACACGCTGCGCAAGCAGCCGGAGGGGAAGGCCGAGAAGGCCGCACCCGGTCCGATCGGGCCGAAGGTGACGTGGACGCCCTGGTCGGTGATAGGTGCGCTTGCGGCCGTGGCGCTGATCCTGCTGCTCGCCACCCGTGAGGTCGTGCGGGTGGCGGTGGCGCCGAGCGTGCGGCAACTGCGCTGGCTGCAGAGCAGCTTCTGGTTCTCGCTGCCGCTGCTCGCGGTGCTGCTCGCCTCGCTGATCCAGCGGTTCCTGACGATGGCGTGAGGTGCGGCGGTCGCCCGGTGGCTGAAGCGGACTACCGCTTCAGCCACTTCACCTCGTACCCCTTCATCTCGAAGCGCTTCCCGTCGACCTTCGCGCTGATCGTCCGGTCCAGGGTGTTCACGACGAGCACCGTCTTGTCGTCGGCGAGCACGGATACGTTCGGTACGTCGTCGGCGGCGACGGAGACCTTCTCGTACCGTGTGCCCGGCTCGAACTCGGCGCTGAACCGGGCGAGCATCTTCAGCATCGGCAGCTCCGTGCCGCCGTCGCCGAGCCGCGTCGAACGCCACAGGCAGCCCGCGCAACTGGCGCCCTTGTTCTGCGGGTTCCAGTAGAAGCCGCTGCTCGCGCCGCCGCGCGCCATCGCCGTCAGGCCGGTGGCCTGGACGGCGACGCGGTGCGCCTCGGACCAGTCGTCGCGGTCGTCGTCGCTGTCGCCCGGCTCCACGTAGTACTCGGCCCACCACAGCGGCAGGTCGCCGGTGCGCTCGCGCACCCACGCGCCGACCGCGGTCAGCTTCTGCGTGGCCTTGAACTCGTCGGGCAGCATCTCGTCGTCGGTGGTGTAGCTGGAGCCGTCGACGACGACGAAGTCCGCGCCCGTCTTGTTCTTGTTCCAGTAGTCGAAGGCGTCGAGGACCCGCTGGTCCATGCGGCCCCAGGCGCCCTTGACCTTCGTCGAGGCGTCCTCGGTCTGGCGCGGGTCGACGCTGTCCATGACCAGGTAGGGACCGCCGACCATGATGTCCTTGTCGACCTTCTTGAGTTCCTTGTAGACCAGGTTGTAGAGCTCGGTGTAGCCCTCGTAGTCCCAGCGGCCCTTCTCGTTGCTCCAGAAGCCCTTGAACTCGTTCCAGACGATGAAGTGGCGTACGTCCGGATAGCGCTTGGCGACGGTCGCGGCGAGCTTGGCGAAGTCCTTGTAGTGGGCGCGGTCCGGGGCGGTCTCCAGGGCGGCCTGGCTCCAATCGGTCTTGCCCGCCCCGGACTTGCCGCCCTTCATCCAGTCCGGGGAGCAGCAGAGGGTGACGACCGGCGTGCCGTCGGTGGCGCGGATGAAGTCCATCCGCCGGTCCATCTCGCTGAAGTCGTAACGCCCCTTGACCGGCTCGGGGTTGCCCGCGCCCCAGCCCATGATGTGCTGGATCTGCGGCAGCGGGCGCGGCTTTTCGGCGAGCAGCGACTCGGCGCGCTCCACGGAGTCCGCCTCGCCCTCGTCCGCGCTGTACTGCGTGTGGGTGAAGCCCCAGCCCACGTCCGGCTTCGCCTGGCCGGGCGGGACGGCGGGGGTGCCGTGCACCTTGTCCCCGTCACGCGTGGTGCCCTTGGTGCCCGCGCCGTCATCGGGGAGCGTGGTGATGACGGCCAGGACCAGGGCCAGTGCGGCCACACCAACGCCGAGCAGTGCGGTGAGCCGCCACCGCAGTGCCCCCGAATTCCACCCATGACGTCCCATCAGGGGCAAGAGTAACGGGGCGAGTTGGCGGTAGGACAGGTTCCGTACCACAGCTCTGTAACGGGCACGCCACATGACGTCACAAGAACGGAGTGCGTAAACCAGGATGCACAAGGGCGCATACGTGCCGGATCATGGCGGCATGTCTGCGAACCCCCAGGACGCCCTGCCGATCCGGCTCAACGTCGACGACAGCGACTCCCCGTCGGATGTCGTGGACGCCCTGTTCCTCGGCCGCTTCGCCACCGGCGAGCAGCCGTTCTCCCACAGCGCCAACATCGACCGCGTCAAGTCGGGTTCCACGCTGCTTCCGCCGGGCGCGTCCGTCCTGCGGGCCGCCCGCGACGACGACCGCAGCGCGACGCTCGCCGAGGGCGACGGCTGGACGGTGCTCGTCTCGCGCTGGAACCGTGGCGCGGATGTCACCGTGACGGCGACGAGCGCCGATCTCGCGGAGCAGGTCCTGAAGCAGGCGACGGACGGCGCGCAGGACGAGCCGGAACCGCAGCCGGACAACGTGACCATGGGGTTCTGGTACGTCTCGCCGAGGCGCGGCCCGCACCGCACCACGCGGCAGATCTCCGCCGGTACGTGGGAGGAGGTGCGGGAGAACTACACGGCGCCGGTCGCCGAGGCCATGGACTCCCTGATGAAGACGGGCCCCGAGGACATCTCGGGCCGCCTCCTGCTCCTGCACGGCCCGCCCGGCACCGGCAAGACGTCGGCGCTGCGGACGCTCGCGCGGTCCTGGCGCGACTGGTGTCAGGTGGACTGCGTCCTGGACCCGGAGCGACTGTTCAGCGACGTCGGCTACTTGATGGACATCGCGATCGGCGAGGACGACGGCACGGCGAAGGGCCGCTGGCGGCTGCTGCTCCTGGAGGACTGCGACGAGCTGATCCGGGGCGAGGCGAAGCACACCGCGGGGCAGGCGTTGTCGCGGTTGCTGAACCTGACGGACGGCTTGCTCGGGCAGGGCCGCAATGTGCTGGTGGGGGTGACGACCAACGAGGACCTGGAGCGGTTGCACCCGGCGGTCGTCCGCCCGGGGCGGTGCCTGGCCCGCATCGAGGTGGGTTCGCTGACCCTCCCGGAAGCGGCGTCCTGGCTCGGCACCACCGAGGGCGTCTCCCGCGAGGGCGCGACCCTGGCCGAGCTCTACGCGCTGCGGCGCGGGACGTCGCCCACGTCGGTGCCGGATCCACGGGAGGCGGCGGACTCGGGGCTGTATCTGTAGCCCTGCGGGCGGCCAACTAGGGGTGCCGGCACCCCAACTACTTTTC
>NZ_SRIC01000194.1 GCF_004684775.1 Streptomyces sp. MZ04
GGGCTGGGGCCGGGGCCGCCCGCGAGTCGCCCCGGAGAGCGCTCGCGGGGACGCACGCGCACCCCGCAGGACTCATACGCCGGCAGGCACCCCTGTGGTCTCCGCGGCGGCTGCCGCCAACGCGCGACGCAGCCGCATGAACGGGCGCGGTCGGTCGACGGCGAGTACCGCGGTGGTCCGGCCCTCCCGCTCGTACGCGGCGAGGAAGCCGCCCTCGTCCGGTGAGCCCTCGAGCAGGCGCACGGTGTCGTCCGGCCGTCGCCGGCCCGCGAACTGGATGCGGGAGCCGTACTGGTCGGACCAGAAGTACGGCAGCGGGCGGACGGTTTCGACGGTGCTCGCGGCCAGCAGGTTGCGTACGGCGACGCGGGGTTGCTCGGTGGCGCTCGTCCAGTGCTCCGCCCGCGCAGCGCCCACGCGGGCCACATCGCCCACGGCGACCACGTGCGGGAGCCCGGTGACGCAGCCGTCGTCGCACAGGACCCCGTCGTCCAGGGCGAGGGTGGAGCCCGCGAGCCAGCCGGTGTTGGGGGTGGCCCCGATGCCGACGACGACCACGTCGGCGGGGAGCAGCCTGCCGTCGGACAGCTCCACCGCGCGGACGGCGGTGTCGCCGCGCAGTGCCGCCACGCCCGTGCCGGTCACCAGCGTCGCGCCGCCGCGCGCGTGCAGCCCGGCGCACACCGCGGCCATCTCCGGACCGAGTTGCGGGAGCAGCGGCAGCGGCGCGGCCTCGACGACCGTCACGTCATGCCCGAGCGCCACGCACGAGGACGCGGTCTCGGCGCCGATGAATCCGCCACCGATCACGACCACCCGCTGCGGGCCCGCGGCCAGTGCCGTGCGCAGGGCGCGGGCGTCGTCCAGGGTGCGGAGCGTGTGCACGCCCGCCGGTTGGGGCCCCGGCAGGCGGCGGGCCGACGCCCCGGTGGCGATGACCACGCCGTCGCTCGGGACGGTCCTGCCGTCGTCGAGAAGGACCGTGCGGCCGCGCGGGTCGAGGCCGCGGGCGCGCGTGCCGAGCAGCCACTCGGCGGCGAGCTCGGCCGTCTCCTCGCCGTCGGTGAGGGCCAGTTGAGCCTCGTCCGACCTGCCGGTGAGGAAGTCCTTGGACAGCGGCGGCCTGTCGTACGGCTGATGCGGCTCGTCACCGACGATCACGAGCCGGCCGTCGAATCCCTGGGCGCGCAGCTCACGCGCCGCGTAGAGCCCGGCGAGCGAGGCGCCCACCACGGTGACGGTCCTCATGCGGCGGACCCCTCCTCGGCTGCCAGGTGGACATGGATCGTTCCGTCGTCGACGCTCACCCGGTGGGTGCGCACGGCGCGGCGTGCGGGCAGGCAGGTCGGCTGCCCGGTACGGAGATCGAATGAGGCGGCGTGCAGCGGGCATTCGACCAGACAGCCTTCGAGCCATCCCTCGGAGAGAGAGGCGTCCTGGTGGCTGCAGGTGTCGTCGATGGCGTAGATCTCGCCCTCGGCGTTGAACACCGCGATGGGCGGTGTGGTGTCGACACGGACGGATTCGCCCGCGGGGAGGTCTTCAAGGCGGCAGACGGGAATCATGGGCCCCCCTCTCTTGATCTCTCTCGTAGATCTCGCTGGCCCGGTCCTGGGACCTTCTCGGTACAGGACCCTTCGGTAACATGATGTTTCACATGGCGCACGAGGGAGCGCTATGCGCAACAGAATCCGGGCGGGACGCCCACCGCGTCAAGGGTTTCCCGCAGAAGCGGCTTCAAGAGGCCGCCAGGTGGTGAGAGTTGAGATATGACCCGCACGCGGAAACAGCCTGATCAGAACGAGGAGCCGCGCGAGAACGAGCCCGGGGAGTCACGCGAGAAGCAGCCCAAGGCGACGCCCGGGTCCGTCCAGTCCGTGGACCGTGCCGTGAGCGTCCTGGAGATACTCGCCCGGCTCGGCGAGGCCGGGGTCACCGAGATCGCCGACGAGCTGGGGGTGCACAAGTCGACGGCCTTCCGGCTGCTCGGCGTCCTGGAGAACCGGGGCCTGGTCGGCCAGGCGAAGGACCGCGGGAAGTACTTCCTGGGGGCCGGCGTACTGCGCCTCGCGGGGGCGGCGGCAGTGCGTCTGGACATCTCCCAGGAGGGCGGCCCGGTCTGCCGTGAACTCGCCGACGAGCTGGGCGAGACGGTCAACATCGCGATCCTCGACGACGACGCCGCGGTCAACATCATGCAGGCGCGCGGCCCGGCGTCGGTGACCGCGCAGAACTGGCTGGGCAGACGCACTCCGCTGCACGCCACGTCCAGCGGCAAGATCCTGCTGGCCCACCTGCCGACGACGCTGCGCGAGGGGCTTGTCGCCCGTACGCTGCCGCGCCTGACCGAGCACACGGTCACCGGCACGGTGGCGCTGCGCGGCGAGCTGGAGGCCGTCGTCGAGCAGGGGTACGCCATCGCCGTGGAGGAGCTCGAGGTGGGCCTGGCCGCCGTCGCCGCCCCGGTGCGCGCGCACGACGGCAAGGTCATCGGGGCGCTCAGCGCGTCGGGGCCGGTGTACCGCCTGACCGACGACCGGCTGACCGAGCTCGCCAAGCGCACGGTCGCCGCCGCCGTGGAGCTGTCGCGGCGGATGGGCTACGGCTTCTGAGGGACCCGCACTGGACACGGGGGGCGAGGGCGGAACCGGGGATTCCTGGTTCCGCCCTCGTCGCGTTTCCGCATCCGCCCCGGTCGCGTGTCGATCGTGTTTCGCCGTG
The DNA here is from genome assembly GCF_004684775.1 of Streptomyces sp. MZ04. Lineage (GTDB taxonomy): Bacteria > Actinomycetota > Actinomycetes > Streptomycetales > Streptomycetaceae > Streptomyces. The sequence goes on from NZ_SRIC01000194.1 coordinate 2,722, forward strand.
CCCAGCCGATTTGCCAAGGCTTAACTCCCACCCCTTGACGACCTCTTGATGGCGTTCCCACTATGTCTCTCATAGCGCAACCCGTCGTGCAGTGCGCAACAGCAGAGGAGTCTGGCCGTGCCACACGAGGTCCGTGCCGTCGTCGCCGTGAAGAAGGGCGCACCCGTCGAGGTGCAGACGATCGTCGTGCCAGATCCCGGACCGGGAGAGGTACTCGTCTCCGTGCAGGCCTGCGGGGTCTGCCACACGGATCTGCACTACCGGGAGGGCGCGATCAACGACGACTTCCCGTTCCTGCTCGGCCATGAGGCGGCCGGCACCATCGAGGCGGTCGGCGACGACGTCACCGAACTCCGCCCCGGCGACTACGTGGTCATCGCCTGGCGCGCCCCCTGCGGAGCCTGCCGCTCCTGTCTGCGCGGCCGCCCCTGGTACTGCTTCGACTCACGCAACGCCGCCCAGCCCATGACCCTCCTGGACGGCACCCCCCTGAGCCCCGCCCTCGGCATCGGCGCCTTCGCCGAGAAGACCCTGGTCGCCGCCGGGCAGGCGGTGAAGGTGGACCCGGCGGCCCGCCCCGAGGCCGCCGGGCTCATCGGATGCGGGGTGATGGCCGGGTACGGGGCCGCCGTGAACACCGGCCGGGTGGGCCGCGGAGACACCGTGGCCGTCATCGGCTGCGGCGGGGTCGGCAACGCCGCGATCACCGGCGCCTCGCTCGCCGGGGCGCGCCGCGTCATCGCCGTCGACATCGACGAGGGCAAGCTCGACGGGGCGACCCGGTTCGGCGCCACGCACACGGTCAACTCCCGCGGCACGGACCCCGTCGACGCGGTGCGCGAGCTGACCGGCGGCTTCGGGGTGGACGTCGCGATCGACGCGGTCGGCCGCCCGGAGACGTACAAACAGGCCTTCTACATGCGCGATCACGCGGGTGTGCTGGTCCAGGTCGGCGTGCCCGACCCGGAGATGACGATCGACCTGCCGCTGATCGACCTGTTCTCGCGCGGCGGCGCCCTCAAGTCCTCCTGGTACGGCGACTGCCTGCCGAGCCGTGACTTCCCGATCCTCATCGACCAGTACCTCAGCCGCAGACTCGACCTGGGCGGATTCGTCTCCGAGACCATCGCGCTCGACCAGGTCGAGGAGGCGTTCGGCAGGATGCGGCGCGGTGAGGTCCTGCGTTCGGTGGTGGTCCTGTGAGCACGCAGGACACAGCCCCCCGCGTAGTCGTCATCGGCGCCGGCATCGTCGGCTGCTCCCTGGCCGACGAGCTGACCGCCCGCGGCTGGACCGACGTCACCGTCCTCGAGCAGGGGCCGCTGCCCGCCCCCGGCGGCTCGACATCGCACGCCCCCGGGCTCGTCTTCCAGACGGGGCCGTCCAAGACGCTGACCGCCTTCGCGACGTACACGACTCAGAAGTTCGGGTCTCTCGAGGTGGACGGTCTCTCCTGCTTCAACCCGGTCGGCGGCCTCGAACTCGCCACCACCCCCGAACGCTGGGCCGACCTGCACCGCAAGGCCGGATACGCCGCCTCCTGGGGGATCCGCGCCGAGCTGGTCGGACCCGCGCGGTGCAAGGAGCTGTGGCCGCTCATCGACGAGAGCCGGGTGCTCGGCGGCCTGCACACCCCCGACGACGGGCTCGCCCGTGCCGTGCTCGCCTGCCGTGCGCAGATCGAGCGGGCACGCGCGCGTGGCGCTCGTTTTCTCGACCGGCACACCGTGACGGGCATCGAGCGGGAGGACGGCCCCATGGGCGGCCGCGTCACCGCCGTCGTCACCGACCGGGGGACCTTCCCCGCCGACCATGTGGTGTCGGCCGCCGGTTTCTGGGGCCCGGTGATCGGGCGGATGGCCGGGATCGACATACCGCTGCTGCCCCTCGCGCACCAGTACGCGAAGACGGAGCCGCTGCCCGAGCTCGCGGGCGTCAACGACCCGCGCACGGAGGCGTCGAAGCCGATCCTGCGCTTCCAGGACCGCGATCTGTACTTCCGCGAGCACACCGACCGCATCGGCATCGGCTCCTATGCCCACCGCCCGCTGCCCGTCGACGCGTTCACGGTCCCGGCGTACGACGACGCCGAGGAGATGCCGTCCTCGTACCCCTTCACCGAGGACGACTTCGCGCCGAGCTGGGAGGACTGCCGCCGGCTGCTGCCGTCGCTGCGGGACACCGAGGTCGCTGAGGGCTTCAACGGCGTCTTCTCCTTCACACCGGACGGCATGCCGGTGCTCGGCGAGTCCCGTGCGCTGCGCGGCTTCTGGCTGGCCGAGGCGGTGTGGGTGACGCACTCCGCGGGTGTCGCGAAGGCCGTCGCGGAGTGGATGGTCGACGGACGGCCCTCCATCGACGTACACGACTGTGATCTCACACGCTTCGAGGACGCCCAGCGCTCCCCGGCGTACGTCGCCGACCGGGGCGCACAGCAGTTCGTCGAGGTCTACGACGTCCTGCATCCGCTGCAGCCCATGGAGCAGCCGAGGCCGCTGCGCGTCAGTCCGTTCTACGCCCGCCAGCAGGGGCTCGGTGCGGTCTTCCTGGAGGGCGGCGGATGGGAGCGTCCGCACTGGTACGAGGCGAACGCCCCGCTCGCCGCTGGCGTCGAGGTGCCCGAGCGCGACGCCTGGTCGGCCCGCCACTGGTCGCCGATCGCGGCCGCCGAAGCGAAGGCCACGCGCGAGAAGGTCGCCCTTTACGACATGACTCCGCTGCGTCGCCTGGAGGTGTCGGGCCCCGGCGCGCTCGACTTCCTGCAGCGCATGACCTCCAACAACCTGGCCAAGAAGCCCGGTTCGGTGACGTACACCCTCCTCCTGGACGAGGCGGGCGGCATCCGCTCCGACCTCACCGTGGCCCGCCTCGCGCCCGACCGCTTCCAGGTGGGCGCCAACTCCCCCGCCGACCTGGACTGGCTGCTTCGCCACGCCCCGGACGATGTCCACTTGCGGGACATCACATCGGGCACCTGCTGCATCGGCGTGTGGGGGCCGCTCGCCCGTGAGCTCGTCCAGCCGCTCACCCGCGACGACTTCTCGCATGAGGGGTTCGGCTACTTCAAGGCCAAGGAGACGTACATCGGGCATGTCCCGGTGACGGCGATGCGCCTGTCGTACGTCGGTGAGCTGGGCTGGGAGCTCTATACCGGCGCGGACACCGGGCTCCGGCTGTGGGACACGCTCTGGGAGGCGGGGCAGCGGCACGGCGTGATCGCCGCCGGGCGGTCCGCGTTCAACAGCCTGCGCCTGGAGAAGGGTTACCGCGCCTGGGGTCATGACATGACCACCGAGCACGACCCGTTCGAGGCGGGCGTCGGCTTCGCCGTCCGGATGAACAAGGGCGATTTCGTGGGGCGTTCGGCGCTTGAGGCGAAGGGGCCCGCGGAGCGCAGGCTCACCGCGCTGCTGCTCGACGACCCGGCCGCCGTCGTCCTCGGGAAAGAGCCCGTGTACGTCGACGGGGTCCCCGCCGGGTATGTCACCAGCGCCTCGTACGGCTACACGCTGGGCCGTTGCGTCGCGTACGCCTGGCTGCCGCCGCTGGAGGCGGGCACCGGCACGCACATCGAGTACTTCGGCGAGAAAGTTCCCGCGACCGTCGCCGAGGAGCCGCTGTTCGACCCGAAGATGACCCGCATCCGCCGCTGACCCGTATCCGCCGCTGACCGCCGTTCACCGCTGACCGCCGTTCGCCGCGCCCCTTTTGAGGATTACGCCACCGTGCGTGAGGAGTACGCCACCGTGACGACGACCCCCATCTCCGACAGCCTCGTCTCGACGCTGCCGGGCCACTTCTATACGGATCCGGAGATCTTCCGGCAGGAGCAGGAGCGCGTCTTCGAGTCCCTCTGGTTCTGCGCGGTGCGCTCCGCCGACCTCGACAAGCCGGGCGCTTTCCGCACCGTCCAGATCGGCCGCGAGAGCGTCCTGGTCACCCGGTCCCGCTCCGGGGAGCTGCGGGCCTTCCTGAACATCTGCCGGCACCGCGGCGCGCGGCTCTGCACCCAGGAGTCGGGCGAGGTGCGCCGCAATCTCCAATGCCCGTACCACGCATGGACGTACGACCTGGACGGCAAGCTGATCGCCGCGCCCAACCTGGTGAAGATGCCCGACGTCGACCGCACCGCGTACGGCCTGGTCAAGGTCGCCCTACGGGAGTGGCTCGGTTACGCCTGGGTGTGCCTGGCCGATGAACCGCCCTCCTTCGAGGAGAGCGTCGTCGGGGCGGCGGTGGAGCGTCTCGGCGACGCGGCGTCCATCGAGCGCTACGGCACCGAAGGGCTCGCTCTCGGTCAACGCATCACCTATGACGTGCGCGCCAACTGGAAGCTGATCGTCGAGAACTTCATGGAGTGCTATCACTGCGCGACCATCCACCCCGAACTGACCGAGGTCCTGCCGGAGTTCGCCGACGGATTCGCCGCCCAGTACTACGTGGGGCACGGCGCCTCGTTCGGCGACGAGGTCAGCGGCTTCACCGTCGACGGCAGCGCGGGCTTCGGCCGGCTGCCCTCGGTCGCCGACGACCAGGACCGCCGCTACTACGCGATCACCATCAAGCCGACCGTCTTCGTCAACCTCGTCCCCGACCATGTGATCCTGCACCGGATGTTCCCCCTCTCCGAGGACCGCACAGTCGTCGAGTGCGACTGGCTGTACGCACCCGACGTCGTCGCGTCCGGCGTCGATCTCGGCAAGTCCGTCGAGCTCTTCCACCGGGTCAACGAACAGGACTTCGAGGCCTGCGAGCGCACCCAGCCCGCGATGGCGTCACGCGCCTATCGCGGGGGCGGGGTGCTGGTGCCGACCGAACACCACATCGGGATCTTCCATGCGTGGCTGGCCGAGCGACTCGGCTAGGTGGTCGGGGAGGCGGCGGGGCGCTTGTACATCCGCGTCGCCGTGATCTCCCCGTGCACCGTCTCCTCGGCCGGGTCCTGCTGCGGCAGGCCCGGCCGCAGGTGCTCCTCGACGCTGATGTACTTCAGGCCCGCACGCAGGTCCGCGTCGTTGCGCAGGCGGATGACCAGCGGGAACTCGGCGAGCGCGGTCGTGTCGAACAGGCCCGTGGTGTAGAGCAGCTGCACGCCGAGCGCGTCCGACACGGCTCGCTGGAGCTCCAGGAGATACGTGGCGTTGGCGCGGCCGATGGGGTTGTCGAGGAACAGCGTGCCGGCGTGCCGGTGCTTGTCGCGGCCCCGGTCGTTGCTGCGCAGCGCGGCCATCGTGCAGTACAGGGCGATGGCCGCGGTGAGCAGCTGGCCGCCGGAGAAGACGTCGCCCATCTGCCCGACGGGCACCCGCTCGGCACGGAGCACGGCGTCCGGCTTGAGGATCTCCACGGCGATGCCGCGCGGCTCCAGAGCGGCCTGAACTCCGCGAAGCAGCAGGGACATTCCGTCCCGCCGCAGATCGGAGTTCTTCTTCACGGCCGCCCGCGTGGCCTCGTCGATGACCTCGCCGAGACGCTCGGCCAGCGTCGCCTGGTCGGGTTCCTCGAAGCGGACCCGCAGGAACTCCTGGCCCGACCACTCCCCCAGGCCCTCGGGCAGCTGGGAGAGGCGCTGCGCGGAACGGAGCGTGGCGAGCGAGGACTCCACAAGACCGCGCAGCCGGTCGACGATGCTGTCGCGGTTGCGCTCCAGCTGCTCCAGCTCGTCGGTGAGGACGCGCAGCCGGGGCGCGAAGGCGTCGGCCCACTTCTTGGCGTGCTCCGGCAGCGTGGAGGCGGGCAGTTCGCGGATCTGCTGGCGGGCGGGGGTGCGTACCTGCTCGTAGCGGGTCGAGTTCGCATGGCGTACGAGGATGTCGCTCGCCTCGCGGACGGCCGCCTCGGCGGCGGAGAGGTCGGCGGCGCAGCCGCGCAGGGAGCGGCGGGCCTCGGCCGCCGACTGGCGGGCCTCTTCGAGGGAGCCGGGGTAGGCATCGGGCTCCTCTGCCCCCTCTTCCTCCTGGTGTTCGCGCAGCAGGTCGCGCAGGAGGGCGGCCGTCTCGTCGAAGCCCCCGGCGGCGTCCTCGGTGGTGCGGTGGGAGTGCAGCAGGGCGGCGTGCGCGTCCTTGGCCTGGCTCAACGCCTCGGTGTGGGCGGCCAGTTCGGTGGTGGCGGTGCGCAGCAGGGTCTGCGCCTGCTCGGCGTCGGCGGGGATGTGCTCTTCGGGGAGCTCGGTGTGCGCGTCGCCGTCCTCGGGGGCGAGCCGCTCGGCCTCGCCGCGGAGCCTGCCGAGCTGCTCGCTCGCCGTGGACGCGCGGGTCTCGATGAGCTGGACCTGGGCTTCCGCGCGGGCGGCCGCCGCCTGCCGGGACGGGCCGTCGGAGCCGTCCGTTCCTTCGAGGAGGAGGGCGGCGCGGGTGCGGACCTTGTTGCTGAGCCGGTCGAGTTCGGCGAGGGCGCCGCTCTCGTCGCTCTCCGCGCGGGCCTGCTCGGCACGCAGGTCGGCGCCGACGCCGACCTTCTCGTAGAGCTGGGACGCGGCGCGGTAGGCCTCGCGCAGGGCGGGCAGCGAGGTCTTGGGGGCGTCGGTGCCTTCCGGTACGTCCTCGGGGGCGCCCGCGATCTCGGCGCGCTCGGCGCGCAGGGCGCGCGCGGTGCGGCGGGCGTCGTCGGCGGCGCGCTGGGCGGCGCGGCGGTCCTCGTCGGCGGCGCGGGCGCGGTCCAGGCAGGTCTGGGCGCGGGACTCCGACTCGATGGCGTCGTCGGCGAGTTCACGCAGTTTGGTCTGCCAGCCCGCGCGCTCGCGGAGCCGGAAGGCGAGCCCCGCAAGGGCGTCGGCGGCGCGGCGGGCGCGCTGGGCGGCCTCCTGCCGCTCGTCACGCACGCGTGCCGCTTCGGCGGCCGTCTCGTCGGCCTCGGCGCGGATGCTCCGGGCCTCGGCGAGCTCGGCCTCGGCCTCCTCGGCGAAGGCACGGGCGCCACGTGCGGCGGCGGCCAGTTCGTCGAGCCTGCCTGCCGGGCAGCCGGTGCGCCAGGAGGCGAGCCGGGCGGCGAGCTCACGGTCCTTGGCGAGGCGGACGGCGAGCGCCCTGATCTCCTCGTCGCGCCGCGCGGCCCGCGCGCGCAGCGTCTGCCGCTCCTCGTCGGCGGCGTGCTCGTCGTGCATGGCGGGGTTCGGCGGTACGAGGAAGACTGCTGTGCTTGCTGTGGAGCCTGCTTCGTCACCCGGCGTCGGGGCGAGGAGGGCCGCGGCGGTGCCCACGGCGACCGCGGAGCGGGGCAGCAGCGCGGCGCCGTCGAGGGCTTCGCGGGCGCGTGCGTGGGTGGCCGGGTCGGTGATGACGACACCGTCGACCAGCTCGGGCCGGGCGGCGAGCACGCGCGCGTGGTCGACGGGGTCGACGGCCTGGGCCAGATAGCGCCAGCCGGGCAGCGCGGGGATGCCGTGCTCGCCGAGGAACTCGACGGTGGCCAGGACGTCGGGGCCCGGCGGCAGCAGCCCGCCGTCACCGAGGGCGCCCAGGATGCGGGAGTCGTCGGCGGCGGCGGTCCGCAGCTCGAAGAGCTGCCGCTCGGCGGAGCCGACGCCGTCCTCGAGGAGGGTGCGCAGGTCGTCGGCGCTGCGGTCCAGCTCCGCTACGGAGAGGGGGCCTTCGGCCTGACGGGCGCCGGGGCGCGCGTCTTGCGCACCTGGGGCCCCGTCGGCAGACGCCTCCTGGTCGACCGTGCCGTGCCGGGGCTGCGGCACGGACCCCGATGAACCGGCCGCGCCCGCCCCGGGCAGCCCGAGCAGCTCGGCGAGGCGCTCGTCCGCGGCGATCGACTCGGCGGCCCCGCGCTCGGCGTCGTACGCATGCTCGGCGGCGTCCGCGGCGTCCGACGCGCGGGCCGCGGTGAGTTCGGCGCGGGCCTCGGCGGCGCCCGCCTCCTTGGCGTGTTCGGCGGAGCGCAGCGCGGCCTCGCGGGTGGTCTCCCAGGCGGTGACCGCGGTCTTCTCGGCGTCGCTCGCGGCCAGCGCGGCGCGCGCCGGGTCGGCGTCCGGGGCGGTGTCGTCGAGCCAGCCCGCGCGGACGGCCTCGGCGGTCTCCTGCTCGACCTCGGTCAGGCGCTGGCGCAGGTGACCGGCCTCGCTGCGGGCGCGCTGGGCCTCCGTCGCGGCGGCGGTGGCGTCGCGGTGGGCGGCCTCGCCGGTCTCCTGGAGCGCCGCGGAGCGCTCCTCTTCCTCGTTGGCGAGCGACTCGGCGCCCTCGGCCGCGGTGTGCAGGACCCGTACGAGATCGGCGGCCGCCTTGGCGCGGGCGGCGAGCGCGGGCGCGGCGTCCCGCTCGGCCTCCAGGATCGCGGCGGCCACGCGCGCGGAGCGGTCGGCGGCCGCGCGGTGGCGCAGGACGGCCTCGGCGGCCTGCCAGGCGGAGTGCAGCTGGCGCGCGTCGGCCAGCTCGCGGCGCTGGGCGGCGGCGGCCTTCTCGGCGACGGTCAGCGCCAACGAGGCGTGCCGGAAGGCGAGTTCGGCGGCGATCAGGGCGGACCTGCCGCGGGCCTGCTCGGCCGCGGTGACGGTGTGCGCGGCGGCGGTGACGCGCTCGGCGAGCTCGGCGGCGCGGCCCCGCTCAGCACCGGCCCGCGCGGAGAGCCTGCGGGCCAGCGTCCGGGTGCGCCGCTCGGCGCCCGCGTGCACGTCACGCGCGCGTGCCCGGGTTTCGGCGGCGTCGACGATCCGCCGGAGCAGATCGACGGAGCCCGCGGTGAAGTCCCGTTCGGCGATGAGCTCGGAGCGGCGCCCCAGCTTGTTGCCGAAGCCGTGGACCAGGTCGGCGAGGCCGTCCGTGTCACGGGTGTCCGTGACGGCGCGAAGGAGCAGGTCGGTGAAGTCGGAGTCCTTCTTGACCGCGAAGAGGCCCGCCGCCTCGCCCTCGTCGGCGTTCATCTCCCGCTGGTAGCGGAAGAGTTCGGGGTCGAGGCCCAGGTCGCCGAGGTGTTCGTTCCAGCGGTCGTGGATCTCCTCCCAGTGCACTTCGAGGTGGGGGTACGCCTTGACCGCCTCGGTCAGCGCGTCGCGGAAGCCCTTCATGGTGCGCCGCCGCCCCTGGGCGCCCGACGCGCCCTCCACGGGCGGCCGTACGGCGGTGGACTCGGCGACGGGCAGCGAGTCCAGGCTCATGCCGGGTCCGGGCCGGAAGGAGTACCACGCCTCGGCGAACTTGCGCGGGTCGTTGGAGACCTGCCGCCCGCGCCACTCGCTGACCTTGCCGACGACGACGCACTCGCCGGTCAGGGTGTGCTGCCACTCCAGGGCGACGTGTCCGCAGTCGTCGGCGAGGAGGAACTTGCGCAGGACTCCGGAGCTGGCGCCGCCGAGCGTGTTGCGGTGGCCCGGCAGCATCACCGAGAAGATCAGCTTGAGCAGTACGGACTTGCCGCCGCCGTTCTCCAGGAAGAGCACGCCCGCGGGCGCGGGTCGGCGCGGCGGGCCGACCGGCTCCTCTTCGAAGAACTCCGCCTGGGCGGGTGCGGGGTCGGGCACCTCCGCGCCCACGCCGCGCAGGTCAAGCACGGTGTCGGCGTAGCGCGCACCGGCGGGGCCGATGGAGTAGAGGCGGACCCGGGACAGCTCGTACATGGCGGCGGACTCTCGTCGTAAGTCGTGCGGAACGGCAGGAGGTCAAAGGCGGCGGTGCCGTCAGGAGTGGAAGGGCAGGCCCGCGTCGGCCGCCAGTTCCAGGTCGTCGGTGTCGTCGGGGGGAAGCAGGGTCGCCGAGCCGTCGGTGACGGGCACGATGCCCAGTTCCAGGAGCTCGGCCATGGCCGCGCTGCCCGCCATGTCGCGGACCTGGAGCTGATAGCGGGCGGTGGTGCGGTAGGTCCCGCCGGAGTCGTCGCCCGTGCGCTGCAGGAACCCGGAGTCGGTGAGGAACGCGACGGCCTTGCCGATGATGCCGGTGGTCGAACCCGCGAGGCGCCGGGCGTCCTTGGTGGCGCCGGTGGAGCTGCGCCGGGCCCAGATCCGCCAGGCGGCCTCGAGGCCGGGGGCGTCGGTCGCCGGGTCGGTGTTCTCGCCCTGCTCCTCGGCGCGCTCCTCGAGGCGGTGGCAGGCCTGGCGTACGAAGGCGTCGACGCCGTTGACCGTGACCCGGCCGATGTATCCGTCGTCGGCGAGGTCCTCGGGGCGCGGGAACGCCATGGCGGCGACGGCGAGATGGGCGAGGCCGTGCAGGAAGCGGTCGGTGGAGTCGGCGGCGGTCCTGCGCGCGTAGTCGCCCATGCGGACGGCGAACACGGAGTCCTCGGCGGCCGTCACGGCCATGCCCGCGCGCGGGGACACCTCCAGGACGACGAGTCCGAGCCCGGTGGCGACGGCGTCGGCGAGCCGTGCGAAGGGCGGGTCCTCGCGGTACCGGCGAAGCAGCTCGGCGTACTCCTGGTCGCGGGCGGGCTGCAGCTTGGGCTGCAGGCCGAAGGCGACCAGGCGCGCGGCGTCGGCGGCGTCGGCCGGGGTGACGGCCGCGGGCGCGGCGGGCGCCACAGCCGCCGTCGGGGGACCCGGCTCGCCCCACGCGGCGTGCTCTGCGGGGTGCTCGGTCACGGCTTGTGCTCCTTGCGGCGGTCGTACGGGAAAGTCCTGGGAGGGGCGGGAGTGCTCACGCAGGCCTCAGCAGTCCTCGCGCGAGTGTCGGGAGTGCTCACGCGGCCTCCGTCCGGTCGGCGGCCATGCCCGCGGCGTCGAGCAGGGCCGTGCCCACGATGAGGTCCGCGCCGCCGAACTCCGGGTCGTCGAGCTCCGTGCCGTCGTCCACGGCGAACAGAAGCTTCTCCTCGCCCTGGCGGTAGGCGGTGCCGACCGGCGGGCTCGCCGCGTGGACGGCCAGGAGGGCGACCAGATAGGGCAGTTCGGCGTCGCGGCCGCGGGCGTCGGCGAGCAGTCCGGAGAGGCGGCGGGGCGCGTCGGCGGGCAGGTCGAGCAGCTCCATGGCGCTCGCGAGCTGCTCCTCGCTGAAGCGGCTGTCGTCCGGCGTTGCGATGAGGTCCGGCTCGGGCATCTCCACGCCCAGGTGCTCGCGCTCCTGCGGCGGCGTGAGCAGTATGTCGACCAGGTCCCCGACCCGTACGGAGACGGGGGTGCGCAGTCCCGTGCCGCGCGCGAAGAACGCGTTCGTCACGCGGCTCGCCTGCTCGACCGGGAGCGGCAGGAGCGGCGCGACGAGCTGGCCGTACAGGTCGAGGCCGGTGCGCGCGGTGGGCGCGGCGAAGGCCTGGCGGTCCTGCTCGGCACGGAACAGGGGCCCCGCGTCCAGGAGCCGGGACTGGAGCTGCGTGTGGCGGCGGATGCAGTCCTTGACGATGTCGACCAGCTCGGCGGCTCGGCGTTTCTGCTCGGGATCCTCGGACTCGTCGCGGGCCTTGCGGATGTTCGTCAGGATCGCGTTCTCGTGGCGGTAGCGGTCGGCTACGTGGTCGAGCGCCTCGGCGATCATGTCGGGGACGGTCTGCAGCCAGTCCACAGCGCGCACGTTGCGCCGGGTCGCGTCGAGGGCCTTGCGCAGGGTCTCCGAATACTGCACCGTCCGGTAGCGCGCCTGCTCGGCGGCGAGCTGGGCGTCGGCGAGACGGCCGCGGCTGATCAGGACCTCGAGCTTCACCTCGGCGGCGATCTGGGCGCTGGTGACGTCGGTGTCGAGGGCGCCCACCAGGACGTTGACCGCTTCGTCGGTCGTGCGGAGGTAGACGCTGCCGCCGTACCCGGGCACCTCTTCGATCAGCTTGAAGTCGTAGTCCCTGCGCACATACGTGCCATCGGGCGCGAAGGTGCCGTACACGGCGCGGAAGCCGCGGTCGACGCTGCCGACGTTGATCAGGTTCTCCAGGACCCAGCGGGCCACCCGCTCGTGCTCGGCGACCGGGCGGCGCGGGGCCTGCGCGGCGACGCGCGGGAGCAGCCTGGCCACTATCTGCTCATGGTCGGCGCCGGTGTCGAAGTCCATGTTGAGCGTGACGAGGTCGATGGCGGAGAGGGCCACCTCCGCCATCGCGTACACGGTGTACTCGCCCGCCAGGTTGGCCTTGCGCGTGTCCAGGTCGTGCAGCGGCGCCGTGCAGGCGAGCGCGCGGAGCCGCCGCGCCAGGCCCTCGTCGGCGGCCGGGCCCAGAGCGGGCCTCGGCCCCGCGCTGAGCTGGGGCGGAGCGGTGTCCGTAACGGCAGGCGAAGTCACGGTGCACAGACTAGGTCCTCGGTCTGACAACGGTCGAAACGGCGCAGAAGCGACCGGCTCAGGCCTCGTCCGTCACGAGGTGTCCGTACGCCTCGACGAGCCCGCTGCGCGAGTCGTCCAGGTACTCCGCGAGCAGCCGTTCGGCCTCGGCGGCGTCCCCGGCCCGGAGGGTCTCGAGGATCTGCCGGTTGCGTACGAGATACGGCTCGTGCAGGCGTCGCGGATCGTCCACCACGTGGAAGGCCAGGCGCAGTTCGGCGAAGACGCTGCGCATGACCTCGTCGGTGCGGGCGCTGCCGGCGAGCGCGACCAGCTCGCGGTGGAAGTGGATGTTGGCGGTGGAGACGCCCTTCCACTCGCGTTCACGGGCCGCCTCGGTGCCGTCCGCGACGGCGGCCGCGAGCCCGTCGAGCGCGAAGGGCGGGGCACCGAGTCCGCGGACGACCGCGCACTCCACGAGACGCCGGGTGCGGTAGATGTCCTCTACGTCCTCAATGGTGAGAACTCGGACAAATACCCCGCGGTTGAGCTGATGGACCAGCAGCCGCTCGTGCGTGAGCAGCCGGAAGGCCTCGCGCAGCGTGTTCCGCGAGACGCCGAGCGCGCCGCCGATGCTGTCCTCCGACAGCCGCACCCCGGGCGGGAAGTAGCCCTCCGCGATCCGGCTGCGCAGGATGTCCGAGACCCGCTCCGCCGTGCTCGTGCGCCCCAAGAGCGCCCGGTCGTCGGCCAGTCCGCTCGCGCCAGCCATTGCCTCAGCCATGCCCGGATTCAATCGCAGATACAAGAACGAAACAACATGGGTATTGAAGGATCGTTCAACGATCCTCTACCTTGGCGGGCACGGCATCGATCCGGCACCCGGTCCCCACCCGCTCCGCACGCTCACCCAAGCTCCCGCTCGGCCCACTCCGCACCCTCCGTCCCTGCCTCTTATACACATCTCCGAGCCCACGAGACGCTCATG
>NZ_SRIC01000195.1 GCF_004684775.1 Streptomyces sp. MZ04
GGGGTGCGGCGGGGGCAGGGGCCGAAGCCGCGGCAGCCGAAGCAGCAGCAGCCGCCGCCCGCGCGGAAGCCGCCTCGGCCTGCGCCGCGGCAAGACGTCGCGCCTCCTCGGCCCGCAGCAACGCCTCCTCGGCCTTGCGCTGCTTCTCGATCCGCCGCGCCTCCGCCTCGGCCCGAAGCCGCGCCTCTTCCTCCACCTCCCGGCGGCGCCGCGCCTCCTCGGCCGCGCGCACCTTCTCCTCGGCCAGCAGCCGAGCCTGCTCCTCCTCGGCCCTGCGCCGCGCCTCCTCGGCGCGCTGCCTGGCCTCCTCCGCCTGCCGTTCGGCCTCCAGGCGCTGCGCCTCCTCCAGCTCGCGGCGCTTGCGCTCCTCCTCCTCGGCCTGGAGCTTGGCGAGCTGCTCCTGGCGCTCGCGCTCGATCCGCTCCTCCTCGGCCTTCCGCGCGGCCTCTTCCTCGGCCTTGCGGCGCGCCTCTTCCTCGGCGGCCTTGCGGGCCTCCTCCTGTGCCTTCACCTCGGCCTCGGAGAGCGGAAGCACGAGGTCGAGCCGGTGCCGGATCACGGTGGTGACCGCCTCCGGCTCCTGCGCGGCGTCGACCACCAGGTAGCGCCCCGGGTCGGCCGCGGCGAGCGTCAGGAAACCGGACCGCACGCGCGCGTGGAACTCGGCGGGCTCCGACTCGAGCCGGTCGGGCGCCTCCGTGAACCGCTCGCGGGCCGCCTCGGGGGACACGTCGAGCAGGCACGTCAGATGCGGTACGAGTCCGCCCGTCGCCCACCGGTTGATCCGGGCGACCTCGGTCGGCGACAGATCGCGGCCCGCGCCCTGGTAGGCGACGGACGAGTCGATGTACCGGTCGGAGATGACCACGGCGCCGCGCTCGAGGGCGGGCCGTACGACGGTGTCGACGTGCTCGGCGCGGTCGGCCGCGTACAGCAGCGCCTCGGCCCGGTGCGAGAGACCGGCCGACGACACGTCCAGGAGGATCGACCGCAGCCGCTTACCCACCGGGGTGGCCCCCGGCTCGCGCGTCACCACGACCTCGTGGCCCTTGGCCCGGATCCACTCGGCGAGCGCCTCGGCCTGCGTCGACTTGCCCGCGCCGTCGCCGCCCTCCAGGGCGATGAAGAAGCCCGTGGCGGCGGGCGCCTGCAGCGGGTCGTCGCCGCCGCGCAGCGCGTCGCGCAGGTCGTGCCGCAGCGGTACGCCCTGCCGGTCGTCGACCTTGGCGAGCACCAGCGCGGCCACCGGCAGGAGCAGCGCGCCCACCAGCATCAGCGTGAAGGCGGCGCCTCCGTGGTCGAAGACGAACTTGCCGTTGACGAAGCGGTGCGGGCCGATCGCGGCGGCGACCACGGGTGCCACCAGGGCGCCGAGCGCGACGAAGAGACGTACGACCGCCTGGAGGTGCTCGGTCGTGCGGGCCCGCCGGTAGTCCTCGACCTCCTGGTCGAGCAGCGCGTGCCCGGTGTGCGCGGCGATGCCCGCGGCCACTCCGGAGAGCGCGAGGAGCAGCAGCACGGTCGTCACGTCGGGCACGAGGCCCGCGGCGAGCAGCGCGATGCCGGTGACGGCGATGGCGAGCGCGAGCAGCCTGCGGCGCGACAGCGAGGGCAGCACGAACGGCGACGTACGGACGCCGACGGCGGTGCCGCCGGTCAGCGCGAGGACGATCAGGCCGTACGTGACGGGCCCGCCGTCCAGGTCCTTGGCGTGCAGCACGGCGACCGCCACGGAGGCCGCGATGGCCCCGGCGATCGCGGCGCAGGCGGCGACGAGCAGCGGGATCGCGCCGGTGCGGCCCTTGTCGGTGCCGGCGCCGGTGCGCGGCCTGCGCAGCCCTTCGAGGGGGCTACGCGCGCGTGGCGTCTGCGTGGCGGGAAGTTCGAGGAAGTAGACGATCGACAGCGAGGCCGCGAAGAGCCCGGCGGCGACGAACGAGGCGAGCCCCGCCTGGTGCACCTCGAACCACTCGAGACCGGTACCCATCAGGTTGCCGACCAGCGTGACGGCGACGAGCGCGGCGGCCGCGATGGGCAGCGCCACGAATCCCGTACGCAGCGACAGGCGCCGCAGCGCGTCCATGTGGTCCGGCAGCGGCCGTACCGTCGCGCCCTCCAAGGGCGGCGCGGGCAGCAGCGCGGGCGCCGCGCTCTCCCGGCACACCGTCCAGAAGCGCTCGGCGACGCCGATCACGAAGGCGGTGACGAGCAGCACCGCGAGCGCGTTCTCCGAAGTCCAGTCGATCCACAGCGGCGCGACGATCAGCAGCGCGGCCCGCAGACCGTCCGCCACGACCATCGTCCAGCGCCGGTCCAGCGGTCCGTCGGGTGAGGTGAGCGAGCTGAGCGGCCCGAGAAGCACCGCTCCGAAGAGCAGCGTCGCGAGAACGCGTGCCCCGAAGACAGCGGTTACGGCGAACGCGACCCCTCGGTAGCCACCCCCGAAGGCCGCCTCGGAGATCGCCGCCTGCAGGGCGAGGACCACCAGGACCAGGAGTGCGAGTGCGTCGCCGACACCGCCGACGAGCTGTGCGCTCCACAGCCGCTTCAGCTGCGGTACGCGCAGCAAGGCGCGGACGGCACGCTCTCGGGAATCTGCGACCAGGGCGTCGTCGGGGGCCGGGTTCCCGGCCGTTGGCTGCTCGGCACGCGTCATCCGTCCAGCCTATCCGCACCGTGTGACACCCCGAAGGGGCGCCCGAACAAACAGGCGCCCCTTCAGTTCACAGATTCACAGCGCCGTACGACGCGACCTCTACTCGGTGTCGGACGCCGCGGTCTTCTTCGCGGCGACCTTCTTCGTAGTGGTCTTCTTCGCAGCCGTCGTCTTCTTGGCAGCCGTTGTCTTCTTGGCGGCCGTCTTCTTTGCGGCCGTCTTCTTGGCCGGAGCCTTCTTCGCCGCCTTCTTGGCGGTCTTCTTGGCCGGCCCCTTCGCCCGCTTCTCCGCGAGGAGCTCGTAGCCCCGCTCCGGAGTGATGTCCTCGACCGAGTCCGCGGCCCGCAGGGTCGCGTTCGTCTCGCCATCAGTGACGTACGCCCCGAAGCGACCGTCCTTGACGACGACCGGCTTCCCGCTGACCGGGTCCTCGCCGAGCTCCTTCAGCGGCGGCTTGGCCGCGGCCCGCCCGCGCTGCTTGGGCTGGGCGTAGATCGCGAGCGCCTCTTCCAACGTGATGTTGAAGAGCTGCTCCTCGGTCTCCAGGGAGCGCGAGTCCGTGCCCTTCTTCAGGTACGGCCCGTAGCGCCCGTTCTGCGCGGTGATCTCGACGCCCTCGGCGTCGACACCCACCACACGCGGCAGGGACATCAGCTTCAGCGCGTCCTCGAGCGTCACCGTGTCGAGCGACATGGACTTGAAGAGCGAGGCCGTCCGCGGCTTGACCGCGTTCTTGCCGGTCTTCGGAGTGCCCTCGGGGAGCACCTCGGTGACGTAGGGGCCGTAACGGCCGTCCTTGGCGACGATCTCGTGGCCCGACGTGGGGTCGGTGCCCAGCGCGAAGTCACCGCTCGGCTTGGCGAGCAGCTCCTCGGCGTACTCGATCGTCAGCTCGTCCGGCGGCAGGTCGTCGGGCACGTCGGCGCGCTGGTGGCCCTCCGCGTCCTTCTCACCGCGCTCGATGTACGGGCCGTAGCGGCCGACCCGCAGCACGATGCCCTCGCCGACGGGGAAGGAGGAGATCTCCCGGGCGTCGATCGCGCCCAGGTCGGTCACCAGTTCCTTGAGCCCGCCGAGGTGGTCGCCGTCGCCGTTGCCCGCGCTGGAGGCGGCCCCCGCGTCGTCGCCCTCACCGAAGTAGAAACGCTTCAGCCACGGCACGGCCTGCGCCTCGCCCCGCGCGATGCGGTCGAGGTCGTCCTCCATGCGCGCCGTGAAGTCGTAGTCGACGAGCCGTCCGAAGTGCTTCTCGAGCAGATTGACGACCGCGAAGCTCAGGAAGGAGGGCACGAGGGCCGTCCCCTTCTTGAAGACGTAGCCGCGGTCGAGGATGGTCCCGATGATCGACGCGTACGTCGACGGGCGACCGATCTCGCGCTCTTCCAGCTCCTTGACCAGCGACGCCTCGGTGTAGCGGGCCGGGGGCTTGGTGGCGTGGCCGTCGACCGAGATCTCCTCGGCGGAGAGTGCGTCGCCCTCGCTGACCTGGGGCAGCCTGCGCTCGCGGTCGTCCAGCTCGGCGTTCGGGTCGTCCGCGCCCTCGACATACGCCTTGAGGAAGCCGTGGAAGGTGATGGTCTTGCCGGACGCGCTGAACTCGGCGTCGCGGCCGTCGGCGGCGGTGCCGCCGATCTTCACCGTGACGGAGTTTCCGACCGCGTCCTTCATCTGGGAGGCGACGGTCCGCTTCCAGATCAGCTCGTAGAGCCGGAACTGGTCGCCGGTCAGGCCGGTCTCGGCGGGCGTGCGGAAACGATCACCCGAGGGGCGGATCGCCTCGTGCGCCTCCTGCGCGTTCTTGACCTTCCCGGCGTACGTGCGCGGCTTGTCCGGCAGGTAGTCGGCGCCGTACAGCTGCGTGACCTGGGCGCGAGCGGCGCCGATCGCGGTGTCGGACAGCGTCGTGGAGTCCGTACGCATGTAGGTGATGAAGCCGTTCTCGTACAGCTTCTGGGCCACCTGCATGGTCGCCTTCGCGCCGAAGCCGAGCTTGCGCGAGGCCTCCTGCTGCATCGTCGTCGTACGGAACGGCGCGTACGGAGAGCGGCGGTACGGCTTGGACTCGACGGAGCGGACCGAGAACCGGGTGTTCTCCAGGGCCGCGGCGAGCGCGCGGGCGTTCGTCTCGTCCAGCTGCAGCGTGTCGGACTTGAGCTGTCCGACCGAGTTGAAGTCGCGGCCCTGCGCGATGCGCTTGCCGTCGACCGTGGTGAGACGGGCGACCAGCTGCGAGGGGTCGGAAGCGTCACCGGTGCGGCCCGTGCCGAACGTACCCGTCAGGTCCCAGTACTCGGCGGAGCGGAAGGCGATGCGCTCGCGCTCACGCTCGACGACGAGGCGGGTCGCCACGGACTGGACACGGCCGGCCGACAGGCGCGGCATGACCTTCTTCCACAGGACCGGCGAGACCTCGTAGCCGTAGAGACGGTCGAGGATGCGGCGGGTCTCCTGGGCGTCGACCATGCGCTTGTTGAGGTCGCGGGGGGAGGCGACGGCCTCCTGGATCGCGGCCTTGGTGATCTCGTGGAACACCATGCGCTTGACCGGGACCTTGGGCTTCAGGACCTCGAGGAGGTGCCACGCGATGGCTTCGCCCTCGCGGTCCTCATCGGTGGCGAGGAAGAGTTCGTCGGAGTCCTTCAGCAGGTCCTTGAGCTTCTTGACCTGCGCCTTCTTGTCGGCGTTGACGACATAGATCGGCTGGAAGTCGTGCTCGACGTCCACGCCGAGGCGGCGCACCTCGCCGGTGTACTTCTCGGGGACCTCCGCGGCGCCGTTGGGGAGGTCGCGGATGTGCCCGACGCTCGCCTCGACTACGTAGCCGGGGCCGAGGTAACCCTTGATCGTCTTCGCCTTGGCAGGCGACTCGACGATGACGAGTCGGCGGCCGCCCTTTGCGGTCTCGCTGGTCGGGGACAACTTCGCTCTTCTCTCCGGTCGGTGCTCGGTGGCCGTGCCAGTACTCGGTGGCCGTACTGGCTGGCCTCGCTCGGTGCGCTTGAGTTGCGCCGTCGCTGCGGAGTGTGACGGTACATCCCGCCCCCGTGTCAAACGGGAAAAGCCCGCAACGGCCACTCGAACGGTAACCCGACTACCGCCATTCCTGCCGCCCGGAGTGGCGACCTGCCCTTTGACCACCGGCGGCGGGCCTACGGCCCGGCCCCGCCGCACATCCGCCGGCTTCGTCCGCGCGGCTACCGCCACCTACCGTCACAGCCGGGTGAGGCATCACACTCACAGCCGGGTGAAGCACCACACTCCGAGCACCAGTGCGCCCGCTCCGGCGAGCGCGGCGAGCGTCGCCGATGCGACAGGGTTCACACCGTGGGCGACGGGTGCGCGGTGTGCCACGCGTGCCCCGGTCCAGAGCAGCAGCCCGGCTCCGAACAGCGCGAACACCGTGCCCGCGAAGATCGCTGGCCCACTCTCCATGGCATTTCCTCCCCGTACCGACTTCCCGGCTTGGGAAACTGGCACGCCCGGGAAGCCGGGGCGCGAACCCCGGGTTAACGGCGGGCGCCCGGCGCGCGTCACCGCCGGCGCACACCGCCCCGTACACGCCTTCGGGACCCGACGGCAGACCCGACAGCAGACCCGACGGCGCCCAACTCGACCGGAACTCGTCGCCACGGAGCCTGTTCGCGCCGTACGCACCTTCTTGTGGACCACTGTGCGGCGGGCACCCTCCGACACCCGCACCGACCCGACGCGGTCCCTCTTTTCCGGCGCTCTTCGGCGTGCGAACCGACCCGATGGCCCAGTGCGGGCGCGGTCGCGTACGGGACCTGCCGTACCGGCATCGCCCGCGGGCGGCTACGCGGCTGGACGCCTGGCGTGCGTGCTACGCCCCGGCCGGCTCCAGGAAGCCCTGCTCCACCAGCAGCCGGATCTGCGCGGGCGTGCGGTCCCGCAGCAATACGGGGTCCTCCCCGACCAGTTGGGCGATCGCGTCGAGGATCCGCCCGGCGCTCAGCGAGCCGTCGCACACCCCGGCGAAGCCCGCCCCCACCGTGTCCACCTTGGTGGCACGCCGCATCCCGCGGTGCTGGCGCAGCACGACGTGCTCCGGGTCCTCGGCGCCCGGAAGCCCGACCTGCTCCTGCACGACCTCGTCGGCGAGCTTGAAGTGCCCGGCGAGCAGCGCTGCGTCGTCGTGCGCCCGCAGGAAGTCCTGCCGCGCGAAGTGCGCCCGCACCGTCTCACCGAGCGGCTGCTCGACAGGGTGCGGCCACTCCTCCACCGTCACCGACGGCTCGGCGGCGCCCGATCCGGCAGCAGCCTTGCGCAGGGTGATCCAGCCGAACCCGACCGCCCGCGTCTTGCGGGCGTCGAACTCGTCGAGCCACGCGTCGTACCGCGCCGCGTACTCCTCCGGATCCGTCCGGTGATCCCCCGCGTCCCGCAGCCACAGCTCGGCGTACTGCGTGATGTCCTGCACCTCGCGCTGCACGATCCACGCGTCGCACCCGCGCGGCACCCAGGAGCGGAGCCGCTCGGTCCACTCCTCGCCGTCCACGTGCTGCCAGTTGGCCAGGAAGTGCGCGTACCCCCCTTCGTTCAGTCTTTCCCCTGCTTGCTGAACGAGCGACCGGCACAGATCGTCCCCGCTCATCCCGCCGTCGCGGTAGGTGAGCCGCGCCCCCGGCGAGATCACGAACGGCGGATTGGACACGATGAGGTCGTACGTCTCCTCGCCCACCGGCTCGAAGAGCGAGCCCTCGAGCACGGTGGCCACGGAGGCTCCGGACAGCGCGAGGGTGAGCCGGGTGATGTGCAGCGCCCGGGGGTTGAGGTCCGTCGCGGTCACCCGCGTCGCGTGCTGCGCGGCGTGCAGCGCCTGGATCCCGGAGCCGGTGCCGAGGTCGAGCGCGCTCTCCACCGGCGTACGCACCGTGAGCCCCGCGAGCGTGGTGGACGCCCCGCCGACGCCGAGCACGACGCCCTCGTCATGGCTGCCGATGCCGCCGGCACCGCCGACCGCGCACCCGAGGTCCGAGACGATGAACCAGTCCTCGCCGTCAGGACCGCCGTAGGGCCGCACGTCCACGGTCGCCGCGAGTCCACCGTCCGCCTCGGCGAGCCAACCGCTCTCCAGGAGAGCGTCGACCGGCAAAACCGCCTCCACGCGCGCGTGCGGCACGGTCCGCTGCAACAGGAAGAGCCGTACGAGCGTCTCCAGCGCCCCGTCGCCCCGCGTGGCCCGCAGCGCGGGCACGGTCTCGCTGCGCGCGAGCGCGGCATAGGCGGGCGCCCCCAACAGCTCGAGCAGCCCATCAGCGGTGAAGTCGACCGCCAACAGGGCTTCCCGCAACTGGGCGGCAACATCGAGACGGTCGGACGAGGGCAGGGGGGCGCTAGCAATACTCACCCCCTCATTGTGACCCGCATCAGCCCGTCCCCGCTGTGCGCAGTCGGCGGCCCAGGCTGTGGGCAGGCGTTCCGTACGGGAATCCCACCCTGGCCGCCCCCGCTGTGGGCAGGCGTTCCGCACAGCGGAACGGGTGGGCACAGCCCACAGTTGCCGGGTGCCGCCAAACGCGACGCTGCCCCGACGCCGGGGGTAGTCCCCCAGCTCCGGGGCAGCACAGCAAGAGGGGGCAACCCTAGGACGCGGCAGGCGAAGCGGACGCGCTCTTGCAGCTCTCCTGCTTGCTCATCGCCTTCCCCACCTCACCCTCCTGCAGCTTCTCCAACGCCTCGTTCCCGCTCTTGCTCAACTTGTCCAACTCACCCGCGACACTCTTGAGCCCGTCCGCGAAGTCCGCCTGGTTCTTGGTGTCGAGCTCGTCGACCTTCTTCTTCAGGTCGCCGTACGACTTGGAGATCGCGTTCAGTTCCTTGACCGCGTCATCAGTCTTTTTCTGGCCGCCGTCTACCGGCGGGGCACCCGCGTCCTTCACCGCGGTGCCCATCGCCTTGTAGGCGTCGGACATGTCCTGGAACGCCTTGGAGTCGGTCTTCTGGACGTCCTCCGGCGAGCTGTTGTCCGAGGTCTCCTTCTGGATCGCGGCATTGGCGTCAGCGATCTTCTTCGACTGGGGCTGCACCGAGTCGCAGACGTCCTTGGCCCAGGCGTCCAGCTGCTCGTTCCCGTCGTCGCTGCAGCCCGACAGCGCCAGTACCAGTACCGCACCGCCGGACAGTGCGGCAGCAAGCTTCTTGTTCACCGGATTGGTCCCTTCCATGGCTCTCGGCCCCGGAACTTACACGCCAACTGGGCTACAACCGCATGCCAGAGGTCCGTTACGCCCGCTATTAAAGCCATTTGCACCACACCAGCAAGGCGAGAGAAGGCTCACCACACAACACACACAACGGGCGGACGCCGCGTCAAAACGCGCCGTCCGCCCGCGTGTTGGGCAGAGTCTGACCCGGTGTTACGAAACCACGGCGGGGTCGACCGAATTGGCCACCCGCTCCTCGCCTCCGTCCTCCTCGTCGCCCACGGCGATGCCGCGGCGCTTGGAGATGTACACCGCGCCGATGATGACCAGGATGGCGAGCACCGCGATCAGTGCCCGCAACCCGGCGCTGGCGTCGTCCCCGTAACTGAACTGGACGACCGCGGGCGCGATGAGCAGCGCCACCAGGTTCATCACCTTCAGCAAGGGGTTGATCGCCGGGCCCGCGGTGTCCTTGAACGGGTCACCCACGGTGTCACCGATCACCGTCGCGGCATGGGCCTCACTGCCCTTGCCGCCGTGGTGACCGTCCTCGACGAGCTTCTTCGCGTTGTCCCACGCGCCACCGGAGTTGGCGAGGAAGACAGCCATCAGGGTGCCCGTGCCGATCGCGCCGGCCAGGAACGAGCCGAGCGCGCCGACGCCGAGCGAGAAGCCGACCGCGATCGGCGTGAGCACGGCGAGCAGACCCGGCGTGGCCAGCTCGCGCAGCGCGTCCTTGGTGCAGATGTCGACGACGCGCCCGTACTCCGGTTCCTCGCTGTAGTCCATGATCCCGGGGTGCTCGCGGAACTGCCGCCGCACCTCGTAGACCACCGCTCCGGCCGACCGCGACACCGCGTTGATCGCAAGCCCCGAGAAGAGGAAGACGACCGCGGCGCCGAGGATCAGGCCGACCAGGTTGTTGGGCTGCGAGATGTCCATCACCAGGTTCATCGGAGCGCCGTCGCCGAGTTTCTCGCCGACGTCCTTGGCCGATTCCGCGATGGCGTCGCGGTACGACCCGAAGAGCGCCGCGGCCGCGAGAACGGCCGTGGCGATGGCGATGCCCTTGGTGATGGCCTTCGTTGTGTTGCCGACGGCGTCCAGGTCGGTGAGCACCTGCGCGCCCGCGCCCTCGACGTCACCGGACATCTCGGCGATGCCCTGCGCGTTGTCGGAGACGGGCCCGAAGGTGTCCATGGCGACGATGACGCCGACGGTGGTCAGCAGCCCCGTACCGGCGAGCGCCACCGCGAAGAGGGCGAGCATGATCGACGTACCGCCGAGCAGGAACGCCCCGTACACACCGAGCCCGATCAACAGCGCGGTGTAGACGGCCGATTCGAGCCCGAGCGAGATGCCGGCCAGGACGACGGTGGCAGGACCGGTGAGCGAGGTCTTGCCGATGTCCTTCACCGGACGCCGGGTGGTTTCCGTGAAGTAGCCGGTGAGCTGCTGGATCAGCGCGGCCAGGACGATGCCGATCGCGACGGCGACGACCGCGAGGATCCGCGGATCACCGTCGTGTCCCTTGATCGCCGCGTCCGTGACTCCGTCCAGATCCGCGTACGAGGACGGGAGATAGACGAAGACCGCCACCGCGACGAGCACCAGCGAGATGATCGCGGAGATGAAGAATCCGCGGTTGATGGCGGTCATGCCGCTCCGGTCGGAGCGCCGTGGCGCCACGGCGAAGATCCCGATCATCGCGGTCACGACACCGATCGCCGGGACGATCAGCGGGAACGCGAGTCCGGAGTCACCGAACGCGACCTTCCCGAGGATCAGCGCGGCGACCAGGGTCACGGCGTACGACTCGAAGAGGTCGGCGGCCATGCCCGCACAGTCGCCGACGTTGTCGCCCACGTTGTCGGCGATGGTCGCGGCATTCCTCGGGTCGTCCTCCGGAATGCCCTGCTCGACCTTGCCGACCAGGTCGGCGCCGACGTCGGCGGCCTTGGTGAAGATGCCGCCGCCGACACGCATGAACATCGCGATCAGCGCCGCCCCGAGGCCGAAGCCTTCGAGGACCTTCGGCGCGTCGGCGGCGTAGACGAGCACCACACAGGAGGCGCCCAGAAGACCGAGCCCCACCGTGAACATGCCGACTACGCCGCCCGTGCGGAAAGCGATCTTCATGGCCTTGTGCGATACGGCGGTGAGATCCTTTTCGGGTTCACCTTCCGCTGGGGTGGCCTCTCGGGCGGCGGCCGCCACACGAACATTGCTGCGTACGGCGAGCCACATGCCGATATAGCCGGTGGTCGCCGAGAACGCCGCACCGATCAAGAAGAAGATCGATCGGCCGGCGCGCTGATTCCAGTCGTCCGCGGGCAGCAGCATGAGCAGGAAGAACACGACGACGGCGAATACGCCGAGCGTGCGCAACTGCCGGCCCAGATAGGCATTGGCGCCCTCCTGGATCGCCTTCGCGATCTTCTTCATGCTGTCGGTGCCCTCGTCGGCCGCGAGCACCTGGCGTACGAGTACCCAGGCGACCACGAGAGCCGCGATCGCGACGGCCGCGATGACCATCACGATGAGGCGGTTGTCGTCGGTCAGTACTGCGGCTGCGAGGGTGGATGGGTGGTCAAACTCATGAGGGGTAGAAAGCCCCGCCATTCGTCCTCCTTGACGCTTGGGCTGAGCTCAAGATGTGGACGGATTGTAGGGAGCGGAACCTGATCAAAACAGAGCGCCACAAACGGAATTGGCGCAAGATTGCTTCCCAGCAAATGATCGCGACCGAGGATTGCCCCCGAAAGCGGTAATGCCCCAAAACCGTTGACGGGGGTCGCTTGATCGGTACGCCATTCAGCGCAAAGCCCGCGGCAAATGACCGCGGCAATCGCCCGGAGAAATGATCAAAGTATTGATCGGGCGGAGACCGGGGCGCAGATCAGCTCGGCGATCAGTGCGGCGATCAGTGCGGCGATCAGGAAGATTCCCAAAAAAGAAAGGTCCTGCTCGCCGTGTCGGCAGCAAGACCTTGGGGCGCTACGGCGCCCCGCAGCGCGGCGTCGGCCGCGCGCGGTGTCAGCGCAGTGTCGCCGGAGTCGTGGGCCAGGTCATCCGGATGAGTCCGCCGGATTCGCCCGCGGTGACCTCCACGTCGTCCACGAGCCCGCTGATGACGGCGAGACCCATCTCGTCCTCGCCCTCGGCCTCGAGCTCGTCGGATTCGCCGCCCGAGCCGGGCACCCGGTCACCGGGTGCCGAACGGGGGGCTTCGTCGCCGACCTCGATGGAGAACTGCTTCTCGTCCTCGATCAGCGCGACCCGCACCGGCGCCGAGACGCCGTTGCTCTGATGGAGGCCGACGGCACGCGTGCAGGCCTCGCCGACGGCGAGCCTGACCTCGTCGAGGACCGCCTCGTCCACCCCGGCCCTGCGCGCGACCGCCGCCGCCACGAGGCGGGCGGTCCTGACGTGCTCGGGCAGCGCGCTGAAGCGGAGTTCAACGGTGGCCATGCATCCCCCTCGGAGGTACGCGCGTGCGGTCAGAGGGCCGGGCCGAGGGCCCGGTCCCCTGCTTGTACTGCCACCCCGGGGCCGACCGTCGGCCGGCCCGGGACATCCGACACTCAGTCGGTGGCCGCAACCGCTTCCTCGACCGAGGTGTGAATGGGGAACACCTTGGTCAGGCCGGTGATGCGGAAGATCTTCAGAATGCGCTCCTGGTTGCAGACCAGGCGCAGCGAGCCCTCATGGGCACGCACCCGCTTCAGGCCGCCGACCAGCACGCCGAGCCCGGTGGAGTCGAGGAAGTCCACGCCCTCCATGTCGACGACCAGATGGAAACTGCCGTCGTTCACCAGCTCGACCAGCTGCTCGCGCAGCTTGGGCGCGGTATACACATCGATTTCGCCACCGACCTCGACGACCGTACGATCGCCGACGGTACGGGTCGACAGGGACAGGTCCACGGATCCTCCAGCACCTTGCTATCGAGCGGTCATCCCTCGGGACACCTCGGCAGAGCCCCCAGGACGGATCGCCAGCCGCGATGGCATTCAATCACTTACCGGCAGGCGTGCACGACGCCTTGGGACCATTGTCCATCCCGCCAGTGACAGACTCGGTGCCGATGGCCAACTTTTCCCCTCCCGGAGAACCCTCCACGGGCGCCCCGGAACGCACGTCTCCACGGACGGTCCTGGACCGGCTCACCGCGGGACCGAGCCGTGCTTCGCGCGTCACTCATACGGAGCACTTGCCCCCGCGCGAGCCCCGCTATGCCGTCTGGCCCGATCGCATCCGTCCCGAGGTCATCTCCGCGGTACAGGCCGCGGGCATCGAGCACCCCTGGGCCCACCAGGCACAAGCCGCCGAGCACGCCCTGGACGGCGAGTCGGTCATCGTCGCCACCGGCACCGCGTCGGGAAAGTCACTGGCCTATCTCGCCCCCGTCCTCTCGGCGCTGCTCGACGGCTCCGAGGCCCCCAACGGCCGCGGCTCGACCGCCCTGTACCTGGCCCCGACCAAGGCCCTGGCCGCCGACCAGCGCCGCGCCGTCCGCGAGCTCGCGTCGCCCCTCGGCAACGCGATCCGCCCCGCGGTCTACGACGGCGACACCCCCGTCGAAGAACGCGAATGGGTACGTCAGTACGCCAACTACGTCCTGACCAACCCCGACATGCTGCACCGCGGGATACTCCCGTCCCACCCCCGCTGGTCCGCCTTCCTCCGCGCCCTGCGCTATGTCGTGATCGACGAGTGCCACACCTACCGCGGCGTCTTCGGCTCGCACGTCGCCCAGGTCCTGCGCCGCCTCCGCCGGCTCTGTGCCCGCTACGGATCCGATCCCGTCTTCCTCCTCGCCTCCGCCACCTCGGCCGAGCCCGCCGTCGCCGCCGAGCGCCTCACGGGACTGCCCGTGAAGGAGGTCGCCGACGACGCCTCGCCCCGCGGCGATCTCGTCTTCGCCCTCTGGGAACCCCCGCTCACCGAGCTCCACGGCGAGAAGGGCGCCCCCGTCCGCCGCACCGCCACCGCCGAGACCGCCGACCTGCTGACCGACCTCACCGTCCAGGGCGTCCGCTCGGTCGCCTTCGTACGCTCCCGTCGCGGCGCCGAACTGATCTCCGTCATCGCCCAGGAGCGCCTCGCCGAGGTCGACCGCTCGCTCGCCCGCCGCGTCGCCGCCTACCGGGGCGGCTATCTCCCCGAGGAGCGCCGGGCCCTGGAGCGCGCCCTGCACTCCGGCGAGCTCCTCGGCCTCGCGGCCACCACCGCCCTCGAACTCGGCGTGGACGTATCGGGGTTGGACGCCGTCGTCATCGCCGGCTATCCGGGGACGCGCGCCTCGCTCTGGCAGCAGGCGGGCCGCGCGGGGCGCTCCGGGCAGGGCGCGCTCGCCGTCCTCGTCGCCCGCGACGACCCGCTGGACACGTATCTCGTCCACCACCCCGAGGCGCTGTTCCAGCAGCCCGTGGAGTCCACGGTCCTCGACCCCGACAATCCGTACGTCCTTGCGCCCCACCTCTGCGCGGCGGCCGCGGAACTGCCGCTCACCGACGACGACTTGGCCCTCTTCGGCCCGGCCGCCGCGGAGCTCCTCCCGCAATTGGAGGCCGCGAAGCTGCTGCGCCGCCGCACCAAGGCCTGGCACTGGACCCGCCGGGAGCGGGCCGCCGACCTCACCGACATCCGCGGCGGGGGCGGCAGCCCCGTCCAGATCGTCGAGGAGGGCACCGGCCGACTCCTCGGCACCGTCGACGCCTCCGCCGCGCACACCGCCGTGCACGAGGGCGCGGTCCACCTCCATCAAGGGCGTACGTATCTCGTGCGCCACCTCGATCTGGAGGACTCGGTGGCCCTGGTCGAGCAGGCCGAACCGCCCTACTCCACGACCGCCCGCGACACCACCGCCATCTCCATCCTGGAGACGGACACCGAGATCCCCTGGGGCCCGGGAAGGCTCTGCTACGGCTCCGTCGAGGTCACCAACCAGGTCGTCTCCTTCCTGCGCCGCAAGCTGATCACCGGCGAAGTCCTCGGCGAGACCAAGCTGGACCTGCCGCCCCGCACCCTGCGCACCAAGGCCGTGTGGTGGACGGTCACCGAGGACCAGCTGGACGCCGCCCGGATCAATCCGGAGATCCTCGGCGGCGCCCTGCACGCCGCCGAGCACGCCTCCATCGGCATGCTGCCGCTCTTCGCGACGTGCGACCGCTGGGACATCGGCGGTGTCTCCGTGCCGCTGCACCCGGACACGCTCCTGCCGACCGTCTTCGTGTACGACGGCCATCCCGGCGGCGCGGGCTTCGCCGAGCGGGCCTTCCACACGGCCCGCGAATGGCTGACGGCCACTCGGCAGGCCATCGCCTCCTGCGAGTGCGACGCCGGCTGCCCGTCCTGCATCCAGTCCCCCAAATGCGGCAACGGCAACGACCCCCTCCACAAGCGCGGCGCGGTCCGCCTCCTCTCGGTCCTCCTCAGGGACGCGCCGACTGCCTGACAGCTGGGTCGCGCGCGGCGGCGCGAGGTTCGCGCCCGGATCGGGCTCGGGCGCGTCGGCTGTGGGTGACTCCAGATCGGGTGCCTCCGGGGCCACCCCCAGGGCAGGCGCCTCCGGCGCCGGTGCGACCGGACCCGCGGGCCCCGCCCGCGATCTCACCTCCGTCACGAACGGCCCGAAGTCCGCCGCCGCGGTGACGTCCGAGATCTCGCCGTGCACCGCGCACCGCACGATGCGCGTCTCCTGCGCCTCGGCCACCCGCTCGGCCCGCGCGCACGCCCCGGAGCGCCCCTCCATCCAGTGGTCCGCAGCCGCCAGCGCCGCCAAGTCGGCCGCGCCGCCCGCCCGATGACGGGCGACGATCACCTGCCCCATCGCCAGCACCGCGCCACAGATCACACACAACACGGCCATCACGACGACGACCCAGACGGTGGCGGCGCCGCGATCCGACGAAGCGGTGGCGAGGCCACGATCCGACGAAGCGGTGGCGGTGGCGCTGGCGGTGACAGACGGCCGCCGGGAATCGCCCGTGCCGACCTCGCCGCCCCTCACGTCC
>NZ_SRIC01000196.1 GCF_004684775.1 Streptomyces sp. MZ04
GGGGTAGGCCGCTCGCCTTTGCCGGGGAACGGCGAAGGCCCCGTCCGACTGGACGGGGCCTTCGAAGAAGTGGCTGGGGCCGGGATCGAACCGGCGACCTATCGCTTTTCAGGCGATCGCTCGTACCAACTGAGCTACCCAGCCACGCAGTTCGAGAAGAACTGCAAGCGGTCCTGACGGGATTTGAACCCGCGGCCTCCACCTTGACAGGGTGGCGAGCACTCCAAACTGCTCCACAGGACCAAGCGTTGTGCGAGCACTAGTCTCGCACAAGGTGTTGCGTGCCCCCAACGGGATTCGAACCCGTGCTACCGCCTTGAAAGGGCGGCGTCCTGGGCCACTAGACGATGAGGGCTAAGGGCCCACCTGGGCGCTTTGCAGCGCGTCGGGGACGTGAGAAGCATATGGGATGCGGGGAGCTATCGCCAAAACGGTTTAGGGGGAGCCGCTCGGCGGCGGGGGCGACGGGGTCGCGCCGGGCTGGTTCTCCTTGGGGAGATGGCGGCTGACCTCCGCCTTCGTCAGGCCGAGGCCACCCAGCCTGATCTCGTCCCAGGCCTGGAGCCTGCGGGTGTCGCGGTCCAGGTAGAGGATCGACGCCTCGACCGGGTCGGGGTACTTGCCCTCCACGGCGCGCAGCCCGCTGCCCCCCGTCGAGCCCTCGATGCGCAGGCGCGTGCCGCCCTCCATGACCTCCATCTCCTGGTGGTGGACATGGCCGGCCAGGACCAGCGGCACCTCGCCGTCCGTCTCGCGCGCCGCGTCCGGGTTGTGCGCGACGGCCACGTCGACGGGGGTGCCCGCGGCCTTCTGGTCGCGCAGGGCCGATGCGAGCCGGATGCCGGCCATCACCTCGACGGGCCTGCCCTCCGCGGCGACCGAGCGGTCGGGTGTGTACTGCGGATCGCCCGTGCCGGCGAAGCGCAGGCCCGCGACCGACACGGCCCTGCCCTCGTCCAGGACGTGCACGTTCTTCATGCGCTGGAGGTAGCGCTGCGTCGTGCGCGAGTCGTGGTTGCCCCGCACCCAGACGTACGGCGCGCCCAGGTCCTCGACCGGGTCCAGGAAGGCGTTCTCCGCCGCGCTGCCGTGGTCCATCGTGTCGCCGGAGTCGACGATGACGTTGATGCCGTACTGCTCGACGAGCGAGGCGATGATCTTCCAGCTCGCGGGGTTCAGGTGGATGTCCGAGACGTGCAGGACCCGGATCGTGGACGGGTTCGGCTGGTACGCGGGGAGCGTCGACGTCACGTCGTACAGCTTCGTCACGTTGGTGACCAGGCGGGCCAACTCCTGTTGGTACACGTCGAATTCGCTGACGATGTTGCGCGCGTTGCCCACCACGGAAGGCGCGCTGCTCAGCAGGCCCGAGAACTTCGGCTCCAGGACCGACTTGGGGTTCCATGTCGCGTACGCCGCCGTGCCCGACGCCGCGAGCAGGGCGAGGGCGAGGCCGCCCGCCGCGAGCGCGCGGCGCGGGCGGCGGTAGACGGCGAGGCCCAGTGCCGTGGCCCCCGAGACGACGGCCACGCAGGAGCGTGCGGCCAGGTCGAGCGTGCCGTGCTCGACGTCCCGCGCCACCTCCTCCTGGAGCCCGGAGAGCCGCTCGGGGTGGTCGACCAGGGCCTGTGAGCGCACCGGGTCCAGGCGGTCCACGTCCACGTCCAGGCGGATGGGGGCCGTGTGCGAGCGCAGTTCCAGGGCGCCGAGCGGCGATACGTCGATCTTCGTGCCGCCGGTGGCCGAGGGGCGCAGCGTCATCCGGGTGTCCATCGGGCCCACGGGTACGTGCGCGCTGCCCAGGATCAGCAGGCCGAGCCACGCGCCGAGCAGGACGACCGCGACCAGGCCGACGGCGCGGCCGTACGGGTGCGGGGGGCTGATCAGTTCGCCCACCGGATGCGTGTGGCGTGCGCGGTAGTGGCGTACGAGGGCGGTGGGCGCCCTTCGTATGCCCTTGATCCTTTTCATCCCCTGCATGACGACTGTGACGTCGCGGGTCATTGGTCCCGTATGCCCACGGCGGCGGGTGGCCATGCGGGACGGTGGCCGACAATGGGGGTGTGCTGGAGATGACGCGGGAAGAGTTCGAGGAACTGGTCGCCGAGGCGCTCGACCGGATTCCGCCGGAGTTGACGCGGTTGATGGACAACGTGGCGGTGTTCGTGGAGGACGAACCGCCCGCCGAGGATCCCGAGCTGCTCGGGCTCTACGAGGGAACTCCGCTGACCGACCGGGGCGAGTGGTACGCGGGAGTGCTGCCCGACCGCATCACCATCTACCGGGGGCCGACACTCCGGATGTGTGAGTCGCGCGAGGACGTCGTGGCGGAGACGGAGATCACCGTGGTGCATGAGGTCGCCCATCACTTCGGGATCGACGACGAGCGGCTGCACGCGCTGGGCTACGGCTGACGGGACGGCGGCGAGGTCCGTGTCCTCTTGCGGGGCAGGGGAGTTGGGCAGGGCGTCCCCATTTCCAGCGCCTCGGAGGTGCTCGGCCGTGCGCCAGTTGTACGTTCCTGTCCGGTGGGCCGCGGCGGCGGTGGCCGTCATGGCGACCGCGGGCTGCATGAGCATCGGTGACGACGGGCGCGATGCGCCGGGACCCGCGCGCTCCGCGGGGCAGCGTGACGGGGCGGCGGCCCCGGACGGCGGTGGTGTCTCGCCGGGCGGCGGCTCGGCCGGCGGTGGTTCCGGCGGCGGGCGCGGCGACGCGAAGGGCGACGGGCACGGGAAGCGGACGGGCAAGGGCAAGGGCAAGGACCGGGACGCCGGTGCCGGTGATGCGACGTCGGGTGCCGCCGCCCCGGCTTCCGCCTCCGCGTCCGGGACCTCCGCCGCCCCGGCCGCGCCGACGACGGGCGGGCGGCCGAGCCCCACCAAGCCCAGGCCGCCGAAGCCGTCCCCCACGCCGAAGCCCACCACGCCGAAGCCGTCTCCCACGCCGACGCCCACGCCGCCCACCCCGGAGCCCTCCTCGTCGGCGCACGAGGAGACCCAGCAGGACGCCCAGCTCGGGCAGCGGTCGACGGAGCCGGTGTCGCGGGAGCCCTCTCCGGAGGCCGGGCCCGCGTAGATCGGCGTACTCCGGAGGTGGACCGACGTAGATCAGCCGCTGTCCGAAACCCGCTTCGTCGCAGGTGAGCCCGGCCGTGAGGCCTTGAATCGAAGGTGCCTCGGGCAGCTCGGTTTGCCTTAGGGGGGGGTGGGTGCGTATGGTGGTAGATCGTTTGATCCCATTTGCCCGGCGCCGACACAGAAGAGCGCCGCGTGGCGCGTACTCTCCCTTGCCGTGGCTGACCGCATAGAGGCGGTCCATTGCGAAATCACGGAGTTGACGGGCGCGTGCCGAGACTCCGGAAGGTTTCGCATTTCGCATGTCCATTTTCAGTTCTGACCACGCCGTCCTGCCCGAGAACGAGGCCGTCGAGGCTGTCGAGACCGTCGAGAACGACGCCGTAGAGGTTGTCGCCGAGGCCGTCGAGATCGTCGAGACCGCCCCGGCCGAGGACGTCACCGAGGTCACCACCGACGCCGACGCCGAAGCTGATGCCGTTGAGGCCGACGCCGACGCCGACGCCGACGCCGACGTCGACGCCGACGCCGAGCCCGAGATCACCTTCGGCGACCTCGGTCTGCCCGACGGTGTCGTCCGCAAGCTCGCCCGCAACGGCGTGCACACCCCCTTCCCGATCCAGGCCGCGACCATCCCGGACGCCCTGGCCGGCAAGGACATCCTGGGCCGCGGCCGCACCGGCTCCGGCAAGACCCTCTCCTTCGGTCTGCCGATGCTGGCGCAGCTGGCCGAGGGCCACACCGAGAAGAAGAAGCCCCGCGGCGTCATCCTGACCCCGACCCGCGAGCTGGCGATGCAGGTCGCGGACGCGCTTCAGCCGTACGGCGACGTACTCGGCCTGAAGATGAAGGTCGTCTGCGGCGGTACGTCCATGGGCAACCAGATCTACGCCCTCGAGCGCGGCGTCGACATCCTCGTCGCCACGCCGGGCCGTCTGCGCGACATCATCAGCCGTGGCGCCTGCTCGCTGGAGAACACCCAGATCGCGGTGCTCGACGAGGCCGACCAGATGTCCGACCTGGGCTTCCTGCCCGAGGTCACCGAGCTGCTCGACCAGGTGCCGTCCGGCGGCCAGCGGATGCTGTTCTCGGCCACGATGGAGAACGAGATCTCCACGCTGGTCAAGCGCTACCTGAACAACCCGGTCACGCACGAGGTCGACGCCGCCCAGGGCGCCGTCACGACCATGACCCACCACATCCTGATCGTGAAGCCCCGCGACAAGGCGCCCGTCACGGCCGCCATCGCCGCGCGCAAGGGCCGCACGATCATCTTCGTCCGCACCCAGCTGGGCGCCGACCGCATCGCCGAGCAGCTCTGCGAGTCCGGTGTGAAGGCCGACGCGCTGCACGGCGGCATGACGCAGGGTGCCCGCACCCGCGTCCTCGAGGACTTCAAGAAGGGCTACGTCAACGCGCTCGTCGCCACCGACGTCGCCGCCCGCGGCATCCACGTCGACGGCATCGACCTGGTCCTGAACGTGGACCCGGCCGGCGACCACAAGGACTACCTGCACCGCTCCGGCCGTACCGCTCGCGCGGGCCGCTCCGGCACGGTCGTCTCGCTGTCCCTGCCGCACCAGCGCCGTCAGATCTTCCGCCTGATGGAGGACGCGGGCGTCGACGCCTCGCGTCACATCATCAACGGCGGCGGCACCTTCGAGCCGGAGGTCGCCGAGATCACCGGCGCCCGTTCGATGACCGAGGTGCAGGCCGACTCCGCGGGCAACGCGGCGACCCAGGCCGAGCGTGAGGTCAAGGACCTCACCAAGGAGCTGGAGCGCGCCACGCGCCGCGCCACCGAGCTGCGCGAGGAGGCCTCGCGCCTCACCGCGCGTGCCGCCCGCGAGCGCGGTGACGACCCGGAGGCCGCGGTGGCCGAGGCCGCCGCCGCTGCCGAGGCCGCCGTCGAGGCCGCCGCCTCCGTCCCGGAGCAGTCCGCCGCCCCGGCCGCCCGCGAGGAGCGCCGTCCGCAGCGCGACGAGCGCGGCAACTACGAGCGCGAGCGCCGTGACGACCGTGGTGGCCGTTCCTTCGAGCGTCGTGACGACCGCGGTGGCTCCGGCTTCCGTGGTGGCGACCGCCGTGAGGGTGGCTTCCGTGGCGGTGACCGCCGTGAGGGTGGCGACCGTGGTGGCCGTTCCTTCGAGCGTCGTGACGACCGTGGCGGCTCCGGCTTCCGTGGTGGCGACCGCCGTGAGGGTGGCTTCCGTGGCGGCGACCGCCCCTCGGGTGACCGTGGTGGCTTCCGTCGTGACGAGCGTCCCTCGGGTGACCGTGGCGGCTTCCGTCGTGACGACCGTCCGTCGGGTGACCGTGGCGGTTCCTTCCGTCGTGACGAGCGTCCCTCGGGCGACCGTGGCGGCTTCCGTCGTGACGACCGTCCGTCGGGTGACCGTGGCGGTTCCTTCCGTCGCGACGACCGCCCCTCTGGCGGCCACCGCGGCAGCGACCGTCCGTTCAACCGTGACCGCCGTGACGACCGCCCCTCCGGCGGCGCCCGCTCCGGTGGCCACGACCGCCCGGCGTTCAACCGCGACCGCTCCGGCACCGGCACCGGTTCCTTCGGCCGCCGCGACGACAAGCCGCGCTGGAAGCGCAACGGCTGAGTCGGCGGCTGAGTCGTCGGCTGAGTCATCGGCTGATGCCCGAGTGACTGACTGAACGGCAGCGGGCCCGTCCCTTCGGGGGCGGGCCCGCTGCCGTATGCCAAACGTGACGTGTGTCATGTCCCTGCCGTGGGCAACGCTGCTGCATGACGACCACTGACGGAAAGAACGGCGAACCACCACCACCCGGCTCCGACGAGGAGCGCCTGGCCCAGCTCGGCTACACCCAGGTGCTCGCGCGCCGCATGTCCGCGTTCTCCAACTACGCGGTCTCCTTCACGATCATCTCGGTCCTCTCCGGCTGCCTCACGATGTACCTGTTCGGCATGAACACCGGCGGCCCGGCCCTGATCACCTGGGGCTGGGTCGTTGTCGGCCTGATGACCCTCTTCGTCGGCCTCGCCATGGCCGAGATCTGCTCGGCGTACCCGACATCGGCCGGGCTCTACTTCTGGGCGCACCGCCTCGCACCGCCCCGCACGGCGGCCGCCTGGGCGTGGTTCACGGGCTGGTTCAACGTCCTCGGCCAGGTCGCCGTCACCGCGGGCATCGACTTCGGAGCCGCGTCGTTCCTGGGCGCGTACCTGAACCTCCAGTTCGACTTCCAGGTCACCGAGGAGCGCACGATCCTGCTCTTCGCCGCCATCCTCGTCCTGCACGGACTCCTGAACACCTTCGGCGTACGCATCGTCGGCCTGCTCAACAGCGTCAGCGTCTGGTGGCACGTCATCGGCGTCGCGGTCATCGTCGGCGCGCTCGCGTTCTCGCCGGACTCGCACCAGTCGGCGTCCTTCGTCTTCACGGAGTTCGTGAACAACACGGGGTGGGGCAGCGGCCTCTATGTCGCCCTCATCGGCCTCCTGATGGCCCAGTACACCTTCACCGGGTACGACGCGTCGGCGCACATGACCGAGGAGACCCACGACGCGTCCACGGCGGGACCGCGCGGCATCGTCCGCTCCATCTGGACGTCCTGGATCGCGGGCTTCGTGCTGCTGCTCGGCTTCACCTTCGCCATCCAGTCGTACGAGGGTGCGCTGGGGTCGGCCACGGGAGCGCCGCCCGCGCAGATCCTGCTCGACGCCCTCGGGGCGACCGCCGGCAAGCTGCTCCTGCTCGTCGTCATCGGCGCGCAGCTCTTCTGCGGCATGGCGTCCGTGACCGCCAACTCCCGGATGATCTACGCCTTCTCGCGGGACGGAGCGCTGCCGTTCTCGCACATCTGGCACACGGTCAACCCGCGTACGCGCACGCCCGTCGCGGCGGTCTGGCTGGCCGCGCTCGGCGCGCTGGTGCTCGGACTTCCGTACCTGATCAACGTGACGGCGTACGCGGCGGTGACCTCGATCGCCGTCATCGGGCTCTACATCGCGTACGTCGTCCCGACCCTGCTCCGGCTGCGCAAGGGCGACCAATTCGAGCGCGGGCCCTGGCACTTGGGCCGCTGGTCGCGCCCGATCGGGATCGTGGCGGTGGCCTGGGTCGGCGTGATCACGGTCCTCTTCATGCTGCCGCAGGTATCGCCGGTCACCTGGAAGACCTTCAACTACGCCCCGATCGCGGTCCTCGTGGTGCTCGGCTTCGCCGCGACCTGGTGGCTGGCATCCGCCAGGTACTGGTTCCTCAACCCGGAGCACGAGCGCACCCTGGCCCGCGAGGCGGCCCGCTCCGTGTCGCCCGACCAGGCCGATCTCTGACCGTCCCAGGCCCGCTCGAGGGCCCGGCGCGGAACTCGCG
Source organism: Streptomyces sp. MZ04 (assembly GCF_004684775.1). GTDB lineage: Bacteria > Actinomycetota > Actinomycetes > Streptomycetales > Streptomycetaceae > Streptomyces. Next base: position 7,424 of record NZ_SRIC01000196.1, read on the forward strand.
ACGGGCCCGGAGGCGATACCCGATCGGACGACGGGGCCCGTCCCGCTATGCTCGTGGGGTGCGTCGGCACGGACCGTTAGCTCAATTGGCAGAGCAGTGGACTTTTAATCCATTGGTTGTGGGTTCGAGTCCCACACGGTCTACCGCTCAGGCCCAGGTCAGAAGGCATCTGATCTGGGCCTGCGGTGCGTTTCAGGGCTTTGAAGATCGATAGCTCGTCCGGTGCGCGGAATCGAAGCGGGCCACCCCGAGGCCGGCGCCTCACCCACAATCACTGTCGGACACGGGTTCCGCGCGTGGTCCATGAACACCGGGACCGTACCCGGACTCGACGTCAACAACAGACATGGGTAGCACACCAGCACCGCGTCACCATCGGTGCCGTAGCCGCGCACACACTCGTCGGGGATCGGTCCGGGAGGAATCGGCAGAGCGGCGGCGTGCGCAACGCTCGGACCGGCAGCCAGCAGACAGACCGCAGAGATCACAGTGGCCACGAATCCACGCATGAACACTCCCTGACGAATCGCCCCGGCCCTACCGGTGCAGGGCGCGAGGAATGGAGTCCAGTACGCCACACGGTCGTCGGCCGACAGGTGCTGCCACATGGCGCCGTCCCCCAGTCAGGAACCTCTGATCTGGGCCTGTGGCATGTCCGGCTCCCTCCGGCTCCCTCCGGCTCCCTCCGGCTCCCTCCGGTCGCCCGAACGGCCCCGCCTTGCCTGCGCCCCCGCGGCCCACGAGTGACGCTGAGCCTGCCAGGTGGTCGACCCGGAGGTCCGGAGGTGCAGCATGGGTTCCGTACGTTCCGTACGACGGGCTCTAGTCATGGTGCTCGTGCCGCTCCTGATCGGCGTCGCGGCGGCCTGCGGCGGTTCCGGCGGCGGCTCGGGCGGTGCGACCGAGCGGGCGCGCCCCGCCAACTTGGCCTTCGAGCACCCCGGAGTGCTGGTCAGCAAGGCCCAGCTGGCGCGGGTGCGCGCGCACGTGGCGGCGCGGGAGCAGCCCTGGCTGGGGGCGTTCGAGCAGATGCGGGCCAGCGAGTACGCGGCGGACGACTACCAGGCCACGCCGTACGCCGTCGTCGACTGCCCGCCCGACACCCGCCCCGGCCAGGGCTGCGTCGAAGAGCGCGATGACGCCATCGCCGCGTACACCCACGCGCTGCTCTGGAACATCACCGGCGAGAAGGCGCACGCCGCGAAGGCCGTGCAGATCATGGACGCCTGGGCGCAGGTGATCACCGGACACACGGAGGCCAACGCCGGGCTCCAGACGGCGTGGGCCGCCTCGTCCTGGGCGCGCGCGGCCGAGGCCGTGCGCTACTCCTACGACGGCTGGACCGACGGCCGGCTGCTCCGCTTCGAGCGGATGCTGCGCAACGCCTATCTGCCCCAAGTGCGCGAAGGGGCCGCCGACTTCAACGGCAACTGGGATCTCCTGATGGCCGACGCGACCATCAGCATGGCGGTGTTCCTCGACGACCACGAGTCGTTCGAGAAGGCGGTGACGCACTTCCGGGACCGCGTACCCGCCTACTTCTATATGAAGTCGGACGGTCCGCTCCCCGTCTCGCCCGCGGGCAGCGCCATCAACACCCCGGAGAAGCTCCAGAAGTACTGGTTCGGGCAGAAGACCTTCGCCGACGGGCTCTCCCAGGAGACCTGCCGCAATTTCAAGCACGCCAGCTACTCGCTCGCGGCCACCGCGCACATCGCGGAGACCGCCTGGCACCAGGGCGTCGACCTCTACGGAGAGGTCGAGGACCGGCTGCGGGCCGCGTTCGAATTCCACTCCAAGTACCAGCTGGGGACCAAGGCGCCCAAGTGGCTGTGCGGCGGAAAGGTGCAGCGCGACATGGGGCCCGACACCGAGGTCGGCCTCAATCACCTGGGGCAGCGGCTGAAGCTGGATCTCCCGAACACGGAGAAATTCACGGAGGGGCGGCGGCCCGAGGGCACGGACGGTCTCTTCGTGGCCTGGGAGACCCTGACGCACGCCGAAAACGCTTAGCGACCTGCGGTTTCGCCCCTCCCGTCAACCGGTTCGCTTTTACCCCGCCACATGGCGTACTGTTCATTTCAACGGCGCGGGGTGGAGCAGCTCGGTAGCTCGCTGGGCTCATAACCCAGAGGTCGCAGGTTCAAATCCTGTCCCCGCTACTGAAGTCCTGAGGCCCGGATCCAGATCATGGATCCGGGCCTCAGGCGTTTTCGCGTTCCCCCCCCTGTGACGTCATCCGGTCGGCCCACACGGCTCGCCGCCCGCCGCCGCTCCGGGAAACCTGGACAGGTGCGGTCATGGGGCTGGTCCCGGGCGCGGACTTCGGCAGGAGACGAGCGGTGGGGCAGCGAGGACGTCCGAGAAACCCCGGAGAGGGGTCGGGCATGAGTCCGGACGTCACCCACGAGCGGGCGCTCGTGCGGGCCCTCCCGTGGCTCCTCCTGGTCGTCGGTGTCGTGTACGACCTGTCGACCCCTCCGGAGTTCACCGCGGCGCCCCTGTTCACCGCCGCCCCGCTGATCGCCGCGCCCTTCTACTCGCTCCTGAGCACCAGCCTCATCGGCGCCGCCTCCTGCCTCGCCGTGCTCGGCCTGCACTTCAACAACACCACCACCGACGTCGAGGCCGTCACCGAGCTCCTCACCCTGGTGACCGTCGCCGTGCTCGCCGCCCTCATCAACAGCGTCGTACGCCGCAGCGACCAACAGCTCGCCTCCGCCCGCACCATCTCGGAGACCGCCCAGCGCGCCGTGCTGCCACAGCCGGATCACCGGATCGGCGGGCTCGACATCGCGGCGCGGTACGAGGCCGCGGACGCCGACGCGTTCATCGGCGGGGATCTGTACGCCGTGCAGGACACCCCGCACGGCGTACGCGTCATCGTCGGCGACGTACGCGGCAAGGGGATGGGCGCGGTGGCGGCCGTCGCCGTGGTCATCGGGGCGTTCCGGGAGGCGGCCGAGCAGGAGGCGACGCTGGAGGCGGTGGCGCAGCGGCTGGAGCGGGCGCTCGCGCGGGAGGGCACGCGGCGCAACGGGCTCGACGCCTTCGAGGGGTTCACCACCGCCGTCCTCGCCGAGATCCCGCACGGCGACCGGGCCATCCGCATCCTCAACCGCGGGCATCCCGAGCCGCTGCTCCTGCGCGGCGACGGACGGCTGTGCGTGCTGTCCGCGAGCGAGCCCGCGCTGCCGCTCGGGATGGGCGACCTGGGGGGCTGGCCGGACCGCGCCGACGAGGCGGAGTTCCCGCCGGGGGCGATGCTGCTGCTCTACACCGACGGGCTCTCGGAGGCGCGGGACATCCGTGGCGAGTTCTACAACCCGGCGGCCCGGCTCGGCGGCCGGATCTTTCCCGGGCCCCACGGTCCGGACATGCTGCTCGCGACGCTGGCCGAAGAGGTGCGCCGGCACACCGGAGGCGGCGGGACGGACGACATGGCGCTGCTCGCGGTGCGGCGGCCTGACGCCGCCGACGCACCGGCCGATGCCCCGTCCGATGTCACGGGCCGTGACTGAATCGCACCACTCCGCATAACAACTGACGTACTGTCAAGGCGGTGTGAAGGTCCGGTGTGTGAAGAAGTGCGGTCAACTCGCCCTGTTCCGGCCCCCAGTGTCCCGTTAAGTACAGGCCAACGGCGTTAACGATCAGTCGGAACGGCTTGGAATACGGCACTGCCGTCTATTAACGTTCGATAACGCAGCGCGGTCGTCCCAGCCGTCACTCGAGTCGGCTCCGTGCGCACACGCCTAATCCCGAAAGGGAGCCGGGGAACCACCAATTGGGGTGAATCGGGCATCTGTGCATCCGTGCCAGATGTTCGTAGGAGACCTTCCTGCTCCGAACCCGTCAGCTAACCCGGTAGGCGAGAAGGAAGGAAAGGAGCGCGCCCCAGTGGCGTCCAACCGGCCTGCCCCCCAAGCCGTTTTCGTACCGAATGACGACGACTTCGGTGCCTACGAAGATGAGCCTTGGGAGGAGTGGAACCCGACCGAGGAGTCCATCCGTCCCGTTCGCGGCAGGCACCGCGTCCACAAGAAGGGCGGCGGCGGGCTCGCCCGCAGCTCCACCGTCCTCGGCGTGGGCGTCATCGCCGCCGTCGGCGCGGGCGGCATCGCCACCGCGCAGGGCGGCAAGCCCCCGGTCTCCATCGAGATGCCGGACATCTCGGCCGTCACGGACTCGCTGCCGGAGGCCAAGTCGCTTCCCGGCGTGGGCTCCCTGATATCCGACGACTCCGACGACTCCGACGACTCGGGCTCCTCCGACGCCGGCGTGACGACCGCCGCCCCCCTCACCGCCGCCGGTGTCAGCACCGCGGACGCCGAGCAGGGCACCACCGACGCCGGCGAGGCGCTGCGGGCCCGCATCATGCAGCAGGCCGAGAACCAGCAGGACCAGGCGGACGACGCGGTCCAGAAGGCGGCCGAAGAAGCCGCCGTCAAGAAGGCCGCCGAGCGGGCCGCCGCCGAGCAGACCGCGGCCGAGAAGAAGATCGCCGCCGCGAAGGCCGCCGCCAAGAAGAAGGCGGAAGAGGAAGCCGCGCGCAAGGCCGAGGCGGAGCGCCTGGCGAAGCTCGCCAAGAGCTACACCCTCCCGGTCGGTTCGTACACGATCACCAGCACCTTCGGTCAGCCCGGCTCCATGTGGTCCTCCGGCTACCACACCGGCCTCGACTTCGCGGCGCCGACGGGCACGCCCCTCAAGGCGATCCACTCCGGCACCGTCAAGGAGGCCGGCTGGGCGGGGGCGTACGGCTACCGCACCATCCTGGAGCTCGATGACGGCACCGAGCTCTGGTACAACCACCAGTCCTCGATCGGTGTCAGCGTCGGCCAGAAGGTCACCACCGGCGACACCATCGGCCGCGTGGGCGCCACCGGCAATGTGACCGGGCCGCACCTCCACCTCGAGGTCCACCCCGGCGGCGACTCCACCGGAGTCGACCCGGCCGCCTGGCTGCGGGACAAGGGCCAGTCGCTCTGAGGCCGAGGCCGAGGTCGAAGTTGAGGCCGAGGTCGAAGTTGAGGCCAAGGCCGAAGTTGAGGCCGAGTCTGAGTCTGAGGCACCCCCTGTGACTCCGGCGGTCCTGGCGACAACCCCCCGACGCCAGGGCTGCCGGCTCGGCATGCCCATATCCTGAAACGCGGAACTGACATCCCGCAGTGCGGAATGCCGGGATCCGTAAGGGTGTTGAGCCCCGTATGACTTCTCTCCGCACGCTTGGCCCGTCCGACCTCGAGGTCTTCCCGCTCGCCCTCGGAGGCAACGTCTTCGGCTGGACGGCCGACGAGGCGCAGTCCTTCGCCGTGCTCGACGCCTACACCGCGGCGGGCGGCAACTTCGTCGACACCGCCGACGTCTACTCGGCCTGGGTGCCGGGCAACAAGGGTGGCGAGTCCGAGACCGTCATCGGCAACTGGCTCGCCGCGCGCGGCCGTCGCTCCGACGTCGTGATCGCCACCAAGGTGGGCGCCCACCCCGACTACAAGGGCCTGTCCGCGAACACCATCAAGTCCGGTGCCGAGGAGTCGCTGCGCCGACTGCGCACCGACTACATCGACCTCTACTACACGCACTTCGACGACCCGGCCGTCCCCGTCGAGGAGATCATCACCGCGCTCGACGAGCTGGTGACGGCGGGCAAGGTGCGCGCGATCGCCGCCTCCAACCTGACCGCCGAGCGGCTCCAGGAGTCCCTCGACTTCTCCGACCGCGAGGGCCTCGCCAAGTACGTCGCGCTGCAGCCGCACTACAACCTCGTCTCCCGCGACAGCTACGAGGGCCGGCTCCAGGAGGTCGCGTCACGCTCCGGCCTGGCCGCGGTGCCGTACTACGCGCTCGCCTCCGGCTTCCTCACCGGCAAGTACCGGCCGGGCGCGCGGGTCGACAGCGCGCGGGCCGAGGGCGCGGGCAAGCACCTGGAGACCGAGCGGGGCGTGAAGGTGCTCGCCGCCCTGGACGAGATCGCGGCCGCGCGCGGCGCCGAGGTCGCGACCGTGGCCCTGGCCTGGCTCGCCGCGCAGCCGACGGTGGCCGCGCCGATCGCGTCGGCCCGCACGGTCGAGCAGCTGCCGGCGCTGCTCGCGGTGGCGGATCTTGAACTGACGGAGGCCGAGGTGAGCGCGCTGACGGCGGCTTCCGCCTGATCAGCTGCGGTAGGGGTTGTACGGGGTCTGGTAGGCGGGGTACGCCGGGTGCGTGGCGTGGGCGGCGTAGGCCGTCACCGGCTGGGTGTAGCCGTACCCGTACGGGGGCGGCATCGGTACGAGCACCGGTGCCGTCGCCCGCGCCGCGTAGGCGAGCGCGGGCCGGGCCAGTTCGCGGCGCTCCCACAGCGCCTGCAGCAACTCCCGCTCCCGTACGACGAAGTCGGCGCCCGCGCGGCCGCGGCGCCCCCGGTGCCGGAGCAGGGCGAGCGACGTCGCGTACGCCTCGTACTCCGCGACCGTGCGCGCCGCGGCCTTGCCCTGCGTGTACGCGGCGTAGTCGCGGGCGATGGTGCGGGCCCGCATCGTGCCGAGCGCGTACGGCTCGGGCGGCGTGAGCCAGCCCGCGAGCACGTACGCGGGCAGCTCGGTCCGCACCACGCGCAGGCCGCGCTGTCTGAGCCAGATCATCAGCCAGGTCAGCAGCCCGAACGCGGGCAGCATGAAGAGCGCGTACACCGCGAAGAAGCCGTACTCGCCGAAGGTCGCCGAGCCGTTCCACAGGGCGTGCAGGCCCATCGCGAGGAGCAGTCCGGCGGGCGGAAGGAGCAGGTGGCGCAGTCGCCGGCGGTCGGTGCCGAGCGCGGCCAGGCCGAAGCCGATGCCGGTGAGCACGGTGAACAGCGGGTGCGCGAAGGGGGACATGACGACGCGTACGAAGAAGGTCGCCGCCGTCACGGACGCGAGCCCCGTGCCGCCGTTGAGCTGGTCGGTGCCGAAGGCGCTGCCGAGATAGAGGATGTTCTCGGTGAACGCGAAGCCGGTGGCGGTCACTCCGGCTATCACGACGCCGTCGAGCACGCCGGTGAACTCGCGTCTGCGGAAGAGGAAGACGAGCAGGACGGCCACGGCCTTGGCCGTCTCCTCGACGATCGGCGCTATGACGGTCGCGCCGAGGGTGTCCGCGCTGGTGGGGTCGGCGGTGGCGGTCGCTATCCAGCGGGTCGCGAAGCTGTTCGCGACGATGGCTATGAGGGCGGCGGCGCAGGCTCCCCAGGCGAAGGAGAACAGGATGTTCCGCCAGGGGCCTGGCTGTACCCGGGCCAGCCAGCGGAAGGCGGCTATCAGCAGCGGCACGGGCAGCGTCGCGAGCCCGAGCCCGACCAGGAACCCCTCGGTGCCGGTCTCTTCCCGTACCAGGGCGAGGATGACGAGCCCGGAGAGGGCGAGCAGCGTGACCAGGGCGGCGGCGCGGATGGCCCGCCGCTGCCACCAGCGCGCGTGGCGGAGCCCGGGGGGCCCTGCCGGGGGCAGGGGGTGCGCGTGCGGAGAACTGGTGGCCACGCCGTTGACCCTAACGAGGGACAGGGGTGCGCCGCGACGGTGCGTTCCGCCTTGGCGCCGGGCGGGGGGTTTCCTGTTTCCCTGCTACTCGGCTGCTACTCGGCTGCTACCCGGCGGAACAGCAGGTCATGGACCACATGCCCCTTGTCCAGGCCCTGGCCCTCGAAGCGGGTGAAGGGGCGGAAGGAGGGGCGGGGGGCGTAGCCGCCGTCGGCCTGGGTGTTCTCGAAGAGGGGGTGTGCGGTGAGCACTTCCAGCATCTGTTCGGCGTACGGCTCCCAGTCGGTCGCGCAGTGCAGCAGCGCGCCGGGCTTGAGGCTGGGGGCGGCGAGGGCGAGGAACTCGGGCTGGATGATGCGGCGCTTGTGGTGGCGGGCCTTGGGCCAGGGGTCGGGGAAGTAGACGCGCAGGCCGTCGAGTGAGGCGGGCGGGAGCATCTCGCGCAGCAGGATGACGGCGTCGCCGTTGGCCACGCGGACGTTGCTCAGCCCGTTGCGATCGGCGAGCCCGAGCAGGTTTCCCTGCCCCGGGGTGTGCACGTCGACGGCGAGGATCCCGGTGTCCGGATCATCGGCGGCCATCTGCGCGGTCGCCTCGCCCATGCCGAACCCGATCTCGAGTACGACGGGCATCTCGCCGCCGAACAGTTCGCCGAGGTCGAGGACGCGCCGCCCGTCGATGTCGAGCCCCCACTTGGGCCACAGCCGCTGCAGGGCGTCGGCCTGGCTCGTGGTGACCCGGCTCCTGCGGGGCTGGAAGCTGCGGATCCGCCGCTCGTGGTGCGACCCCGCGGGGTCGGGCGCGGGGCCGCCGGGGTCGAGGTGCTCGGCACCGCCGCCCCGCTGCCCTTCACGGTCAACGCGGACGACGGCGTGAACGAGGAGCGGCGCCTGGAGTACCGCTTCCTCGACCT
>NZ_SRIC01000197.1 GCF_004684775.1 Streptomyces sp. MZ04
CCCCGTATCGCCCCGCCCGGACCAGGCCCGAGCCCGGCACTCCAGCGCCGGCAGATAGGAGGCGTCGGCCCGCAGCGCCTTGCCGCACTGGCGCAGGGCCTCGCCGTACCGGCCCTGGCGCCAGGCGAGTTGGCCGAGCGCCGTGGCGACGTAGGCGACGTCGCCGGGGGCGGAGGCCGAGACCGAGCCGACCGCCCGCGAGAGCGCACGCCGGGCCCCGGCGACATCCCCGCGCAGCTCACGCACGTACGCGTACCGGGTGAAGACGGGAACGCCGGGCCGCCGGGCGTCCGCCTCGTCGGCGGCCCGCGACGCCGCGCGGTAGCGGCCCAGCTCGACCAGGGCGTCGATCCGTGAGGCCAACGCACCCTGGTTGTACGGGTTTTCGGCGAGCGCGGACTCCGCGTGCCGCAGGGCTCCCTTGAAGTCGTGCCGGGCGGCGGCAAGCGCCGCACGCCCGGCCAGGGCGGCGTCGTTGCGGGGCCGCAGCTCCAGGGACCGGTCGAGCGCGCGGTCCGCCTCGCGGTACCGCGAGGGGTCACCTCCGGTGCGGGCCTGCTCGACGTAGCCGGTGCCCAGCGTCGCCCAGGAGCCGAAGTCCCTCGGCTGGGCCCGCAGATGGGCCTGAAGCGCCTCCACGCCACGGTCCAGATCGCCGCCCCGGAGCCCGTCCAGGGAGGCGCCCGGCGCGGCGACGGCCGGCGGCGGCCGGTCCCGGCCGTCGTCACCGCCGGCGACAACGGCGCCGCCGGTGATCGCGAGCGCCAGCGCGACGGCGGCGACGACGGACCGCACGGCGGGACGTGGCAGAGCCATGGCAGCAGACCTTCCAGAGAGTCGGCAGGAGCGGTGAGGACAAGAAGCAGCAAGAAGAAGAGGGAGAGGGCGCGGTCCGCAGGGGGGATGAGATGCGGACCGCGCCGGCTTTGAGGGGACTCACCCGGCGGGGGGCTCCCCTACGGGACGGAGACCCGTAGGGAAACTCACCCCCGCGGGGTTCACCCCTGCGGGGATTCCCTCACCCCGCGGCTCCAGATGCGCCCCGCCTGCGCCACCACAGGAGCCCGAGCCCCACGAGCAGCGCCCCGGCCGCCCCCGCGGCCCCGGAGGCGATGAGCACGGCATCGGTGTCGTCGCCGCCACCGGACACGGAACGGCCGGGCACGGCACCGCCGTTCAGCGCGTCACGTGCCGCGCTGTCGCCCGAACCGCCCTTGGCCAGCGGCCCACGGGACCCGGCCGTGGGCAGCGCCACGTACGGGAAGGTTCCGCCGAACGTCTGCTCGTTGGCGTCCACCGCGTCGCCCAAGTCGTTCTTGTTGCCGACGAGTTCGCCCTCGACGGCCTGCAACTCGATGTCGATGACGTCATCGGTGAGCCGCCGCCCGTTCGGGAACCCGGCGTTGTCGCCGTCGAGCACACCGAGCCGCTTCGGATCGGCGGCGGGCTTGATCGACGTGTTGAGCCGCAGCGCCTCGGCCGGCCGCACACCCGGCGGCTGGTTGAGGCCCTTCACGCCGGTCAGGAAGACCGACACGAGGTCGTCGCGGGGCTCCGCCGGAGCCTTCAGGCCGTAGATCTTCTGCAGGACCTTGGGCAGTTCGGGGTTGGTGACGTACTTGAGGAACTGCTTGTCGTCCCAGGGCGAGGACGCGTTGAACTTGTCCTTGTCCTTCCTCGGCACGACGACCTCGTTCACCAGCGGGTTGCCCATCCGCGAGACCTGCGTCCACTTGCCGCTCGCGTTCTTGCGCTGGGTCGTCGACCAGACGCCGACGACGGGCTGCTTCTCCGACTGCCGGAGCTCCGCGGTCGGCACCTGAAGGGCGATGGTGTTCACGTTGTAGCCCTTGAGCGTGTCCCGCCCGACCTCGGAGAGATTGCCCCCGTACGCCAGGTCGAAGACCCGGAGGTCCGCGAAGAACGGGTCGTCGGCCTGCCCCGCGTACGTCGAACCGCCGCCCTTGGTCTTGCGTACGGCTTGGTCGCGCAGCTTCTTGTAGTTCGGCATCGACGCCTTGCCGACGTGCGAGGGCGCCGCGGGCACGTCGTCGGCGAGCTTCGTCGTCGACGTGACCTTCTGGTCCTTCAGCTTGATCAGGTCCAGGTCGTAGGTCTGCGTGACGTTCAGATCGGGATCGTCGAGGCTCGTCACGGGACCGGTGTTGTAGAGGAACGTGTCGCCGTTCTTGGTCTTGGTGTCGAACGTCCACCGGTACAGCAGATCGCCCTGCGCGTCGCCGTCGCTGTCGACGTGCACGTCGTACTGCGCGTCGTCCGCGAACGGATAGAAGGTGGGACCGCCCGCGGGCTCCTCGAAGGGGAGCCAGTTCGCCACGATCGTCGTCGTGTCGGGCCGGTCGGGGCTGACGAACGCGTACACGTCCGTGTTGTCGTACTGGGGCTGTCCCGAGATCAGCGGGGCCTCCCGGTGGCTGGCGGCGTCGGCCGCCCCCGGTTCGAGTGCGGTCACGCCGGCGGCTGCGAGCCCCCCGGCGGCCAGCGCGCCACAGACAAGCGCGGCGAGGCCGCGCTTGTCGCGACGCCCCGTACGGCTTCTGGCGATAGCTGTCATCGCGTCCGTCCTTACCTTCCTTCGCGCGACCCGGCGCGCGGTGCGCGGGAGCCGCCTGACGAACGCCATTCGGGGCGAAGGGTCCGGCGGATTGGCCTCTTCCCCAATCCGGTCCCATCTCTCGCCCCGAAGACCGGGCGACCGGACAATGAGCCCCGCGCGCAGGAGGGGCCCGGACAAGGGGGACACCGCATGGACGCCGACGCACTGCTCCCGCTGGTCGCGCAGGGCGACCAGCAGGCGTTCGAGAAGCTCTACGGCCTGGTGTCCGGGCCGGTGTACGGGATGGTGCGCAGGGTGCTGCGGGACCCGGCGCAGTCCGAGGAAGTGGTCCAGGAGGTGCTGCTCGAACTGTGGCGCACGGCGGCCCGCTTCGACCCCGCGCGCGGCAGCGCCCTCGCCTGGATCCTCACCCTCGCCCACCGCAGGGCGGTGGACCGGGTGCGCAGCGCCCGCGCGGCGAGCGACCGCGAACAGCGCGTGGCCGGGCGCGCCGAGGTCCCCGCCTTCGACCACGTGGCCGAGGAGGTCGAGGGCACCCTGGAGCGCGAATGGGTGCGCCGCTGCCTGCGGCGCCTGACGGACCTTCAGCGCCAGGCCGTGACGCTCGCCTATTACGACGGCTACACGTACCGCGAGGTGGCCCGGCGGCTCTCCGTCCCGCTCGGCACCGTCAAGACGCGGATGCGGGACGGGCTGCTGCGGCTGCGCGACTGCCTGGGCGCCGCCACGGGAGGTGCGGCATGAAGTGGCCGCCCGGAGGACACATCGCGTGGCTGCCGCGCAGGCCCGTGCACTCGCTGGCCGTCCCCTACGCCCTGGACGCCCTCGAACCCCGCGAACTGCGCCGCTTCGAGCGGCACCTGGCCCGCTGCGGCCGCTGCCAGGAGGAGACCAGGCTGCTGACCGAGGGCGCCGTGCGGCTCGCGGGCGCCGCCTCGACTCCGCCGCCGCCCGCCCTGCTCGACCGGGTCATGACCGCCGTACGCACGACGGAGCAGGAGCCGCGGACGCAGGCGCCCGTCGCCGCGAGCGCGCCCCCACGTACGCGTGCGCTTCTGGTTCCGCTCGCCGCCGCCGTGCTCGCCCTGGTCGCCTGCGCGGTCCTCGCGGTCCAGCTCGCCCGGACCGACGACCGGCTCGACCGCGAGCGGGCCGCCGCACGTGAGATCGCCCACGTCCTGGCCGCGCCCGACGCCCGGGCCACGGGCGAGCAGGACGCAGGGGGGCGCGGCATCAACGTCGTCGCGTCGGAGTCCAGGCGGCGCGCCGTGGTGACCGTCACGGGCCTTGAGGGGCCGCCACGGGGCCGTGTGCACCAACTGTGGCTGATGCGCCCCGCGTCGGAGCCCCGCTCGCTGGGTCTGCTCGAGGGCGAAACGCCCGTGCTCGCCACCGGGCTGAGTGCTTCCGCTTCCTCACTCGCTGTCACCACCGAGCCCGATGGAGGCTCAGATCGGCCCACTTCTGACCCTCTTGTCCAACTCGCCCTGGAATCAGTTGGATTCGGAGAGTAATCGTCAACCTCCTTGTGCAGAAGGTGAATCCTGCGACCGGGATACATGAGTGTCACGACGGGGCGATAGGGTTAACCTGCCCTGGGCCGGGTGCCCTCGTACGGGTGGGGAGTGACATGGAACAGATAACGGTGCGCAGCAGGGCGCGTGTCCCTGCGATCACTTGCGGGAGCAGCGCGACCAGCTCTCGTCTCGACCGCCATCTCGCGGTGCTGGGCGGCCCTGCCGTTCCGCAGCGCGAGTCGCACGAGGCGACGCTGCTGATGCGTGAGCTGACCTCGCGGAGTGCCGCGCACGACCGCAGTGCGCGCGGTGCGCGTGTGCGGCGGGTTTCCCTTTTTGCTCCGCTGCGCAGGTTGCGGCGGTCGCTTTTCGGGGGTCGTTGACCACGGGTGGTCGGGGGTCTGACCGCCGCTCCACGGCGGGTTGCTCCCACCCACCCGCTCCTCACTCCACTTCACGTAACACCCGTGTCATGCGCACCTGTTGACGCCGCAACGATTCAGTCGCACTGTTGCTGATCGATTGGCCGATACACCCAACCTCACCCCCGGAGGTGCGCGTGTGTGACCTGCATGATCAGCATGAGCATGAAGCACTCCCCGCGAGCGGCCCGCCGTTGAGCCGGCGCCGCATCATGCAACTGCTCGGCGCGGCCGGTGTGACCGGCGCCGTCATGACGGCCGAAGCCGACCCGGCGATGGCCGCGAGCGCCGACGACAGCCCCGCCGCCTATGAAGCGCCCGAGAACCTCGCGGCCGACACCCCCGCCAAGCGCACCGCGCTCGACTGGATCACCTCCCACGACGACCGGATCACCGGTCTGAACGCCGAGATCTGGGACAACGCCGAGCTGTCCCTGCGCGAGTGGAAGTCCTCGCTCGCCGAGGCCGATTTCCTCGAACAGGCCGGATTCGACGTCCAGTTCGGCACGGCCGGATTCCCCACCGCGTTCACGGCGACCTTCTCGCACGGCAGCGGCGGCCCCGTCATCGGCTTCAGCGGCGAGTACGACGCGCTGCCCGGTCTCTCGCAGAACAAGGGCGTCGGCCACCACGATCCACGCGAGTACGTCCACGACCCCTTCGCACCCAGCTACGGCCCCGGCCACGGCTGCGGCCACAGCGCGCTCGGCACGGCGGCGGCCGCCGCGGCCGCCGCCGTCGCCCAGGCGGCCAAGCGGCACAAGCTGCCCGTCACCGTGAAGTTCTTCGGCTCCACCGCCGAGGAGGCACTGATCGGCAAGACGTACGCCGTCAGCAAGGGCGTGTACGACGGCCTCGACGCGTTCCTGGACTGGCACCCCTCGACGGCCAACGCGACCGGCTGGGGCACGACCACCGCGATGACCGCCGTCACCTTCACCTTCCTCGGCGTGGCAGGGCACGGCGGCACCCCGCTGGGCAACAAGTCCGCGCTCGACGCCGCCGTGATGATGGCGACGATGTCGGAGTTCCTGCGCGAGGAGAACCTCGCACCGAGCGGCCGGCTCCACTGGGTGATCAACAACGGCGGTGACATCCCGAACGTCACCCCGGAGATCGCCGAGATCAGCTACTACGTACGCGAGGGAAGCCCCGCCCGCGTCCGGGTGCTCCTCGACAAGGTGGTCGCCGTCTCGGAGGCGGCCGCGAAGGCGTCCCAGACCTCGGTCCGGCACCGTGTCACCTCGGCCTGCTGGAACCAACTCCCCGCCAAATCCTTCGCCGAGCTCCTGCACGCGAACATGAAGGAGATAGGCCCGCCGCAATTCACCGACGAGGCCCACGAGTTGGCGAAGGAACTCCAGGAGTCCCTGGGTCTTCCGCAGCGGGGCATGCACGACAAGATCGGTGAACTCACCCCGCCCAACCCGGTGTTCATGGGCGGCGGCTCGACGGATGTCGCGGACATCAGCTGGAACGTGCCCACCGTATCGATGGGGGCCGCGCTCGCCCCCATCGGCACCAAGATGCACACCTGGTCCACCGCGGCCTGCGCGGCCGCGGCGCCAGGCCAGGCGGCAGTGATCGCCGCCGCGAAGTATCTGGCGGCGACGGCGGTCGACCTGATCACCCGGCCCGAACGCCTCAAGGCGGTCAAGGACGAGTTCAAGGAGCGTACGAAGGGCGTCAGTTGGAAGACCGCGCTGCCGGACGGCTATGAGCCGCCGATGTACGAACCCCCCGCGTGGTTCCTGAAGAAGACGGGCCAGAAGTGGCCGCCGTCGAACATCACCTGGCCGCCGAAGCGCGTGGTGTCCCAGGAGAAGTTCTCCTCGCTGGGGCCGGAGCTCGAACCCCAGAAGTAGCCCGCCCCGACGGCGAGTTCGGCCGTCCGCTCACCGTCCCCCGCGCGTGTACCGGCGGACGGCGAGCGGCACGCACACGGCGAGCAGCACCGCGCACCACAGGACCGACCCGGCCACGGGATGCGTCACCGGCCAGGCGGCGTCCGTCGGAACGGGCGTGTTGCCGAACAGGTCCCGCACCGCCGTCGCCACCGCGCTGATCGGGTTCCACTCGGCCGCGGTGCGCAGCCATCCCGGGAGCCCGTCGGTGGGGATGTACGCGTTCGAGAGCAGCGGCAGCATGAACGTCGCGCCGCCCAGCTGTCCCGCCGCCTCCTCGCTCTGCGAGGCGAGTCCGAGCAGGATGCCGATCCAGGTCGCCGTGAACCGGAAGAGCAGCAAGAGGCCGAAGGCGCCCAGGGCTTGCGGCGCACCGCCCTCGATCCGCCACCCCATCGCGAGCCCGACGAGCATCAGCGGCACAAGCCCCACGGCGGTGGTCAGCAGATCGGCGACGGCCTGCCCGAGCGGAACCGCCGAGCGGCTCATCGGCAGCGTACGGAAGCGGTCCATCACGCCGCGGTGCGAGTCCTGGGCGGCGGTGAACATGCCGGTCATGATCCCGTTCGCGGCGGTCGCGACGATCATCCCGGGCACGAGGAAGGCGCGGTAGTCGGATCCGGGCATGGCGAGGGCGCTGCCGAAGACGTACCCGAAGAAGAGCAGGAAGACGATGGGCATCGTCTGCGTCATGATCAGAATGGCGGGGGCGTGCTTGATGCGCTGCAGGTGCCGGCCGAGGACGGCACCGCTGTCGTAGACGACTTCACTCACTGGTCGACCTCTCGTTTGGCAGAGTCAGGAAACACGAGCGACGAGCCGCAGAAAGACCTCGTCGAGCGTCGGCGCCCGCAACGTCGCATCGACAATCGGCACCCCCGCCAAGTCCAACTCCCGTACAAGGCGCGGCAACGTGACCGAGGGATCGAGAACAACAGCCCCGGCGGTCAGCCGCCCCGCGTCGAGGACCGGCTCGGCCCCGGTCAGCTGATCCAGCACGATCGCGGCCGCGGGCACCGCGGCCTCCTCGGCGACGACAACCTCCGCGTAACTCCCGATCTGCCCCTTCAGCGCCGCGGGCGTACCGCGCTGTGCCACCCGCCCCCCGTCGATCAGCACGACCTCGTCGGCGAGCTGATCGGCCTCCTCCAGATACTGCGTGGTGAGCAGCACCGTCGTCCCCTCGGCGGCCAACTCCCGCACGGCGTCCCAGATGCCGTTACGGCTGTGCGGATCGAGCCCGGTGGTGGGCTCGTCGAGAAACAGCACGCGGGGGCGCACGATCAGACTCGCCGCGAGGTCAAGGCGCCGCCGCATGCCGCCGGAGTACGTCCGCGCGGGGCGATCGGCGGCCTCGGCGAGCCCGAAGCGCTCAAGGAGCTCGTCGCCCCGCGCCCGCGGAACCCGCAGGAGGCGCGCGAAGAGCCGCAGGTTCTCGCGCCCGGTCAGATCGCCGTCGACCGACGCGTACTGCCCGGTCACCCCGATCACCCGCCGCACGGCAGCGGCCTCCCGCACCACGTCGTGCCCCGCGACCAGGGCCGTGCCGGCGTCCGGCGACTGGAGCGTGGTCAGCACCCGTACCGCGGTCGTCTTGCCGGCCCCGTTCGGGCCGAGCAGCCCGCAGACCGTGCCCTCGGGGACGGCGAGGTCGAGGCCCCGCAAGGCATGGACGTCCCCGAACCGCTTCTCCAGACCTTCACTAAGTACAGCGTACGTAGAAGTCATGCGGCCACCGTACCCCACTACGTACGCTGTACGTAACTAACATGGGGAGCGAGGTGATGATCAATGGCGGGCCGAGCGGCCGAACCGGAAGTGATCTGGGCGCGCCCCGAGCGTGCGGGCCGCGGCCCGAAACCCGCGTACAGCAGGGCGGACATCGCCGCGGCGGCGGTCCGCATCGCCGACGCGGACGGCATCGACGCGGTCTCCATGCGCAGGGTGGCCGGCGAACTGGGCTGCGGCACCATGTCGCTCTACAACTATGTGCCGCGCAAGGAGGACCTGTACGAGCTGATGGTCGACGCGGTCAGCGGCGAGTACGTACTGCCCGCCGGGCCGCCGGGCAGCGACTGGCGTACGGAGATGACGGCGCTCGGCCGCCAGACGCGCGCGATCATGCACCGTCACCCCTGGCTGGCGCGGATCATGTCGACGCTCTACGGCTACAGCCCGAACGCCCTGCGCTTCCTCGAGCACTGCCTGGGCGCCCTGGAAGGGCTCGACGCCCCCTACGGCACCAAGATGGAACTGATCGGGATGCTCAACGGCTCCGTCATGACGTACGTGGCCAATGAGTGCGCCATGGCGGAACGCGCGCGGGCGCTGCCGTGGTCGCAGGAGCAGGAGCAGGCCGTGCGGTTCGCGTATCTGGCGGGGCAGGTCGGCAGCGGGGCGTATCCGCGGCTCGCCGCCATGCTGACCGAGGGGCCCCCGCCGGGGGACGCGGACGAGGTCTTCGAGCGGATGCTGAACCGGCTCTTCGACTCCTTCTCCTGACCTCTCCTGATCTCTCCTGATCTTTGCTGATCTCTCCTGATCTGTACGGATCTCTAGATCAGCGCGAACTGGCCCCCCGGCCCCTCCTCGTGATGGTCCAGGACGGATGCCGGGCGTCGTGACGCGGCCGGTACGGGCAGGATGCCCGCCTTCCCCAGCTCATCGGCGGTGATCGCCGATGAGTCGGCGAGGGAGAACCTCAACTCCCGCTGCCGGGGCTCCAGTTCATGGAGCAGCGCCAGCACGGTGATGAGTTCGAGCAGCTCTGACGTCCATGCCTGCGGCCACGTCGTCGGGCGGATCGCCTCCAGCGTGCCGGGCTCGGCGGGCTCCGTCCGGCGGGCGAACCACAGGTCGAGCACCCGCACCCCGCTCACCTCGAACTCCCACGCCTCGCGCGGCACCGGCGAGATGCGACCCCCGTCCAGGCGCAGCGCCTCCTCGTCGGCGTCGTAGGACAGCACCGACGGGCGGGCGGGCAGCGGCGCCCGTACGTAGGGCCTGCGTCCACCGGGCAGCTTCGGCCGGGGGCCGTCGCCGCGCGCCTGCAGCCGCAGGACGCGGCGGCCAAGGTCCGTGCCCCGCGCCCACACCTCGGCGTCGGAGGTCAGCGGCACCCGGCACCCGGCGGCCGACGCGTCGGCCACGGCCAGCGTCCAGGCGAGGAGATCCCCGGCGTCGACGTCGTGCCCGAGCAGGTCGGAGAGATGCCGGAGAAGGCCGGGCGCCACGTTGGGCTCGAGCCCTCCGGGGCGCCGGAACAGAGGACGGATCCTGCCCGGACGTCCGGCGGGGGAGCGGCCGTCGGGCAGCACGGCCGATGCCAGCACGGCGGGCTCCGCGGAACCGGCGACGTGACCCTGCTCCACCAGGAACAGCTGGCCCTCGCCCGCGACCCGCCACAATTCGGGCCGCGCGGCGTCGATGAGCCGGTGGTCCGGGATCAGCCACTGCTCGTCGAAGGGGCCGTGCAGGACGCGCACCGGCTCGGGGCAGCGTCCCGTCTCGTCGGCCAGCGGGCCCGTTCCGGCCCGGTGGCCGGGGAGTTGGGCGACCGAGGTGTGCAGGGTGCGCGAGCGCGACGGGGAGAGCAGCCGGTCGCGCCCCGCGCCGTCCGCGCGTACGAACGCGTCCCAACGGGCCCTGAGGGATGCGGCGTCCGGCCCCATCGGCCACCCCCGGCCGGTCCGGAGGGGCGCGACGGACCACGGCATCAGGTCGGCGAGCAGCGGCGCTTCGTCGTGCGTCACGCCCGGCATCGTACGACGTCGGATGCGGGCGCCATCAGGTGGCGTCGAGGGTGACCGTGAAGGAGAAGCGGTCGCCGCGATAGTGGATGCGGGCCACGTCCAGGGCGTGCCCGTCCTCGTCGTACGTGATGCCCGTGTAGTGCAGGATCGGGCTGAGCAGCGGCACTTGGAGGAGGCGGGCCGTCTCCGGGTCGGCGAGCGTGGCCTCGACGGTGTCGGTGATCCTGCTGATCCGGACGCCCACCACGTCGCGCAGGACCTTCGTCATGGGCCAGCGCGCCAGATCGTCGAGCTCGACCCGCTCGGCCAGCTCGGGGCGGATGAAGTTATGGGCGTGATTGGTCGGTTCGCCCGTCTTCTCGTCGCTGCGCAGACGGTGGTACGTCGTCACCTCGGCGACATCGGGGAAGTACTCGGCGAGCTCGGCGGAGACCGGCGCCGTGCCGTGCGACAGGAGTTCGGTGCTCATGCCCGACTGCTGGGCCACGATCGCGTCGACCGAGCCGAGCAGCCGGACGGGAGAGCCCCGCCGGACGCTCGGCTCGATGAACGTGCCGCGCCGCCGGTGCCGGGTGATCAGACCCTCGTCCTCCAGCTCCTTGAGGGCCTGGCGCATGGTGAGCACGCTCACGCCGTAGTGCCCCGCGAGCTGCTCCTCGGTGGGCAGCCTCAGCGGGGCGTCCGGCGTGCGGCCGAGTATCGAGGCGCGCAGGGACTGCGACACCTGATACCAGAGAGGCAGCTTGCGATTCAGGACGATCGAGTCCGGGGCGAAGGCGGTCACGGTCTCTCCGAATCAGTCCGAGTCAGTCCGCGTCGGCGCGGGTCAGTGTGTGTCAGTGTGTGTCAGTTTCGAAAATGGCGCTCCAGACCCTGCCACACATCGTCGTACCCGCGCTGCAGGTGGGACGCCTGAGCTGCCTGTTCCGTGGCTGTCACCGGCCAGCGCGTCTCGAACATGAAGGCAAGGCCGTCGTCGATCTTCTGCGGCTTCAGGTCGGCGGCCGACGCCTTGTCGAAGGTCTCGCGGTCGGGTCCGTGCGCCGACATCATGTTGTGCAGCGAGCCGCCGCCCGGCACGAAGCCCTCGGCCTTCGCGTCGTACGCACCCTCGATCAGGCCCATGTACTCGCTCATCACGTTCCGGTGGAAGTACGGCGGCCGGAAGGTGTTCTCGCCCACCAGCCAGCGCGGCGCGAACACGACGAAGTCGACGCCCGCGAGGCCCGGGGTGTCCGACGGCGAGGTCAGCACGGTGAAGATCGACGGGTCCGGGTGGTCATAGCTGATCGAGCCGATCACATTGAAGCGGTGCAGGTCATAGACGTACGGAACGTGATTGCCGTGCCAGGCGACCACGTCGAGGGGCGAGTGGTCGTAGGCCGCGCGCCACAGGTTGCCGCAGAACTTGTTCACCACCTCCACCGGGCGCTCGACATCTTCGTACGCGGCGACCGGCGCCCTGAAGTCCCGTGCGTTCGCCAGGCCGTTGGCGCCGATCGGGCCGAGGTCGGGGAGCTGGAAGGGCGCGCCGTAGTTCTCGCACACATACCCCCGCGCACTCTCGTCGAGCAGCTCCACGCGGAAGCGGACGCCCCGCGGGATCAGCGCGACCTCGCCGGGCTCCGCGTGAAGGAGCCCGAACTCGGTGCGAAGGAGCAGCCCGCCCCGCTCGGGCACGATGAGCAGCTCGCCGTCCGCGTCGCTGAACACCCGGTCCGTCATGGAGGAGTTGGCGTGGTAGAGGTGAATGCCCATGCCGGTGCGCTGTGTCACGTCGCCGTTGCCGCCGAGCGTCCACAGGCCCGCCAGGAAGTCCGTGCCGGGCGCCGGCTCCGGGAGCGGGTTCCAGCGCAGGCGGTTCGGGTCGGGCGCCGACTCGGTGAAGGGCGCCGTGCGGATGCCGCCGTTGTCGACGCGCGTGAACCGCGGATGCGCCGCAGAGGGACGGATGCGGTAGAGCCACGAGCGCCGGTTGTGCGCGCGGGGCTCGGTGAAGGCCGTGCCGCTCAGCTGCTCCGCGTAAAGACCGAGCGGCGCGCGCTGCGGTGAATTGCGGCCGTGCGGCAGTGCGCCTGGCACTGCCTCGGAGCTGTGTTCGTTGCCGAAGCCGGAGAGATAGGCCAGCCCTTCGGCGGTCTTCCGTGCGTCGGTGGTGTGATCCCCGCTCATCATCGCTCCCTCGTCAATGATTCCTATGGGACACCGTAGGATTCACCTTTTCCTTCCGCAAGGGGAAGCGCCGGATGTGAGCGGTGCTCTACTCTCCCGGGATGCCCCACCGGAACCCGCCCACAGAACCGCTGCCGACCGGCCCCCTGCGCCGCACGCCCGTGCAACAGCGCAGCGCGGAGCGCCTGACCCGGATCCTCGACGCCTGCGCCGACCTCCTGGACGAGGTCGGCTACGAAGACCTCAGCACCCGCGCCGTCGCCCAGCGAGCGGACGTCCCGATCGGCTCCGTCTACCGCTTCTTCGGCAACAAACGGGCCATGGCGGACGCCCTGGCCCACCGCAACCTCGACCTGTACGGAGAGCGCGTCGCGGCCCGCGTCACCGGCGTCGAGCGCGGCGACTGGCGCGGCGCCGTCGACGCCGCCTTCGACGAGTACCTCGCCATGAAGCGCACCGTCCCCGGCTTCGGCCGGGTCGACTTCGGCATCCCCTCGGCCCCCGACGCGATGCCCGACGCCAACTCCGACGTCGCCGAACGCGTGGCCGCGCTGCTGGCCGACCACCTCGACCGCCCGCTCGACGCACGGCTGCGCCGCACCGTGCTCGTGGGGGTGGAAGCAGTCGACGCGGTCCTCCAGCTCGCGTTCCGCGTCGACCCGGCGGGCGACCCGGCCCTCATCGACGAGACCCGGACGCTGCTGCACGCGTACTTCGCCGGGTCCCTGGACCCATCAACTCGTTGACCTGGAGTTTTGCGCTTATTGCTCGCGCGTCAACATCTTGTTAACGCTCAATTGCGAGTCCTAACGTCATCCGGACCGCCAGACCTGGTGGGAGTTCGATGGTGAACGTTAGGTAGCCCACATGCTGACAATCCTCGGATTCGTCATGATCGCCACCTTCCTGGTGCTGATCATGATGAAGAAGATGTCGCCGATCGCGGCGCTGGTGCTGATCCCCGCGCTCTTCTGTGTGTTCGTAGGAAAGGGAGCCCATCTCGGGGACTACGTCCTCGAAGGCGTCGGTAATCTGGCGCCCACGGCGGCCATGCTCATGTTCGCCATCGTGTACTTCGGCGTCATGATCGACGTCGGCCTCTTCGACCCGATCGTCCGGGCCATCCTGCGCTTCTGCAAGGCGGACCCGCTGCGCATCGTCGTCGGCACCGCGCTGCTCGCCGCGATCGTCTCCCTCGACGGCGACGGCTCGACGACCTTCATGATCACGGTCTCGGCGATGTATCCGCTCTACAAGCGCCTCAAGATGAGCCTCGTCGTCATGACGGGTGTGGCGGCCACCGCCAACGGCGTCATGAACACCCTGCCCTGGGGCGGCCCGACGGCCCGTGCCGCGACCGCGCTGAAGGTCGACGCGGCCGACATCTTCGTCCCGATGATCCCGGCACTCGCCATGGGCCTGGTCGCCGTCTTCCTCCTCTCCTACGCACTGGGTCTGCGCGAGCGCAAGCGGCTCGGCATGCTCTCGCTGGACGAGGTCCTGGAGACGGAGGCGGAGAGCGAGACGGTTCTGGTGGGCGCGGGGGGCGGCACCGACGGGCGTACGTCGCTCACGAAGAAGACCACCGGTGGAGCGGGCGCCGGCACCGACGCGGACGCCACCGACGAGGACGACGGTTTCAAGGGGCTCGACCCCGACCGCGCCACCCTGCGCCCCAAGCTCTACTGGTTCAACGCGGGCCTCACCGTCCTGCTCCTGACCGCCATGATCATGGAGTGGCTGCCGATCCCGGTCCTGTTCCTGCTCGGCGCCGCGCTCGCCCTCACGGTCAACTTCCCGCACATGCCCGACCAGAAGGCCCGCATCGCCGCCCACGCGGAGAACGTCCTCAACGTCACCGGCATGGTCTTCGCGGCCGCCGTCTTCACCGGTGTCCTCCAGGGCACCGGCATGGTCGACCACATGGCCAAGTGGCTCGTCGACGCCATCCCCAGCGGCATGGGCCCGCAGATGGGCCTGGTGACCGGACTGCTCTCGCTGCCGCTCACCTACTTCATGTCGAACGACGGCTTCTACTTCGGTGTCCTGCCGGTGCTCGCCGAGGCGGGCCAGGCGCACGGCGTCAGCGCCGTCGAGATCGCCCGCGCCTCGATCGCGGGCCAGGCCCTGCACATGTCGAGCCCGCTGGTGCCCGCCGTGTACGTCCTGGTCGGCATGGCCAAGGTCGAGTTCGGCGATCACACCAAGTTCACCGTCAAATGGGCCGTGCTCACCTCGCTGGTGGTGCTCGCCTCCGGAATCCTCTTCGGCATCATCTGATGCCACCGACACCGGGCCGTGCCTGGTTGCTGCGCCTCGTCATCGCCTTCAGCTTCGCGCAGGGGGCGGTGTCGATGGCGCGTCCGGCCGTCTCCTACCGGGCCCTGTCGCTTGGCGCGGACGAGCGGGCGATCGGTGTCATCGCCGGTGTGTACGCGCTGCTCCCGCTCTTCGCGGCCGTGCCGCTGGGGCGGCGCACCGACCACGGGCGGTGCGCGCCGCTCCTTCCGGTCGGCGTCGTGCTGATCTCCGGGGGGTGCGCGCTCAGCGGTACGGCGGGGTCGCTCGGCGCGCTCGCCGCGTGGAGCGGCGTGATGGGGCTCGGGCACCTCTGCTTCGTCATCGGCGCGCAGTCGATCGTCGCGCGGCAGTCCGCGCCCGACGAACAGGACCGCAACTTCGGGCACTTCACGATCGGCGCCTCGCTGGGGCAGCTGATCGGGCCGGTCGCCGCGGGCTCCCTCATCGACGGGGACATGGGCCGCAGCAGCGCCGGCGCGCTGCTGGTCTCGGGGGCGGTCGCGGCGGTCTCCCTCACCTCGCTGTGGCGCATCGAGCACGTCAGACCGTCCGGCGGCGGCTCGATGCGGGGCGAGAAGGTGCCGGTGCTCGGCATCCTGCGCTCCCGTGGCGTGCCCGCGGGCATCTTCATCAGCCTCGCGGTGCTTTCCGCGACCGACATCCTCACTGCGTATCTGCCGGTGGTCGGCGAGCACCGGGGCATCGCGCCCGCCACGGTCGGGGTGCTGCTCTCGCTGCGGGCCGCCGCGACGATCGCCTGCCGGCTCGTCATGACGCCGCTGATCGATCTCCTGGGCCGTACGACGCTGATCGTCGTGACCTGTGCGCTGGCCGCCCTGCTGTGCGCGGGGGTCGCGCTGCCGGTGCCGGTGTGGGGGCTCGGCGTGATGCTGGCGCTCCTCGGGTTCTGCCTCGGGGTCGGCCAGCCGTTGTCGATGACGACGGTGGTCCAGGCGGCCCCCGAGGGCGCCCGGTCGACCGCGCTCGCGCTGCGGCTGACGGGGAACCGGCTCGGGCAGGTGGCCGCGCCTGCGGGGGCGGGGCTGATTGCGGG
>NZ_SRIC01000198.1 GCF_004684775.1 Streptomyces sp. MZ04
GGGGGCCGGGGGGCCGGGGGGACACCGAGCCCCCCCCCGGGTGCCCTGAGCCCGTGTCTAAGCCCGCGTCAAGGACAACAGATCCCGCGCCGGCCCCGTAGGCCGGTGCCCCGTAGGCCACACGGCCCGCAGCTCGCGCCGCAGCCGCACCTCGGCCAGCGGAATCTCCACCAGCCGCCGCGCGGCCAGCTCCTCGCCCACCGCAAGCTCACTCAGCACCGCGGGCCCCGCCCCGCTCACCGCCGAGGCCTTCACCGCAGTGGTGGACGACAGCTCGATCAGCGGCCGCGCGAGCCCGCCGAGCGCAGCGTCGAGTACCTGGCGCGTCCCCGACCCCTCCTCCCTGAGGATCAGCGGAGTGGCCGCGAGCTCCGGAGCCCCGAGCGGCTTCCGGCGCCGCGCCCATGGGTGCCCCGGTGCGGTGACGACGATCAGGCGGTCGTGGGCGATGACCGCCGAATCGAGGCCGCTCGGCACGGTGAGGCCCTCGACGAAGCCGAGGTCCGCCTCTCCGGAGAGCAGCCGCTCCGCCACCACTGTCGAGTTGCCCGCGAGGAGCGACACCGCCGTGTCCGGCCGCGCCGAACGCAGCGCGATCAGCCACCCCGGCAGCAGATACTCCGCGATCGTCATGCTCGCCGCGACCCGCAGCCGCGAGTCCCGCCGGTCCCGCAACGCCTGCGCGCCCGCGTCGAACGCCTCCGCCGCCTCCACGATCCGCCGCGCCCAGTCGGTGACGAGCGCCCCCGCGTCGGTGAGCCGCGAACCGCGCGGCGACCGGTCCACCAGCGCCACCCCCAGCTGCCGCTCCATGGACCGGACGCGGCTGCTCGCGGCGGGCTGCGTGATGCCGAGCTCCCGCGCGGCCCGCCCCAGGCTGCCGAGCCGCGCCACGGCGAGCAGCAGCTCAAGCGCCCCGAGGTCCGGCACGCGGTGGGCGAGCGGCGCGCCCGGCGGCGTATCGGAGAACTCGGCGGGATCGACGGGAGAGGGTGACGGACTCATAAGCCCAGGTTATGCCCTCATAGGGAGATCACTCCTGGTGGGGGGCCCGGCGAGCAGGGACCGTGGACGCATGGTCACCGTCGCCCATCCTCAGGCCCCCACGCACAGCGCGCGCCGCAGCGCTCCCACCACCCGTCACCTCGCACCGAACTGGTACGCCGCCGTCATGGGCACGGCGATCATCGCCAACGCGGGCGCGGCCCTCCCCCTCGGCCTCGGTGGACCCGGCCTGCGGACCGCCTGCACGTCGGTCTGGGCGCTCTCCCTGCTGATGCTGGTCGCCCTGCTCGTCGCCCGCACCCTGCACTGGGTGCACCACCGCGACCAGGCCCGCGCCCATCTCCTGGACCCGGCCGTCGCCCCCTTCTACGGCTGTCTCGCCATGGCCCTGCTCGCGGTGGGCGGCGGCGCCGTCCTCGTGGGCGAGGACTGGATCGGCACGGGTGCGGCGGTCGCGCTCGACGCCGTGCTGTTCACGGTCGGCAGCGTCATCGGGCTCACGGTGGCCGTGGCGATCCCGTACCTGATGGTGGTCAGGCACCGCATAGAGCCGGGCCAGGCCTCCCCCGTCTGGCTGCTGGCGATCGTGCCGCCCATGGTGTCCGCCGCCGTCGGCCCCCTCCTCGTACCTCATCTCCCGGCGGGACAGGCACAGGAGACGCTGCTCTTCGCCTGCTTCGCGATGTTCGGCCTGAGCCTGCTCGCCACGCTGGTGATGCTGCCGCTGATCTTCTCCCGCCTGATGACCGGCGGCCCCCTGCCGCTCACCCTCACCCCGACGCTGTTCCTGGTGCTCGGCCCGCTCGGCCAGTCGACCACGGCGGTCAACAAGTTCGCCGACACCGCCGCTTCGGGCGTCGTCCCGGCCCCCTACGAGCAGGGCTTCGCGGTCTTCGCCGTGCTCTACGGCGTACCCGTGATGGGCTTCGCCCTGCTGTGGCTGGCCCTCTCGGCCGCGATGGTGCTGCGGGCCCGGCGCCGGGGCATGCGCTTCGCGATGACCTGGTGGGCGTTCACGTTCCCGGTCGGTACGTGCGTCACGGGCGCCGAGGGCCTGGGCGCGCACACCGGCCTCGCGGTCTACGACTGGCTGGCGGTCGCCCTGTTCATCGCCCTGACGGCGGCCTGGGCGGTGGCCCTCACCCACACGGTGCGCGGCCTCCTCAGCGGAAAGCTGCTCGCAGCGCCCCGCTGAGCACGGCCGGCGCCTGGGCCAACGACGGCCCGTACCACGTCAGATGGCGGCCGCTGACCAGCGCCGCCGGGGCGGGGAACGCCTCGGGGCCGTCCTCGGGTGTGAAGCGGTACGGCTCGTCGGGCAGGACCACCAGGTCGCGGGCCGCTGTCCGCAACTCCTCGAGCGGGATGCGGGGATAGCGCTCGGCATGGGTCGCGTACGCGTTGTCGACGCCGAGGCGGCGCAGCAGGTCCCCGGCGAACGTGTCACGGCCCAGGACCATCCAGGGGCGCCGCCAGATCGGGATCACCGCCCGCAGCCGGGCCTCCGGGACCGGAAGGCGTGCCCACTCCGCTTCCGCCTCGTCGAGCCACCGCGGCCGTCCCGCGCCGCACGCGGTGAGCACCCGGACCAACTCCCGGAAGGCGCCCGGCAGATCGCGTACGTCCGTCACGAGCACCTCGATCCCCGCCGCCCGCAGCTGCGCGAGGTCGGGGGCGCGGTTCTCCTCCTCGTTGGCGATCACCAGGTCAGGGGCGAGCGCGACGATGCCGCGTACGTCCGGGTTCTTCGTGCCGCCGATGCGGGCCACGTCCAGGTCGGCCGGATGGCTGCACCACTCCGTGGCCCCCACCAGCGCGCCCGGCACGGTGACGGCGACCGCCTCGGTCAGGGAGGGGACGAGGGAGACGACCCGCGTACCGGGCATGACAGGGCCTCCCTCAGCGCCGGGCGTCGTCCGTCGCCTCGATGTGGTCGGCGACGGCCACGACGAGGACCTGGCTGTCGGGCACGGTCGCCCGCCAGCGGTGGCGCACACCGCCGGTCAGATACAGGCTGTCGCCGCGGCCGAGCCGGTGTGCCCTGCCCTCCGCCTCGACCTCGACGGCGCCGCCCACGACGTACATCAACTCGTCGTTGCGGTGCTGGAATTCGCGCCCCTCGTCGTGGTCCCCGGTGAACTCGATCGCGTGCAGCTGATGGTGGCCGCGCACCAGATTGCGTACGCGGGCGTCGGGCGAGGAACCCTCACGGTCGCCCTCGTCGGCCCGCACCAGATCGACCGTGCACGCGGGATCGGCGGCGGCGAGCAGTTCGACGTCGGTGGTCAGCAGGGCGTCGGCGACGCGTTGCAGGGAGCGCCTGCTCGGCCGCGCCCGCTCGTTCTCGACCTGGCTCAGGAAAGGCACCGAGAGACCGCTGCGCTCGGCCACCACGGCGAGGGTGAGCTCCAGCTGCCGGCGGCGGCGCCGCACGGCCGAGCCCACTCGGAGGGTTTCCTTCTGCTCGTCCATCGCCTCGGCTCCCTTCTGCGCGTCGGTCCACTCTCACCCCTGTCGGGTTCTCTGCACCCTACGCATGTTCGCCAAACGGTTTTGCCCCGTTGCGAGGACCGCCGCCTACAGCTTGCGCCAGTAGATAAGCTGCCCCGCCTCTCCGGAGGCCGCCCCTTCCCCCGGAATGAACAGGCTGACCAGCAGAGCGGGCCGCCCTTGGGGGTTCGTCAGGAGTGTCGCCGACGGATTGGCGAAGGCTTGGCTGCCGCCGTGCGTGCGGATGGCGAGGCGGTCCGCGCTGCCGCTCGCGGGGTCGTAGGCGTAGGTCCGCCAGCTCCCGAAGTCGCCGCGCCACCGCTGCCCCTCCACGAGGAGCACCCGCCGCCCGTCGAGATCGACGGGCGCCCGGTCGCCGATGTTCCCGCTGTTGCCCCAGGTCTGCAAGGCCCGGTCGAGCCGTCGGTCCGGCTCCGCGTGCCAGTGCCGGAAGCCGGTGAGCGTGGCGCGCAGCTGGCGGTCGGTGTCGCAGCCGGCGCGGTAGTGCCCGGTGAGGTGGATGGTGTCGCCATGTACGGCGGTGATGCTGGGCGTGCCCTCCGCGCACCGCGAGAGGGTGCGCGGCGCGTCGTAGGCGCGTGCCGCGCGCCCCTCGAGCAGCGCGTCCTCGTCGGCGTACGCGCGCACCGCGATGTGGTTCTTCGGGTCCTTCTCGTACGCGAGGACGTATCCACCGCGCCCGTCGTCGGCGAGGGAGGCCTGATGGGTGCCGGGGCCGAAGTCGTGGCGGCGCTGCCAGTGCCGCAGATCGGTGGAGGTGGCGACGGCGGCGTGGAAGCGGCCGTCGACCAGGAGCGTGTGGTAGACGGCCAGATAGCCGCCGTCGGAGCGCTGGATGATCTGCGCGGCGTCCATGGTGCGGCCGGTGCCGTCCCGGGCGTCGTAGCGGTGCCCGTCGGCGGCGCGTACGTCCTCGGCGAGGGCCGCGAGGCGTGCGGTCCCTGAGGACGCGGGGGCGGCGCTCGCGGTCGGCATGCGGGAGATGAGCAGCACCCCGATGAGGGCCAGGGCCAGGGTGACCAGGAGCGGCATGGCCCGGAGGGAGCGGGTGACGGTCACGGGGAAGCGGCTCACTGGGGGTGGACGAGGGGGGCGGGAACCTCACCGAGGTTAGGGACTCGTCCCGTCGGCCGGTACGGAAGGCGGGGTGGGATGCGCCACACGGCACGTCCCACCCCGCCCCTGTCGAGCAGCGTCAGATCGACCGGGTCAGCTGACCCGGTCGTAGTACGCCTTCGCCTTCTTGCGGCACTGCGCGCGCTCCGTCTTGGTCTTGTGCGCCTGGGTGGCGCACTGCCGGTTCATGTCGAAGAGGAACGCCTTGTCGACGCGGCGCTCGTGCTTCGAGCCCGCGAACGCCTTCTTGCCGATCAGTTGCTTGTAGTTGCGGTACCCGAAGTCGTGCCGCGCGCAGGGGAGCCGGAAGTCGAAGCCGCCGGGCTTGTCGTCAAGACGCGTGCACCAGTCGGTGTCCCACCGGAAGTTCCAGCGGTCGACCCCTGCCTTGGCGAGCTTGCGCGTCTTGCGCCAGTCCTTGACGCTCGTCTCCGTGGAGCGGGTCAGCTCGTAGAGACGCCGCATCTTGCCCGGACCGCCCGCCGCCGAGTCGGCGCCGTCGGCCGCGGACGCCGTCACAGCGGGGCTGGGTTCGGGCGTGGCCTGGGCCATGCCCGAACCCGCGACCAGGGCTCCCGCCGCAGCCAGCGACGCGACGGCTATGCGCGTGATGACCATTCTGTTGTTCCCCGTTCATCGATCCTGCTCGACTACCGGCAAGATCGTATGAAGGGCAGGGAACGCTTCATAGTGAATCTTTGTGCACTGCCCCTTAGTGCAAGAAATCCTTTGGTCCGGCCCCGTCAGGACACAACAGGCCGTGGTGGACTATGGCGAGAACCACGGCGTCGAGACGCGTTCCGAGGCCCAGCTTCTCGATGATGCGCGCGACATGAGCCTTCACCGTGCGCTCCGCTATACCGAGCTGCCGGGCGAGAGCGGGGTTGGGCAGCCCGGCACCCAGGAGCAGCAGCACTTCCCTCTCACGGACCGTCAGATCGCTGACGGCCGGCGGCTCCACGGCCGAGTGGAGTGCGGACCGGCACGGACAGTTGGGCTCCAGCCCCTCCAAGGAATCCAGCGTCTCCGTCACTCCGGTGTTCTGCGTCGTCACTCCGATGTTCTGCGTCGTCACTTCGATGGTCACCTTCCCCGTTCCCCGTTCCCCGTTGTCAACTCTCAACACGCACTGTAGGCCAAGGAGTTCGCAGTAGTGAGGCAAAAACGTCATGTCTCATGTGGTGCACATACGGCATCATGACGGGCGTGACCGACGATCTCTCGCGCCGCCTGGTCCCCGATGAACTATGGGAACTGGCCGTCCCATTGCTGCCCGCTTTCGCCGCCCGCCCCCAGGGCGGGGGAACGGCCCCGCACGACGAACGCGCCGTGTTCACGGCGGTGGTGTACGTGCTGACCAGCGGCTGCCCCTGGCGGCAGGTGCCCTCGATGTTCGGCATCCCACCCGCGACGGCCCATCGCCGCTGCACCCGGTGGACCGGTTCCGACCTGTGGCGACGCCTGCGCGACGCGGCAGTGGAGACAGGGGTCGAGCCGGGCTGGGCCGCGGTGATCGCCGACGCGGCGGCGAAGCGTTCGCTCCGTTGACCACGTGAGACGACTGGGCCGCGAGCATTCGTTACATGATCAGAACCTGCTTCCACCCACCGGAACTGGCAGCTGCGCCATGTCTCGACAAGTGACCATCTTCCGGTCCTGTCAGGCGTATTGAGGCGTGTTGAGGCGTGTTGACGAGATTCGAGGCAACGGAGCAGGTTTTTGAGGTTAATCTGAGGTTGCCGCGCGATCGGCGCGCTCTTGCATCCTGCACATTGCGAAAGCGACCAGCATGCCCGAGCCCGTGAACGACCGAGCCCCGCCGACGGCACGCTGCTGTCGGCGGGGCTCAACTGTGCTTCAGTTCCCGGCTACTTCACCGGCTGTTCCACCGGCTGTTCCACCGGCTATTTCACCGGCTATTTCACCGGCGCCATCTTGTCGACGATGCCCGGGTGGGCCTCGACCCACTTCTGCACGCCGTCCGCCTCATGGCCCTTGCCGGCCTTCTGGACGGCCTGCTCGAGACTCATCAGCTCGTCGGGGCTCATGTGCCAGTTCTTCAGCCAGCCGTTGAGCTCCGAGTACTTCTTCGGGAAGCTCTTGTTGGCCAGCGTCTTGATCTGGTTGTTGGCACCCCAGGTCTTCTTGGGGTCCTCGAGCCGCGTGAGGTCGTACTTGTTGTACGCCCAGTGCGGCGACCAGAGCACGACCGCCACCGGCTCCTTCTTCGCGTACGCGCGCTCCAGCTCGGCGAGCATCGAACTCGTGCCCGCGCTGGTCAGGTTGAAGTCGTCCAGACCGTAGGCCGGCATGACCTTGTCCTTGAGACGCGTCATCTGGCCGGTGCCCGGCTCGATGCCGACGATCCTGCCCTTGAACTTGTCCTTGTTCTTGCGCAGGTCGTCCATGGTCTTCACGCCCTTGACGTAGGACGGGACCGCGATCTCGAGCGAGGTCTTGTCGTACCACGCCCCGACGTCGACGAGATCCTTCTTGTACTTCTCCCAGTACTGCTTCTGCGCGACCGGCAGCCAGCCGTCGAGTTCGACGTCGACCTGCCCGGTGGAAAGCCCCGTGAACAGTGGGCCGACGTCGAGCTTGGTGGTCTTCGGCTTGTAGCCGCGCTTCTCCAGGACGTTCTGCCACAGGTACGTGGCGGCGATGCCCTCGTCCCACGCCGGGTAGCCGATGTTCGGCGCGGCGCCGGCCTGCCTGCCCTTCGCGTACGTGTCCTTGGCGACCGGGGCCATCTTGTCGACGATGCCCGGGTTCTTCTTCATCCAGGCCTTGACGCCCTGGTCCTGCTTGCCCTTGCCGGCGTCCTGGATCGCGCCCTCGAGGGAGGTGAGCTGCGCCTCGCTGAGCTTGAAGTCCTTCAGCCACTGCGCGACCTGCGGCTCCTTCTCGGCGAAGCCCTTGCGGCCCAGGGTGTGGATGCCGTCGCCCGAACCGAAGGAACCCTTGGGGTCCTTCAGCTTGGTCAGCTCGTACTTGTCGTACGCCCAGTGCGGCGACCAGAGCGTGACCGCGATGGGCTCCTTCTTCTGGTACGCGCGGTCGAGCTGGGCGAGCATCGCCGAGGTGTTGGACTTGACCAGTTCGTACTTGCCCTTGAGGCCGTAGTCCTTCTGAACCTTGTCGTCGTAGAGCTTCGTCTCACCGGCGCCGGGCTCGATGCCGTAGATCTTGCCCTTGAAGAGGTCGCTCTTGCCCTTGAGGTCGTCGAGCGTCTTGACGCCCTTGACGTACTTGGGCACCGCGATCTCGAGCGAGGTCGGCTTGTACCAGCTGCCGTAGTCCTCGAGCTGGTCCTTGTACTTGCTCCAGTACGGGGCGTGCGTGGCCGGCAGCCAGGAGTTGGTCTGTACGTCGACGCTGCCCTGCGCCTGGCCGTTGTAGAGGGCGCCCACTTCGAGGGCCTTCACGTCGGGCTTGAAGCCACGCTGCTCGAGGACGTTCTTCCACAGGTACGTGGAGGCGGTGCCCTCGGGCCAGTCGATGTAGCCCATATTGATCGTGCGGCCCTGGCCGACGTTCGCGGAGACCTTGGGGCCCTCGTCGTCGTTGCCGAAGATGTTCAGGCCACCGGCGACGAGCGCCAGGACCAGGACACCGACCATGGCGACCGGCGTGGCCGGCTTCCACCGCATGATCTTCAGGCCGCCGAGCGCGGAGTCGGCCTTGGCCAGGGCGCGCCTGCCGAGCGGCGAGACGCGCTGGTTGAGGGCGCCGGTCATGCGGTCCAGGTACATCGCGAGGATGACCACCGCGATGCCGCCCTCGAAGCCGAGCGCGACGTCGACCGAGCTGATGCCGTCGTACACCGTGGAGCCGAGACCGCCACCGCCGACCATGCCGGCGACGACCACCATGGACAGGGCGAGCATGATCGCCTGATTGACGCCCGCCATGATCGTGGGCAGCGCCAGCGGGAGCTGGACGCGCCACAGCGTGTTGCGCGGGTGCGTGCCGAACGCCTCGGCGGCCTCGATCAGTTCCTCGTCGACCTGCCGGATGCCGAGCTCGGCGAGGCGGACGGCCGGCGGCATCGCGAACACGATGGTCGCGACCATGCCGGGGACCGGGCCGACGCCGAAGAAGAAGATGCCCGGGATCAGATAGACCATGGCGGGCATGGTCTGCATGAAGTCGAGCACCGGGCGTATCAGACCGCTGACGGTGCGGTTCTTGGCCGCCCAGATGCCGATCGGCAGCGCGAACACAAAGATGATCACGCAGGAGACGAGCACGAGGGACAGCGTGTTCATCGCCGGTTCCCACTGCTCGATCGAGTCGATCAGCGCGAAGCCGGCGAACGTCGCCGCGGCGGCGACGATCCCGCGCAGCCAGAAGGCGAGCACGGCGAAGATGCCGATGAGGATCAGCGGTTCGGGCGAGGTGAGGACCGCGTTGACGCCGTCGTAGGCGTTCCCGACGACCAGCTTGATGAAGTCGAAGAGCCACTCGCAGTTGTCGCGCAGCCAGTCGACTCCGGAGGCGACCCAGTCGCCGATGTGGATCCTAGGCACTGGCGATCACCTTGCTCTCCTCCGAGGCCTGCACGGCGGGCATCGGCTCGCCGAGCACGGCGAGCAGCCGCTCACTCGGTACGACACCGATGAGCTCGCCCGCGCCGTCGGTGACGGCCACGGCGACGCTGCTGGTGGAGCACGGCGTGAACAGCTCGATGATCGGAGTGTCCGCAGTGACGGTGGCGGGGGCGGCGGCGAGCACGTCCGATGCGGTCTGCAGTTCCTTGCCCTCGGGCGTCTTCGTGCCGTACGCCGTCTCCGGCTCGTCCATGATCGCGCCCGCCGTGAGGACGCGGGCGCGGTCGACGTCCTGCGTGAACGACGCGACGTAGTCGTTGGCCGGGGTCACGAGGATGTCCTCGGCGGTGCCGATCTGGACGATGCGGCCGTCGCGCATGACGGCGATCTGGTCGCCCAGGCGCATGGCCTCGTTCAGGTCGTGGGTGATGAAGACGATGGTCTTCTTCAGCCGCTTCTGGAGCTCGAGGAGCTGGTCCTGCATGTCGCGGCGGATCAGCGGGTCGAGCGCGCTGAACGACTCGTCCATGAGGAGCAGGTCGGCGTCGGTGGCCAGGGCGCGGGCCAGGCCCACGCGCTGCTGCATGCCGCCGGAGAGCTCGTCGGGCCAGGACTTCTCCCAGCCCTTCAGGCCGGCGAGTTCGAGCGCGACCGTGGCGCGCTCCTCGCGCTCGGCGCGCGGCACGCCCTGCACCTCGAGGCCGTAACCGGCGTTCTCCAGGACGCTGCGGTGCGGGAAGAGGGCGAAGTGCTGGAAGACCATGCTGATCTTCTTGGAGCGCACCTCGCGGAGCTCACGGGCGCTCAGCCCGGTCAGATCCTGCCCGTCGAAGAGCACCTGTCCGGCCGTTGGTTCCGACAGACCGTTGAGCATGCGCAGCAACGTGGACTTGCCGGATCCGGAGAGACCCATGACGACGAAGATCTGGCCCGGCTCGACCGTGAAGGAGGCGTCGATGACCGCGGCGGTGGTGCCTTCGGCGCGCAGCTCCTCTCGGTCGGTTCCGTGGCGGAGTTTCTCCACCGCGTCAGTGGGTCGTCTGCCGAACACCTTGTACAAGTGCTCGGCTTGCAGCCTGGACACATACACCTCTCGGGTTGAACCACAACGGCCCGCCTCCCCCGCCGGCGGGCCGTGGAGCGACGCGGGTTCCGCCCGCTTACATGCCCGATGCAATAGTTGAATCATCGACCGGGAGCGCTCCAGATCCGCGCCTGCCCGTGCATACAAGAATCAAACACAGGCGTGTTCCAGTTCACATTTGTTGCATGTTCTGCACTGCGCGGCGCGATGCGCAACGGACCGCGCGCTGTCAGTGCCGTGCGGCATGATGCGAACGTGACTCAGCGAACGCGACGGCTCATGCTGCTCGACACGGCTTCTCTGTACTACCGCGCCTATTTCGGGGTCCCCGACTCCGTGAAGGCCCCGGACGGCACCCCGGTCAACGCGGTGCGCGGTCTGCTCGACTTCATCGCCCGGCTCGTCCAGGACCACCGCCCCGACGACCTGGTCGCGTGCTGGGACGCGGACTGGCGCCCGCACTGGCGGGTCGAGCTGATCCCCTCGTACAAGGCGCATCGCGTCGCCGAGGAGGTCGAGCAGGGCCCGGACGCCGAGGAGACCCCGGACACGCTCTCGCCGCAGGTCCCGATCATCGAGGACGTCCTGGACGCGCTCGGCATCGCCCGCGTGGGCGTGGCCGCGTACGAGGCCGACGACGTGATCGGTTCGTACGCCGCCCGTGCCACCGGCCCCGTCGACATCGTCACCGGCGACCGCGACCTCTATCAGCTGGTCGACGACGAGCGCGGCATCCGCGTCCTCTATCCCCTCAAGGGCGTCGGCAGCCTCCAGCTCACGGACGAGGACTGGCTGCGGGAGAAGTACGGCGTGGACGGCGGCGGCTATGTCGACCTGGCGCTGCTGCGCGGCGACCCGAGCGACGGGCTGCCCGGCGTGCCCGGCATCGGCGAGAAGACCGCCGCCAAGCTGCTCGACGCGTACGGAAATCTGGCCGGAATCATGGCCGCCGTGGACGACCCGAAGAGCAAGCTGACGCCCTCGCAGCGCAAGCGGCTCGACGAATCGCGGCCCTATGTGGCGGTCGCGCCGACAGTGGTCCGCGTCGCGGACGACGTGCCGCTGCCGGACGTCGACCTCGCACTGCCGGGCGAGCCGCGCGATCCGGCGGCCCTGGACGAGTTGGCTGTGCGGTGGGGACTCGGCGGCGCGCTCCAGCGATTGCTCACCACACTCCAGGGGTGAGGTGTTAGCTTAGGTAAGCCTAAGCAACATTTGATCAGGGGAGGCGGCCGCCATGGCAGAACGTCCTGCACGCAAAGCACCGAAGACTCACGAGGCGCAGGTCGTGCGCACCGAGCGCCTCACCCCGCACATGCAGCGTGTGGTCCTCGGCGGCGACGGCCTCGCCGAGTTCACGGCGGGCGACTCCACGGATCACTACGTGAAACTGCTCTTCCCGGCCGAGGGCGCGACGTATCCGGAGCCCTTCGACATGCAGCGGATCCGTGCGGAGTTCCCGCGCGACCAGTGGCCCGTGACGCGTACGTACACGGTCCGCCGGTGGGACCCGAGCGCCCGCGAGCTGGCTCTCGACTTCGTCATCCACGGCGACGAGGGCCTGGCCGGGCCGTGGGCCCAGCGCGTGCAGCCCGGCACCACGGTGCGCTTCCTCGGCCCCGGCGGCGGCTACGCACCCGACACCGCGGCCGACTGGCACCTCCTCGCCGGTGACGAGAGCGCGCTGCCCGCGATCGCCGCCGCGCTCGAGGCGCTGCCCGAGGGGGCCAAGGCGTACGCCTTCGTGGAGGTCGGCGACGCGGACGAGGAGCAGAAGGTCGAATCGGCCGCGGACATCGAGTGGCTGCACCGCGGGCAGCGCCCCGTCGGCGAGGCCCTGGTCGAAGCGGTGCGCTCGCTGAAGTTCCCGGACGGCGACCTGCAGGCGTTCGTACACGGCGAGGCGGGCTTCGTGAAGGAGCTGCGCCGCTATCTGCGCGTGGAGCGCGAGGTGGCGCGCGAGCGGCTCTCGATCTCCGGGTACTGGCGCCTCGGCCACAATGAGGACGGGTGGCAGGCGTCGAAGCGGGAGTGGAACGCGCAGGTGGAGGCCGAGCAGGAGCTGCGCTCGGCTTGAGCGGGGTGGGGTGGCCGCCCCTGTGTGGGTGACGCCGTCGCCGTCCGCCAGCCAGTGGGGGCTTGTCGCGCAGTTCCCCGCGCCCCTGACGGGGCCGTCGCGGGGCCCGTGCCGAAATCCAGTCCCCTCGTCATCGGCCCGCTGTCACGATGAGCCCATGCCCTTCAAGATCTCTGACGTAGTCGCA
The DNA here is from genome assembly GCF_004684775.1 of Streptomyces sp. MZ04. Taxonomy (GTDB): domain Bacteria; phylum Actinomycetota; class Actinomycetes; order Streptomycetales; family Streptomycetaceae; genus Streptomyces. The sequence goes on from NZ_SRIC01000198.1 coordinate 12,531, forward strand.
GCGGGTACGCTCGCCCGGCAGGCACAGCCCACCATTCCCGTCCCCGGCGGCCTCGTCATCCGACCCTGGTCGCCCGATGACGCGCCCGCCGTGTACGAGGCGTTCCAAGACCCGCTGATACAGCGCTGGCACGCGCGGGACGCCGAGTCGGTCGACGAGACCCAGGGCTGGATCGACGGCTGGCGCAGGGCCTGGTCCGAGGAGAAGGACGCGTACTGGGCGATCGCCGACGCCGCCACGGACGAGCTGGTGGGCCGGATCGCGCTGCGCCTGATCGTGCTCGCCGACGGACAGGCCGAAGTCGCCTACTGGACCATGCCGTCGGCTCGCGGCCGTGGCATCGCCCCGCGCGCCCTGACCGCGCTGTCGGACTGGGCCTTCGACGAGGTGGGCCTGCACCGCCTCGAACTCACCCACTCCACGGCCAATGAGGCCTCGTGCCGTGTGGCCCTCAAGACGGGCTTCGAGCCGGAGGGTACCAAGCGCAGCGCGGTCCTCCACGCGGACGGCTGGCATGACATGCATCTGCATGGCCTGGTCAGGGGCGACGAGCCGACAACGCCTTGACCCCGGGCGCGGGCGACACCGGGCCAGGGTCACACGCCCCGTAAGGGGCGCGGGGAACTGCGCGACCAGCCCCCACCGGCCCGCAGATCCATCAGGTCGCCCCGCGAGGCCCCGTACCCTTCACCTTGTGACCCGCAAGCCCCGCATCCCGCCCTCTCCCCTGCCGCAGCGCCGCGGCGTCGACCCCGTGCGGGTCAAGCTGCCGCTCGACGGGGCGTGGGAGACCGTGCGGGATCACCTCGTGGCACGGCTCAAGGCCGGGCCCGGGGTGATCGACGGGATGCTGCGGGACCGGCGGATCGTCGGGGCCGACGGCTTGCCGGTGGCGCCGGACGCGCCCTATGCGCCCGGCGCCTTCGTGTGGTTCCACCGCGATCTGCCGGCCGAGGTCCCGGTGCCGTACGCCATCGAGGTCGTCTACCGCGACGAGCACATCGTCGTAGCCGACAAGCCGCATTTCCTCGCCACCACACCACGCGGCAGCCATGTCACCGAAACGGCGCTCGCCCGGCTCCGCACGGAGCTCGGCCTGCCCACGCTCGGCGCCGCACACCGCCTGGACCGGCTCACCGCGGGCCTCATCCTGTTCACCGTGCGGCCCGCCGAACGCGGCGCCTACCAGACGCTGTTCGGCGAGCGGCGGGTGCGCAAGGAGTACGAGGCCGTGGCGGCGTACGACCCCGCGGCCGAACTCCCCCGCACCGTACGCAGCCACATCGTCAAGGAACGCGGCGTCATCGCCGCCTACGAGGTGCCGGGCGCCGAGCCGAACAGCGAGAGCGAGATCCAACTCGCCGAGCACAACGGCGAGTTGGCCCGCTACCGACTGACCCCGCACACCGGCCGCACTCACCAGCTGCGCCTCCACATGAGCGCCCTGGGGCTGCCGATCCTCGGCGATCCGATCTACCCCGTGGTGCGGGGGCCCGTGCCGCCGGACGATTTCCGGCGGCCGCTCCAACTCCTCTCCCGCGTCCTGGAGTTCACCGACCCGGTCACGGGCGCCGACCACCGCTTCGTCAGCGCGCGCGAGCTCGGCGCCTGGACCGCGTACGACACCTGGCAGGGGTCGGGCGCCCGTCAGTAGCCGCGCCACCAGGTGACGAAGCGCCGCCACGCCCCCTGGCGCGGCACGGTCGCGGCCACCGGCTCCGGTGGCGGCGGCGGCGTGGGCGCCGGCTGGGGCGCGACCGGCGCCGGCTGCGCGGGCCGGGGTGCCGGGGACGACACCTGCCAGTCGTTGCGCGGCCCCGGCACCTTCGCCATCGGCCGGGCCGTCACATCCTGTGGCGGCCGGGGCGCGAAATGCACCGGCAGCGACACCAGATGCCGCGAGAGGATCGACGAGTTCCACCTCAACTCGTGTTCCTCGACGGCGAGTTCCACGTCCGGGAAGCGCATCAGAAGCGCGTCGACGCCGGTGTCGGCGATGGCGCGCCCGATGTCCTGCCCCGGGCACTCGTGCGGACCGCCGCCGAACGCCAGATGGGAGCGGTTGCCCTGCATATTGGCGGCGAGATCCGGGCGTACGACGGGGTCCACGTTGCCCGGCGCGATGCCGAAGATCAGACCGTCGCCCGCCTTGATCTGCTTGCCGCCGAGCTGCGTGTCCTGCTTGGCGAAGTAGCCGACCATGGCACTGAACGGCGGCTCGTCCCACAGGGACTGCTCGACCGCCTCCGTGACGGTCATCTGGCCGCCGCTGAGCTGGGCACGGAAGCGCGGGTCGGTGAGGACCATCCGCAGGGCGTTGGAGATGAGGTTGGCCGTCGCCTCGTACGCGGCGATGAGCACGAGCCGCAGATGGGCGGCGACCTCGTCGTCGGTGAGCCGCTGGGGCTGGGCGATGAGGTTGCTGGTGAAGTCCTCCTCCGCCTTCGCCCGGCGCCGCGCCACCAGGCGCATCAGCGCCTCCATGATGTACGCGTTGCTGGCGATGGCGGTCTCGGTGCCCCTGATCATGTCGCGGGCGGCCTGCACCATCCGCTCGTTGTACTCCTCGGGCATGCCGATGACATGGCACATCACCATCATCGGCAGATGCTCGGCGAACCCCCTCACCAGGTCGGCCTTGCCGTCCTGGCAGATGTCGTTGAGCAGCAGGTTGCTGTAGCGGTTGATGTAGCGGCGGATGCCCCGGTGGTCGAGGCCTCCCATGGCGCCGGTGACCGCGCCGCGCAGCCGCTCGTGCTCGGCGCCCTCCGCGAACGTGGCCATGGGCTGCCAGGTGACGACGGGGGCGAGCGGGTTGTCGGGGCCCATGGAGCCGTCCATGACGGCCCGCCACTGGCGCGAGTCGCGGGTGAACTGCGAGGGGGTGCGCACCATGTGGAGGTTCTCGCTGTGGCCGAGGACCGCCCAGATCGGTACGTCGTTGTGCAGCAGGGCCGGGGCCACCGCGCCGTGTTCGGCACGCAGCTTCTCGTACACGCCTGCTAGGGCGCGTATCGAAAGCGGATCTTGAGGTGAGATGATCTTGCTTCGTGGCACGTGGAGATCTGACGGATACGCAGTGGGCCCGCCTGGAGCCGTTGTTGCCCCGGGGCAAGAAGCCGGGCCGTC
>NZ_SRIC01000019.1 GCF_004684775.1 Streptomyces sp. MZ04
GGGAAACATCCGCCGCGAAGCGGCGGTTCAGTCCGGAGTCAATCTCGCAGCGCCGCCACCGCCTCCGCCAACGCCCCCGGCACGTCCTCGACCAGGGTGTGGGAACCGTCCCGTACGACATGACGGCCGCCCACCACCGTGTGGCGGACGTCCGCGGCGGACGCCGCGAAGACCGCCGTCTCCGCCGCCAGGCGCGGCAGTGGGCCCGCCGTGCGGACCGAGTCCAGGGCCACGGTGGTGAGATCGGCCACCGCACCCGGCACGATGACCCCCGCGTCCGCCCAGCCCAGCGCCGCATGACCGTCCGCCGTCGCCGCGCGAAGCAGCGCCGCCGCCGTCCAGTGGCCCCGCGTGTGCGAGCGCAGGCGCTCGTTCAGTTCCATCGCCCTCGCCTCTTCGAGGATGTCGATCACGGCGTGGCTGTCGCTGCCCAGGGAGAGGGGGCTGCCCGCCTGTTGGAGGCGGGGCGCCGGGCCGATGCCGTCCGCCAGGTCGCGCTCCGTCGTCGGGCACATGCAGGTGCCCGTCGAGGAACCGCCGAGCAGTGCGATGTCCCCGTCCGTGAGGTGGGTGTTGTGGACGCCCGTCGTGCGGGGGCCCAGCACCCCGTGGTCCGCAAGGAGCTGCGTCGGCGTGCGGCCGTGGACCGCCAGGCACGCTTCGTTCTCCGCCGTCTGCTCGGAGAGGTGGACGTGGAGGGGGGCCCGGCGGGACGCGGACCATTCCGCCACCGTCCCCAACTGCCTTGCCGGGACCGCCCGTACGGAGTGGATCGCCGCGCCGATGCGCGCGTGGTCGCGGTCCTTGAGCGCCGACGCCCGTTCCGCCCACGCCTCCGTCGTGCCGTCGGAGAAGCGGAGTTGGTGGCGGTTGGGGGGCTCGCCCCGTGACTCGGTGAGGAGGCCCGACGCCACGTACGCCGTGTCGAGGAGCGTGATGCGGACACCCGCGTCCGCCGCCGCCTGGATCAGCGCCTCGCCCATCGCGTTGGGGTCGGAGTAGGCCGCGCCGCCCGGTCCGTGGTGGAGGTAGTGGAACTCGCCCACCGTCGTGATCCCGGCCAGCGCCATCTCCGCGTACACCGCCCGCGCGAGCGCGTGGTACGTCTCGGGCGTCAGGCGGTCCGCCACCGAGTACATGACCTCGCGCCACGTCCAGAACGTGCCGGAGCCGACCTGGACCGTGCCGCGCAGCGCGCGGTGGAAGGCGTGCGAGTGGGCGTTCGCGAGGCCCGGGAGCGTCAGGCCGCGCAGGACCGTCGCGCCGGGCGGGGGCGCCTCGACGTCCTTGCGGACCGCCGTGATCCGGTCGCCCGTCACCTCCACCGCCACGCCCGGCTCGACGAACGCGTCGAGCCAGGCATGCTCAAGCCAGTACGTCTCCGTCTGCTCCGTCGTCACCTGCAAGCCAGCCCTTCCAGTACGTCGGCCAGTGCGGTCACCCCGGCCACGCAGTCGTCCTCGGCGGCGTACTCGGCCGGGGAGTGCGAGACGCCCGTGGGGTTCCGTACGAACAGCATGGCGGTCGGGATCGAGCCGGACAAAATACCCGCGTCGTGTCCCGCGCCCGTGCCGAGGACGGGGAGCGGCCGCTCCGAGCGAGCGCCCAGGATCGTGCCCAGTTCGTCGCGCAGGGCGTCCTCGAACTCGACCACCGGCGTGAAGGACTCGCGTACGACGTCGAGGTCGATGCCGTGCCGGTCCGCGTACTCGCGAGCCGCCTTCTCGACGCCCGTCACGACCGTGTCGAGGGTCGACTGGTCGGCGGCCCGCGAGTCCAGCCAGCCCCTGACCAGCGACGGGATCGCGTTGACGCCGTTCGGCTCGACCGAGATCTTGCCGAAGGTCGCCACCGCGCCCGCCAGTTCGGCCTCCCTGCGGGCCGCGAGCACCGTCTCCGCGTACGTCAGCATCGGGTCGCGGCGGTCGACCAGGCGGGTCGTGCCCGCGTGGTTGGCCTCGCCCCGGAAGTCGAAGCGCCAGCGGCCGTGCGGCCAGATGGCGGACGCGATGCCCACGGGGTCGCCCGTGAGGTCCAGGGCGCGGCCCTGCTCGACGTGCAGCTCCACGAACGCACCGATGCGGGCAAGGCGTTCGGGGTCGGGGCCGATCGTCGACGGGTCGTACCCTGCCGCCTCCATCGCCTGCGGGAGGCTGACCCCGTCGCCGTCCCGGAGTCTGTGCGCGGCCTCTACGGTCAGCTGTCCCGCGGTGAGCCGTGAGCCCACGCAGGCAAGACCGAAGCGCGCGCCCTCCTCGTCGCCGAAGTTCACGATCGCCAGGGGCCGGGTGAACGACACCCGCCTGGCGCGGAGTTCGTCCAGGGCGGCGAAGGAGGAGACCACGCCGAGCGGGCCGTCGAAGGCGCCGCCGTCCGGGACGGAGTCCAGGTGCGAGCCGGTGACGACCGCGTCGCCCCGGGCGGGGTCGCCGAGCCAGGCCCACTGGTTGCCGTTGCGGTCGACCTCGTGGTCGAGGCCGCGCGCCTCCGCCTGCGCCTGGAACCACAGGCGGCACTCGGCGTCGGCGCCGGTCCATGCGTAGCGGCGGTAGCCGCCCGAGGCGTCGCTGCGGCCGATGGGCCGCAGCGAACGCCACATGGCGTGGAACGTGTCGCTCACGCGCTGCCTTCCTCGCGCATCGGAATCCGTACGCCCTTCTCGTCCGCCACCGACTCCGCGATGTCGTAGCCCGCGTCCACGTGCCGGATGACGCCCATGCCGGGGTCGTTCGTGAGGACGCGGCGGATCTTCTCGCCCGCGAGCTTCGTGCCGTCGGCGACCGAGACCTGGCCCGCGTGGATGGAGCGGCCCATACCGACGCCGCCGCCGTGGTGGATGGAGACCCAGGAGGCGCCCGATGCGACGTTGACCATGGCGTTCAGGAGCGGCCAGTCGGCGATCGCGTCGGAGCCGTCGAGCATGGCTTCCGTCTCGCGGTACGGGGATGCCACCGAGCCGCAGTCCAGGTGGTCGCGGCCGATGGCGAGGGGGGCGGCGAGGGTGCCGTTGCCGACCATGTCGTTGAACATGTCGCCCGCCTTGTCGCGCTCGCCCTGGCCCAGCCAGCAGATGCGCGCCGGGAGGCCCTGGAAGTGGACGCGCTCGCCGGCCATCTTGATCCAGCGGTGCAGGGACGCGTTCTGAACGGACTCAGCCTCCGGGAAGAGGTCGAGGATCGCCTTGTCCGTCTTGTGGATGTCGGACGCCTCGCCGGACAGCGCCGCCCAGCGGAACGGGCCTCTGCCCTCGCAGAAGAGCGGGCGGATGTAGGCGGGGACGAAGCCGGGGAAGGCGAACGCGCGGTCGTAGCCCGCCAGTTGGGCCTCGCCGCGGATCGAGTTGCCGTAGTCGAAGACCTCGGCGCCCGCGTCCATGAAGCCGACCATCGCCTCGACGTGCTTGGCCATGGACTCACGGGCGCGGGTGGTGAAGCCCGCCGGGTCCTTCGTGGCGTACGTCGCCATGTCCTCGAAGGCCACACCCGTCGGCAGATACGCCAGCGGGTCGTGGGCCGACGTCTGGTCCGTCACGATGTCGATGGGCGCGCCCTCGGCGAGCATCTGCGGAAGCAGGTCCGCCGCGTTGCCGAGCAGGCCGATGGAGAGGGGGCGGCGGGCGTCGCGGGCCTCGACGGCCAGCTGGAGCGCGTGCCGCGGGGAGTCCGCCTGCACGTCCAGGTACTTGTGCTCGATGCGGCGCTCGATGGCGCGCGGGTCGACGTCGATACAGATCGCGACGCCGTCGTTCATCGTCACGGCGAGCGGCTGGGCGCCGCCCATGCCGCCGAGTCCGGCGGTGAGGGTGATGGTCCCCGCCAGGGTGCCGTTGAACTTCTTGGCGGCGACAGCGGCGAACGTCTCGTACGTGCCCTGGAGGATGCCCTGCGTGCCGATGTAGATCCAGGAGCCCGCGGTCATCTGGCCGTACATGGTCAGGCCGAGCTGCTCCAGGCGGCGGAACTCCTCCCAGTTCGCCCAGTCGCCGACCAGGTTGGAGTTGGCGATGAGGACGCGCGGCGCCCACTCGTGGGTCTGCATGACGCCGACCGGGCGGCCGGACTGGACGAGCATCGTCTCGTCCTGCTTGAGGGTCCGGAGCGTACGCACCATGGCGTCGAAGGAGCGCCAGTCGCGGGCGGCCTTGCCGGTGCCGCCGTAGACGACGAGCTTGTCGGGGTGCTCGGCGACCTCGGGGTCGAGGTTGTTCTGCAGCATGCGGAGGGCGGCTTCCTGCTGCCATCCCAGGGCGCTCAGTTCCGTACCGCGCGGTGCCCGTACGGGGCGGGGTCCTGACATGGCGATTGCCTCCTCGCGTGAAGTGCTTCCGGTGGTGTGCCGCTGTGACCTTGCTATTCACATCCTGCGACGCTGAATAGAACTAGTCAATACATGGGTACGGCAGCGTTCTCGCGTCGCGGGTGATTGGCTGGAACGTATGAGCGATCACGGCGCGGAGGCCGCACGCCTGTCCGAGGCGGGGAGCGACCCGGAATCCACCGTCCTGCTGGGGGCCGGGCCCCACGGTTCAGGGCCCGGCGCACCCCCCGGAGCCGAGTCCGCCGCCCGCCGCGACCAGGCCGTACGCGCCGCCGTCGAGCAAGGGATCGTCGGGCCCGCGTCCCCCATCGCGGGGCTCCTCGACATCACCGGCATCCGCGCGTCCGCCGCCGCCCTGCACGCCGCCTTCGACGCGGTCACGCCGGACGGCACCCCCGTCCTGCACGCCTTCGCGGTGAAGGCATCGCCCCTGGTCCCGGTCCTGCGGCTGCTGCGCGACGCGGGCATCGGCGCCGAGGTGGCGAGCCCCGGCGAGCTGGCCATCGCGCGGGCCGCCGGCGTCGCGCCCGCGCACACGGTCCTCGACTCGCCCGCCAAGACCCCGGCCGAGCTGCGCGAGGCCCTGGCGCTCGGCATCGCCGTGAACGCGGACAATCCGCAGGAGCTCGCCCGCATCGACGCGATGACCCAGTCGGCGCCCACCCGCTCCCCCGTCGGCCTGCGGGTGAACCCGCAGATCGGCGGCGGCTCCATCGGCGCCCTCTCGACGGCGACGGCGACCTCGAAGTTCGGGGTCGCGCTGCGCGACGAGGGCGCCCGCGAGTGGATCGTCCAGGCGTACCTCGACCGCCCCTGGCTGACCCGCCTGCACGCCCACTCCGGCTCGCAGGGCATGCCCCTGGAGCTGATGGTGCGGGGCGTGGCGGCGACGTACGAACTGGCCGAGGAGATCAACGAACGGGCCGGGCGGCGGCAGGTCGACACGATCGACATCGGCGGCGGACTGCCCGTCAACTTCGGTTCGGACGAGGAGAGTCCGACCCACGCGCAGTACGCGCGCCGCCTCAAGTCCCGTGTCCCGGGGCTGCTCGACGGGCGGTACGGCCTGGTCACCGAGTTCGGCCGCTCGCTGCTCGCCAAGCACGGCACGATCCTCGCCCGCGTCGAGTACGCCAAGTCGGCGGGCACCCGGCCCGTCGCGGTGACGCACGCGGGCGTCCAGGTCGCGGCGCGCACGGTGTACGCGCCCGCGTCCTGGCCGCTGCGGATCGCCGCGTACGACGCGAAGGGCCGCCCCAAGAGCGGCCCGCCGGTCGGCCAGGACATCGCGGGCCCGGCCTGCTTCGCGGGCGACCTGCTGGCCGAGAACCGCCCCCTCCCCCTTCTCGAACAGGGCGACTACGCGGCGGCGCTCGACACCGGCGCGTACTACTTCGCGCACCACTACTCGTACAACAGCCTTGCCAGGCCCGGCATTTACGGCTTCGCGACACACGCCGACGAGGTGCGCTTCGCCGCCGTGCGGGAGCCGCAGACGCTGGACGAGATCGTGGCGGAGGCGGGCGGCGGCATCGCACGGGAGGCGCTGCGCCGTCTCTGAACCCCACGGCCCGCCGGCGGACCGCCCCGCAGAGGTCTACATCCGGGCGGGCGCCCTCACTGAATCAGGCGGCCGCCCGCTACTCCACGAACAGCCCGCGCGCCGCCGCCCCCGTGTCGAACTCCTCCAGGCGGGCCTGGGCGTCGGGGAGGCCGTCGCACATGGCCTCCAGGAGGACGCGGCCCAGGAGCATCGGGGCGCAGGCCGTGTCGAAGGCGAGGCCTGTGCCCACCGCCGCCGGGAGGAGGAGGTGGGAATGGGCCGCCACGGGGGCGAACGCCGAGTCGGCCACCGTCACCACCGTCAGGCCCGCCGACTGGGCGTAGGCCAGCGCGTCGAGCACCTCGCGCGGATGCCGCGGCAGGGCGAAGCAGAGCAGGGTCGAGGCCCCGGCACGTACCGCCGCGTCGATCCGGTCGGCCAGCATCGTGCCGCCCTCGTCCAGGAGGCGGACGTCCGGATGGACCTTCGACGCGAAGTACGCGAAGCCGTACGCCTGGGAGGCGGCGGCCCGCAGGCCCAGGACGGGGAGCGGGCGGGACGCGGCCAGGAGGCGGCCCGCGCGCTCCACCGGTGCCGGGTCCGCCAGGACCTCCGCCAGGTGCCGCAGGTTCGCGATCTCCGCCTCCACCGCCTGCTGGTACTCGTTGAGGGAGGACTCGCCCGCCTCCTCCGCGGGTGACAGTTCCCGCAGGTGCTTGCGCAGCGCGGGGTATCCGTCGAAGCCGAGCGCCACCGCGAAACGCGTCACCGAGGGCTGGCTCACCCCGGCAAGCTCCGCCAGTTCGACGCTGGAGAGGAAGGGGACGTCCGCCGCCCGGCGCACCATGCAGTGCGCGATGCGCCGCTGCGTGGGCGTCAGCCGGTGTCCCTCGAAGAGCACTTGCAGCCGTGCCGCAGGACTGTCACTCATACCGTTCCCCTCACAACACCCTGGCCCTCGACGGCCGTTCCGCTTCCGGCCCCCAGGCCCGACCACAACTCGGTGAACCGGTCAAGGAGTCCGGCCGCCGCTGTGACATCATCCGTCAGCGGGCGGTCGGCCAGCTCCGCGTCGAGGACCGAGTCCGCCAGTTCGAAGGCCCGCCCGACGGGCAGTTCGACGTCCAGGCGCATGTCCCGCTGGCGCAACGCCCTGATGGCCGCCACCAGTTCACAGCCCACCACCAGCCGGTACGCCTCGCACGCGCGCAGTGTCTGGCGGGCCGCCAGCGAGGCGAAGCTGGCCTGCTCCTCGACGCCTCGGGACAGGACGGCGTGGCCGAGCGACGCGGGCGCCGAGAAAGCGCGGAGGTCACCCAGGGCCGCCCCGGCCGCGTACTCGAGGATCATCACGCCCGACGACGCCGGTTCGCCGTCCGCGAGGAAGGGGCGCAGGCGGGTGAAGGCCGGTTCGTTCAGGGTCGACAGGCGGGACGTCGAGAGGCGGGCCGCCTGGGTCGTCGCCAGTCTGAAGTGGTCCAGGGACAGGGCGAGTTGGGCCAGGTAGAAGCCGCCGTGGTGGTACGCCGCCATGTCGTCCGGTGAGATCAGCGGGTTCTCCGCGGCCGCGTTGATCTCGACCGTGAGGACGTTCTCCAGCGCGTCCGCCGCGTCGTGCGCGGGGCCGTGGATCTGCGGGACGCAGCGGAAGCCGTAGGGGTCCTGGATCCGGCCGAGCGGTGGGGTGGGGCGGTCGGGGGCGCCGAGGATCAGGCGCATGCGTTCCGCCACCGCGTACGAACCCGCGTGGCGGCGTGCCTCGTGCACGGGCAGCGCGTACGCCTCGTACGAACCGTCGACCGCCATCAGGGAGAGCGCGGCCACCACCTGCGTCGCCGCGATCAGGCCGCGCAGTTCGTGCAGGGCGAGCGCGGACTGGCCGAGGGTGAGGGCGTTGCTGCTGATCAGGGCCAGGGCGTCGTTGTTGTCGAGGGGCTGCGGGGCGGGGGCCGCGCCCGTTCCCTGCCAGGGGTGCTCGCCCGCAAGGGCGAGGCCCATCTGGGCGAGGGCCGCGATGTCGCCGGTGCCGACCGAGCCGAACTCGTTCACCTTCGGGTACGCGCCCGTCTCCAGGGCCTCGCAGAGCGCCGTGACGACGGTCGGGCGCAGCCCCGCGCCGCCGGCGAGCAGCTGGTTGGCGCGGACCGCGAGCATCGCGCGGACCTCACGCGCAGGGAGCTCCTCGCCGATCGCGCCGGCGTGGCTACGCAGCAGGCGCAGGCCGTGGTCGGAGGCCGCCTCGGTCGGCACGGACTCATTCCGGTTCGCGCCCACGCCGGTGGAGCGGCCGTAGACGCGGCCCCAGGACGCGATCTCCCGCGCGGCGTTCCACGAGCTCTCCACGCGCTTCATCCCGTCCGTTCCCGGAACGGGCTTTGCGGTGGATTCGGCCAGGCGTACGACATCTGCGACCATCAGTCCGCGGCCGTCCAGGACGACGACCGAGCCACTGTCGTCGGCCGCCCTGCCGGTCGCCGTGTCCGCGATACGAGACGACATCACTCGCAATTCCTCCTCAACCCGGACGCTCCGTCTTGCCCTGCGATCACTCGTAACCAGCGATTTACGCCGGGGCGTGGACAAGCTATTGACAATCTATTCAGTCAACGAGAACTCTGCATGACGATATACAGCCGGGCAAGGGACTCCTCATGATCCAATTCGATACGGTCCACAAGCGCTTCCCGAACGGCACAACCGCGGTCCACAACCTCACACTTGAGATGCCGGAAGGCGGCGTGACCGTCCTCGTCGGATCTTCCGGTTGCGGCAAGACGACGACGCTCCGGATGATCAACCGGATGGTCGACCCGACCTCCGGGACCATCCGGGTCGGCGGCCGCGACGTCCTGGAGCAGGACGCGGCCGAGCTGCGCCGCTCCATCGGGTACGTGATCCAGCAGTCCGGGCTGTTCCCGCACCGCACGGTCCTGGACAACATCGCCACCGTGCCGCTGCTGCTCGGCTGGGGCCGCAAGAAGGCCAGGGCGCGGGCGGCCGAGCTCCTGGAGACGGTCGGCCTCACCGCCGACGCGGGCAAGCGGTACCCGCACCAGCTCTCCGGCGGCCAGCAGCAGCGCGTCGGCGTGGCCCGCGCGCTCGCCGCGGACGCGCCGGTGCTGCTCATGGACGAGCCCTTCGGCGCGGTCGACCCGGTGGTCCGCACCCAGCTCCAGGACGAACTCCTGCGCCTCCAGCGGGAGTTGAACAAGACCATCGTCTTCGTCACGCACGACATCGACGAGGCCGTACGGCTCGGCGACCGCATAGCCGTCTTCCGCACCGGCGGCCATCTCGTCCAGTGCGCGTCCCCCGCCGAACTCCTGGCCCGCCCGGCGGACGACTTCGTCGCGGACTTCCTGGGCGCCGAGCGCGGCCTCAAGCTGCTCTCCCTCAGCACCCTCGCCGACGTCCCGCAGGGGCCCGCTCCGGAGGGCGGCGCCTGGACACTGCGGCTCGACTCCGCGGGGGCCCCGGTGGCGTGGCGGCACAAGGACTCCGAGGCTGCGGACGTCCCCGTACGCCCCCTGCGCGACACCGACTCCCTGCTCTCCGCGCTCAACGAATCCATAGCCGCCCCGAGCGGCCTCGTCGCCCGCGTCGACGCCGACGGCGTGCTGACCGGCGTCACCTCCCGCGACGACATCCACGCCCACGCGGGCCGGGCGCACACCGACGCAAGCACGGTGGACGTATGACCGTCGACTGGTCGTGGATATCCGACCACACCGGCGACCTCACCACCCTCACGCTCTCGCACCTCCAGGCCGCCCTCACCGCCGTACTGCTCGGGCTGCTGATCTCGCTCCCGCTGGCCGTCCTCGCGCATCGCGTACGCCCCCTGCGCGGGCTGCTCCTCGGCCTCTCGAACGTCCTGTTCACCATCCCGTCCATCGCGGTCTTCGTGCTGCTCCTGCCGGTCAGCGGGCTCACCCGCACGACCACCGTCATCGGCCTGACGATCTACACGCTCGTCGTGCTCCTGCGGAACACCGTCGAGGGCCTGGACTCCGTACCGGCCAAGACGAAGGAAGCCGCGAAGGCCATGGGCACCCGCCCCCTGCGCACCCTGCTCACCGTCGAACTCCCCCTCGCCCTGCCCGTGATCATGGCGGGCGTGCGGATCGCCACCGTCATGGCGATCTCCCTGGTCTCCGTGGCGACGTACATCGGCGACGGCGGTCTCGGACAGCTCTTCACGGACGGGTTCCAGCGCAACTTCCCGACCCCCGTCATCGTCGGCGTCGTCCTGACCCTGCTCCTCGCGCTCGTCGCGGACGCGCTCCTCGTCACCCTCCAGTACGTCCTGACTCCCTGGACCCGCCGCAAGAGGAGCGCGTGACATGTACGAACTCTTCAAGGACCTCGGCGCCTGGCTGGTCAGCGGCGACCAGTGGGCGGGGCCCGACGGCATCGGGCACCGCCTCGCCGAGCACCTCCAGTACTCGCTGCTCGCCACGCTCATCGCGGCCGCCATCGCGCTGCCGCTCGGCCTGCTCATCGGGCACACCGGACGCGGCGCCTTCCTCGCCATCAACCTCGCGAGCTTCGGCCGGGCGCTGCCCACCGTCGGCCTCGTCGTGCTCGTCTTCCTCGCGAGCGGGCTCTCCATGTGGCCCGTCTACATCGCGCTCGTCGCGCTCGCCGTGCCCTCCATCGTCACCAACACCTACGCCGGGATGACCGCCGTCGACCGTGAGGTGAAGGACGCGGCGAAGGGCCAGGGCATGCGCTGGCACCAGGTCCTCTTCCAGATCGAACTGCCCCTCGCGCTGCCGCTGATCATGACCGGGCTCCGGCTCGCGCTGATCCAGGTCGTGGCGACGGCCACCATCGCCGCGTACGTCTCCTTCGGCGGGCTCGGCCGGTACGTCTTCGACGGGCTCGCCCAGCGCGACCTGGTCCAGGTGCTCGGCGGTGCCGTGCTCGTGGCGGTCGTCGCCGTCGTACTCGATCTCGCGCTCTCCGGACTGCAGCGCGCCCTCTTCCGCCACCGCCCCGCCAAGTCGGCCTAGGAGCAAGCCAGATGGCCCCCATGAACCGCAGGACCCTCCTCGGCGGACTCTTCGCCGCCGCGTCCGTCCCCGCGCTCGCCGCCTGCAGCGGCGGCATCACCTCCCTCGACGGGGGAGGGTCCGGCGGTGGCGGCGGTGGCTCCAGCAAGAACGGCGTCACCATCGGCACCGCCAACTTCACCGAGAACCAGGTCCTCGGCTACCTCTACGCCGCCGCACTCGAAGCGGCCGGAGTGAAGACGAACGTCCGCCCCAACCTCGGCACCCGCGAGATCCTCATCCCCGCCCTCAAGGGCGGCGACATCGACCTGCTGCCCGAGTACCAGGGCGCGCTCCTGCACTACCTCGACCCCAAGGCGAAGGCCACCGAGGAGGGCGAGATGCAGAACGCGCTCGCCATGGCGCTGCCGCGCGGACTGCAGATCCTCCCCTACGGGATGGCCGAGGACTCCGACGCCTTCGCCGTCACGCGGGAGACCGCCGACGAGTACGGCCTCACGTCCCTCGCCGACCTGGCGAAGCACAACGGCAAGCTCGTCATCGGCGCAGCCCCCGAGGTGAAGAAGCGCACGGTCGGCGCGGTCGGCCTCAAGGACGTCTACGGCGTGGAGTTCAAGGAGTTCAAGTCCCTTGATTCCTCGGGGCCGTTGGTGAAGGGCGCCCTGAAGAAGGGCGACGTGGACGTGGCGAACCTCTTCACCACCGACACCGACATCGCGGCCGAGAAGTGGGTGGTCCTCACCGACCCCAAGAACCTCATCCCCGGCCAGCACGTGGTCCCGCTCATCGCCGACCGCAAGGCCGACTCGACGGTGCGCAAGGCACTCGCCCGGCTGGGCGGCGTACTGACGACCAAGCAACTCACCGAGCTCAACCGCCTGGTGGACAAGGACAAGAAGGATCCGGAGGACGTCGCGAACGACTGGGCGGCGCGCCACGGACTGACGAAGAAGTAACGCACGTACGGAACAGCGGACTTACTAAAAGAAGTAGCGGACTTACTGAAGAAGCAGGGGAGTCGAGCGGCATGGCAGCTGAGGACCTGGTGGAGCGGCGCTCCATCGACGTCGTCCCCGACGACGAACGGCACGGCACCGCGTTCAGCCAGTTCACCCTCTGGCTGGGCGCCAATCTGCAGATCACCGCGGTCGTGACCGGCGCACTCGCCGTCGTCTTCGGCGGCGACGTGGTGTGGTCGATCGTCGGCCTGCTGCTCGGCAATCTGCTCGGCGGCGCGGTGATGGCCCTGCACTCCGCGCAGGGCCCGAAACTGGGCCTGCCCCAGATGATCCAGTCCCGCGCCCAGTTCGGTGTGAAGGGCGCGGTCGTCCCGCTGCTCCTGGTCATCGTGATGTACGTCGGGTTCTTCGCGAGCGGCAGCGTCCTGGCCGGACAGGCCACGGCCGAGCTGACGCACACCGACCACACCACCGGCATCATCATCTTCGCGGTGGTCACGGCGGTGACGGCAGCGGTCGGCTACCGCGTCATCCACACGCTCGGCCGGGTCGCGAGCGTGATCTGCGCGCTGGCCTTCGGCTACCTGGGCATCCGGCTCCTGGACCGCGTGGACCTCTCCACGCTCCTGAACGACGCGCACTTCGACCTGCCGATGTTCCTGCTCGCCGTCTCCCTCTCGGCGTCCTGGCAGCTCGCCTTCGGGCCGTACGTCGCGGACTACTCGCGCTATCTGCCGCGCACGACATCGGGCAAGGCGACCTTCTGGTGGACCCTGTCCGGATCCGCGCTCGGCTCGCAGTGGTCGATGACGTTCGGTGTCCTCGTGGCGGCGACCGCGGGCGACGCGTTCCTCGCCAACCAGGTCGGATACGTCGTCGGCCTGGGCGGCACCGGCCTGATCGCGTCGTTCCTCTACTTCGTGATCGCGCTCGGCAAGCTGACCATCAACGTGCTCAACACCTACGGCGGCTTCATGTCGATGGTGACCAGCGTCAGCGGCTTCCGCGGCCAGAAGGTCCTCTCGCAGCGGGGCAGGGCCGCGTACATCGCGCTGATCATGGTCGCGGGCACGGCGGTCGCGCTGCTCGGCAAGGACAGCTTCCTGACCTCCTTCAAGGACTTCCTGCTCTTCCTGCTGACCTTCTTCACGCCGTGGTCGGCGATCAACCTGGTCGACTTTTACCTGATCTCCAAGGAGCGCTACGACATACCGGCGCTCTCCGACCCGGCGGGACGGTACGGCGCGTGGCGCTGGGACGCGCTCGTCGTGTACGGGGTCGGCCTGCTCGCCCAGCTCCCGTTCCTGGTCACGCACTTCTACACCGGACCGCTTGTCGAGCCGCTCGGCGGCGCGGACGTGTCGTGGATCGTGGGTCTGGTCGTACCGGCGGCCCTGTACTGGCTGCTCGCACGGCGTGGCGCAGCGGATCTGGACCCCGATGAGAATGGGGGGATAGCCCCACTGTCAGAGGCGTCCGGGCTGCGTACGGTAAATGACTATGGAAGCCAGTGACGCCGAACTCAAGAAGGAACTCGACGCCACTCTGCACGCCCGCAGAGAGCTCGGCGAAGAGTACGAGTCCGCGCTGGTCGACTCGTTCCTCGGGAAGGTCGAGCAGCGCCTGGACGGCACCATAGACCGGCGGATGCGCCGGCACATGGCCGAGCAGCAGATGGTGGTCGCCCGCGGCTCCCGCGCGCCCAACAGCGCGGTGGACTCATGGGGCGAGCGCTTCGGCTTCGCCGTCGTCACGCTGATCCTCGCGATCCCGCTCTCGGCGATCGGCGCGGCCAACGCCGAACTGCCGGGCCTCTTGGTCACCTGGGCGGGCATCTTCGGGGTGAACGCGGTGCACTCGATGCGCGGCATGCGCTTCGGGCGGCGCGCGGACCGCGACCGGAAGTCGGAGTGGGACGACTGAGGCCGTCCGCTGCCGGGGCGACCACGGCTGCCGGTCATTCCGCCTGGCTATGACGGCGGGTATTGGACGCCGTCGCCCGCTCACCGTGACGCTGGATCCCTCAGCCGGTCCAGCATCACGAGCAGCGGGAAGCGGGAACCCATGAAGATCGTCGTCATCGGTGCCACGGGCACCATCGGCTCCGTCCTCGCCGAGACCCTTGAGGCGGGCGGCGGCCACGAGGTCGTCCGGGCGTCACGGAGCGGGCCGGTCGCGGTGGATCTCGCGGACCCGAAGTCCATCGACGCGCTCTTCGTCACCGTCGGTACCGTGGACGCGGTCGTCGCCGTCGCGGGCAGCGGGCAGCTCGCGCGGATCGACGCGTCGTCCGACGACGACTACTTCCGGGGCCTGGAAGGGAAGTTGCTCGGCCAGGTCCACCTGGTCCGGCGCGCCGCGCGCCACGTCACCGACGGCGGCTCGCTCACCCTCACCAACGGCGTCTCGGTGTTCTCCGAGCCCGGCCTCTCCTTCGCCGCCCTCGTCAACGGCGGCCTCGCCCACTTCGTCCCGGCCGCGGCGGCGGAGATGCCCCGGGGCATCCGGCTGAACTCCGTGAGCCCTGGTTGGGTGTCGGAGACCCTTGAGCAGATGGGGCGCGACGGCTCCGCGGGGACGCCGGTCGCCGAGGTCGTCCGCGCGTACGTGGAGTTGATCGAGGGCACGGCACGAGGGCAGGTGATCGAGCCGGGAGTCGGCTGAGTTCATGCGCGATGAGTTCATGCGCGGGGACCGCCGCACCCCCGGTTGCCCAGGGGGCGGGACGACGGCGGTCCCCGCGAGGGACGCGGGCCGGGTCAGGCCGGGCCTCGCGTCCAGGCGTTCAGAGGTCCGGGAGCCGCTCCGGAGTTCCTGTACGCCGACAACGACCAATGTGCCGGAGCCGTGTTAAGCGGGTGCTGCGCGGACGTGACACGCTCGTACCACTTCCGCGAAGTCCGGCCCACGGCAAGCGAACCGGCGGCTCACGGCACACCCGGTGGCTACTGCCCCTGCTGCTCCGCGAGGAACGCCAGCAGGTCCTGACGGCTCACCACACCCGTCGGCTTGCCCTCGACGAGCACGATCGCCGCGTCGGCCGCGCCGAGCACCGACATCAGGTCGCCGACCGGCTCGCCCGAGCCGACCTGCGGCAGCGGGTCGGACATGTGCTTCTCCAGCGCGTCGCCGAGCGAGGCGCGCTGCGCGAACAGGGCGTCCAGGAGCTCGCGTTCGACGACCGAGCCGATGACCTCCGCCGCCATCACATCGGGGTGGCCCGCGCCCGGCTTGACGATGGGCATCTGCGAGACGCCGTACTCACGCAGTACCTCGATGGCCTCGCCGACCGTCTCCTCCGGGTGCATATGAACGAGCGAGGGCAGCTTGCCGCCCTCCTTGCGGCTCAGTACGTCACCGACGCGAGGCGCGTCGCCGGCCTGCTCGAGGAAGCCGTAGTCGTTCATCCATTCATCGCTGAAGATCTTGCTCATGTAGCCGCGCCCGGAGTCGGGAAGCAGCACGACCACGACGTCGTCGGGACCGAGCCGCTCGGCGACCCGCAGCGCCGCCACGACGGCCATGCCGCACGACCCGCCGACGAGGAGCCCCTCCTCCTTGGCGAGACGCCGCGTCATCTGGAAGGAGTCCTTGTCCGAGACGGCGACGATCTCGTCGGTCACGTTCCGGTCGTACGCCGTCGGCCAGAAGTCCTCGCCGACGCCCTCGACGAGATACGGCCGCCCGGAGCCGCCGGAGTAGACCGACCCCTCGGGGTCGGCGCCGACGACGGTGACCGCGCCCTTCGAGATCTCCTTCAGATAGCGGCCGGTCCCGGAGATGGTGCCGCCGGTGCCGATGCCCGCCACGAAATGGGTGATCTTCCCTTCCGTCTGCTCCCACAGCTCAGGGCCGGTGGAGTGGTAGTGGGAGAGCGGATTGTTCGGGTTGGAGTACTGGTCGGGCTTCCAGGCACCGGGGGTCTCGCGCACCAGACGATCGGAGACGTTGTAGTACGAGTCCGGGTGCTCGGGATCGACGGCGGTGGGGCAGACGACGACATCGGCCCCATAGGCCCGCAGGACATTGATCTTGTCGAGGGACACCTTGTCCGGGCACACGAAGATGCACTTGTAGCCCTTCTGCTGGGCCACGATGGCAAGGCCGACCCCGGTATTGCCGGACGTCGGCTCGACGATCGTGCCGCCGGGCTTCAGCTCACCGCTCTGCTCGGCCGCCTCGATCATGCGCAGCGCGATGCGGTCCTTCACCGATCCGCCGGGATTGAAGTACTCGACCTTGGCCAGGACCGTGGCCTGGATGCCCGCGGTCACGTTGTTGAGCCTCACCAGCGGGGTGTTGCCGACGAGACTGATCATCGAGTCGTGGAATTGCACCGTTGTCTCCGGGCTGCCATGTAGTGCGACGAATGGGTGTCCTAAGCGTAAGACTCCTGGTCGTCCGTTCACCTCCGATCGCGATTGGCCGACCGCCCTTACGGGGCAATGAGTGGATGTACGGCGTTATGGCTACGAGGAGGTGGCTGCAGGGCATGTCGAGGGCGAGGGTGGCGAGGCGGATCGCCGCGGGCGCGGCGTACGGCGGCGGAGGCATCGGGCTGCTCGGCGCGGCGACCGTGGGGGTGGTCCTCGCCGAGGTGCAGCTGGCGAAGCGTTCGGTGGGCAACAACGGGGAGCATGCGGCGGCGCCGCGGGCCGACGGGCGGTACGGCGGGGCGTTCGGGGAGCGGCCGGAGTGCGCCGAGCCCTTGCGGTTCGTGATGCTCGGCGATTCGACCGCGGCGGGGCAGGGGGTACACCGGGCCGGGCAGACCCCCGGGGCGCTGCTCGCCTCGGGGCTGGCGGCGGTGGCGGAGCGTCCTGTGGAGCTGCGGACCGTGGCGCAGCCGGGGGCCCAGTCCGACGACCTCGACCGCCAGGTATCCCTGATCCTCTCCGACCCCTCGTCCTGGATCCCGGACGTCTGCGTCATCATGATCGGCGCGAACGACGTGACGCACCGGATGCCGGCGACACGGTCCGTCCGCTGCTTGTCGGCGGCGGTGCGGCGGCTGCGTACGGTCGGGGCGGAGGTGGTCGTGGGCACGTGCCCGGACCTCGGCACGGTGGAGAACGTCTACCAGCCCCTGCGCTGGATGGCCCGCCGGGTCTCCCGGCAGCTGGCGGCGGCGCAGACGATCGGCGTGGTGGAGCAGCGGGGCCGGACCGTCTCGCTGGGCGACCTCCTGGGCCCCGAGTTCGCGGCGAACCCCCGGGAACTGTTCGGCCCCGACAACTACCACCCCTCGGCGGAGGGGTACGCGACGGCGGCGATGGCGGTCCTCCCGACCCTCTGCGCGGCGCTTGGCCTGTGGCCGGAGGAGGAGCGCCCCGACGTCTCCCGCCGCGAGGGCTTCCTCCCCGTCGCCCGCGCGGCAGCACAGGCCGCCTCGGAGGGCGGCACGGAGGTCGCGGCCGCGATGCCGACGGGGCCGCGTGGGCCCTGGGCCCTCTTGAAGCGCAGGCGGCGCCGCCGGATCCACGCCCCGGACCCGTCACCGCTTCCGCGCTGAGGGGTTGTCGGGTCGTTTCGTCGTCTGCGGGTCGCGGGGGCTTGTCGCGCGGTTCCCCGCGCCCCTGAAGGGGCACGACTGGCCGGCGCCCCTGAAAGGGGCGCGGGGAACCGCGCGATCAGCCACAGACGGCCCGCAGACAGAATCCGCACCCCACCGTCCAAGGCGCCCCCGCCAGAAATGAGCAAGCGCTTAGAAAAATGCGTCCCGCATCACAGTCCCCGCCCGATGACCGACAGCGATACGTGCAGGTAACTTCCCAGTGAGTCCTGCCCCCTCGTCACAGGAGTGCCGTGATGCCCGAAGCCGTGATCGTCTCTGCCGCCCGCACCCCGATCGGCCGCGCCTTCAAGGGCTCGCTGAAGGATCTGCGCCCGGACGACCTGACCGCCACGATCATCGAGGCCGCCCTCGCCAAGGTCCCCGAGCTCGACCCGAAGCAGATCGACGACCTGATGCTCGGCTGTGGTCTGCCCGGCGGGGAGCAGGGTCACAACCTGGGCCGCATCGTCGCCGTGCAGATGGGGATGGACCACCTCCCGGGGTGCACCATCACCCGCTACTGCTCCTCCTCCCTGCAGACGAGCCGCATGGCCCTGCACGCCATCAAGGCGGGCGAGGGCGACGTCTTCATCTCCGCGGGCGTCGAGATGGTCTCGCGCAGCATCAAGGGCTCCAGCGACGGCCTTCCCGACACGCACAACCCCCTCTTCGCCGACGCCGAGGCCCGCACCGAGGCCGTGTCCAAGTCCGAGGGCTCCTCCTGGCACGACCCGCGCGAGGACGGGCTCATCCCGGACGCGTACATCGCGATGGGGCAGACCGCCGAGAACCTGGCCCGCGCCAAGGGCGTCACCCGTCAGGACATGGACGAGTTCGGGGTCCGTTCGCAGAACCTCGCCGAGGAAGCCATCAAGAACGGCTTCTGGGAGCGGGAGATCACTCCGGTCACCCTCCCTGACGGCACCGTCGTCAGCAAGGACGACGGCCCCCGCGCCGGCGTCACCGTCGAGGGCGTCTCGGGCCTCAAGCCCGTCTTCCGCCCCGACGGCCTCGTCACGGCCGGCAACTGCTGCCCGCTCAACGACGGCGCCGCCGCCCTGGTGATCATGAGCGACACCAAGGCCCGCGAGCTCGGCCTGACCCCGCTCGCCCGCATCGTCTCCACCGGCGTCACCGGCCTCTCCCCGGAGATCATGGGCCTCGGCCCGGTCGAGGCCAGCAAGCAGGCGCTTCTGCGCGCCGGGCTCACCGTCGACGACATCGACCTCTTCGAGATCAACGAGGCCTTCGCCGCCCAGGTGATTCCCTCCTACCGCGACCTGAACATCCCGCTCGACAAGCTGAATGTGAATGGTGGCGCGATCGCCGTCGGCCACCCCTTCGGCATGACGGGCGCCCGCATCACCGGCACGCTCATCAACTCCCTCCAGTTCCACGACAAGCAGTTCGGCCTGGAGACGATGTGCGTCGGCGGCGGCCAGGGCATGGCCATGGTCATCGAGCGCCTCAGCTGACCGCGCACGCCCCGGAGGGCCGCACACGCCCCGCGCGCCCCTCACGCCTCCACTGATTCGTGACTCAATCTCCCCCAGGATGTGACCTATCTCCTGGGGGAGATGCATATGACCAGGTCAGAGTGCATCTGTGGATACACACCGGGCCAAAAGACCTGTCCAGTTCGTGACGTAATGCACTGACAGGTGGATCGTGCAGGCTTCAAGCTGATGTAGGAAGTCGGGGGTCGACTTGAAACCGGGAGTACGTCAGTGAGCGCCATGCCTCTTGCCCTGCTGCTCTCCACGGCTGCCGCCACGGCCGTGGGCGCCGCCGCCCTGCACGCCGTGCACGGGCTGCGGAAGCAGATAACGGCCCTGCGCACCGAGCTGGCCCAGAGCCAAGCCGCGACGGGGCAGCCCACCGTGCCCGCGGCACGCACCACTCCGGACACCGACGAGATACGCGCGGCCGTGGCCGATGCGCTCGCCGAGGAGCGGGAGCGCGAGCTCGCCGAGGCGCGGGCCTTCTGGGCCGCCCAGGAAGCCCGCGACGCCTCGGACGCGCCGTCCCTGCTCAGCGGTCTGCCGGGTCTCGCCGACATGGCGGACGAGCTGTTCCTGCCGCGCCAGGCGGACCTCGCGGGCATCGAGGCGGACAGCCTCGAGCCGGTGATCGAGCCCTACGCCGAGCAGAGCGACGAGTTCGCGGGCGACTCCCCGGAGCTGGCCGCGGCCCGCCGCAGGCACCCCTCGCACCCGGACTTCGTACCGGTCCAGACGCCCCACACGGACGGCCACGGCGACCACGAGCGCACGGTCGCCTGCCTGGAGGAGCTGGCCGGCGCCCGCACGGCGCTCGCCGACGTCCGGCCGGGCCCGCTGGGCACCCTGGACGTCTATGTCTTCGCGGACGGTACGACGCTCTGTATGACGCCGGGCCACCGCGAGACCGCGGAGCAGCTCGCCGACGCCCTGCGCGACGGCCACACCCCGGTCCTCCTCGGCGGCTCCGGAGTCTCCGGTGCCTACGCCCTCACGTTCGAGTGCGGCACCGAGAACGTCTACATCCTGGCCGACCGCGTCATCGCCTCGGTCTGAGCGACGCCCGCTCCAAGACCCCCGGTCTGAGGGTCCCCACCCCTCAGACCGACCCGCTCAGACCGACCCCCTCAGACCGACCCGCTCAGACCGACCCGCTCAGACCGCTGCGCGTTTCTGCGCCTTCTCCACCAGCGTCAGCGCTTCCGCCAACTGCCGCTCGTCCTCCAGTACGAGGGCCAAGTCCCGCCCCGCGACCGTGATCTGGTCGGCCGCCGCGAACATCCCGGCGTCCGGCATCTCCCGCGGCTCCTCCTCAGGCACCTCGATCCGCTGAGCCCACGCCGCCAATTCCCTGGCCAGAGCGAGCGCTTCGGTCGCCGCCCCGCGTTGCAGGCGACTCTGCGGGGCGGCCCGCAACCGGTCGGCGAAATGGTCCACTGCGGCCGTCAAAGGCGTCGTATCAAGCACCCGGCGACCCTATGCGCCGGGACGGGACTGTTGCCAACGCCCCAACGCTCAGGCACGGTGTCGTGAAGGACGGAACACATCGCGACGCGTCCGGAGGCGCCGATGTCCCAAGTCTTCTCCGAGGAGACCCACCGCAATCTGCTCGCCCGCATCCCCCACTGCACCGGTCGTGAAGTCTCCGACTGGCTTCGCGCCGTAGACGAAGGCCCTTCTCTCTTCCGCTTCGAGGAGAAGGTCAGCTGGCTCCGCGCCGAGCACAACCTCGCGTACGGACACGCCAAAGCAATCATTCACGAGTACGACTTGCGGAGGGCCGCGCGCAAGTTCCTCTGACCCCCTGTCCCCTCACACACGGCGAAGGGCCCCGCGGAACATATGTTCCGCGGGGCCCTTCGGCTGTCAGCCGTTGACCGACGTGCGTCAGTCGTTGCCCGAGAAGATCGCGACCAGGCGCAGGAACTCCATGTAGATCCAGACCAGCGTCATCGTCAGACCGAACGCCGCGAGCCAGGCCTCCTCCTTCGGAGCGCCGTACGCGATGCCGTCCTCGACCTGCTTGAAGTCCAGGGCCAGGAAGCACGCGCCGAGCAGGATGCCGACGATGCCGAAGACGATGCCGAGGCCGCCGCTGCGGAAGCCGAGGCCGTCACCGCCGCCGAAGACCGCGAACAGCAGGTTCACGGCGGTCAGCAGCAGGAAGCCCATCGCCGCGGCCATCACGAAGCCGTAGAAGCGACGGTTGACGCGGATCCAGCCCGCCTTGTACGCCACGAGTACGCCGAGGAAGACGGCCATCGTGCCGAGCACGGCCTGCATGGCCGCACCGCTCGCGATGCGGTTGTCGACGACGCTCGAGACGACGCCGAGGAAGACACCTTCCAGCGCGGCGTACGTCAGGATCAGCGCGGGCGAGGCCTTGCGCTTGAAGGCCTGGACGAGGCCGAGCACCATCGCGATGAGGCCGGCGCCGATCGCGATGCCGTAGGACTTGCTGATGTTCGCGTCGTCCACCGGCAGCAGCGCCCAGGCGAGCGCGGCGGTCACCACGAGGGTGCCGAGCGTCGTGGCCGTGCGCATGACGACGTCGTCCATCGTCATGCGGCCCGCGGTGGTCACGGGCGCCTGGGGCGCGCCGTACTGCAGGTCCTGCTGGGCGTACGGGTTGGTCGCGTACGGGTTGGTGGGGGCCTGCTGGCCCGCGCCCGCGTAGGGGTTCCCCTGCGCGTACTGGGTCTGCGTCCCGCCCGCGGGTCCCCCGGCCTGCGGCTGCCGGCCGAAGCCCGCGTAGCCGTTGTCGCGGCTGAACCCCCGTCGCGAGAAGACCGGGTTGCTGCTCCTCATCTCACTCCTCCATGGCCACCGGGCGTGGCATTGGCTCAAGAGTAATGCGTAGGCAAAAGGAAGACCCTAGTGCTTGGGGAGGATCTTTCCCCCGTTGTGACCAAGAACGATCGGTGCGGGGCTCTCTGTTCCCGCCGAGTCTCCCACCGCGGCCGGGGTCCGGCGGCTGCGCCGGACGAGCGGCACCAGGGAGATCGCCACTGCTCCGAGCACTGCGGCGACGGCGAACGTGGTGAATCCGAGGGAAGCGTTCCCGCCGGAGACGACGGCGCCTCCCAGCCACGGCCCGACGACCGCGCCGGTCCGCCCGACGCCGGTGATCCAGCCCAGCCCCGTGGCGCGCTGGGCCGGCGTGTAGACCGAGGGGGCCGATGCGTAGACCATGACCTGCGCCGAGAACAGCCAGATGCCGGTGACGAAGACGATCACGTACGCGACACCGAGCGGGAGCTGCGCCTTGAGCAGGAAGGCGCCGCACGCGGTGAGCAGGAACCAGATGGCGGAGATCCGCATCGCGCCGAACTTGTCGGCGGCCCGGCCTGCCACCAGCATGCCGACGATGCCGCCCGCGTTGATCACCATGAGGAAGGTGACGGAGGAGGAGAGCGAGTAGCCGGAGGCGCGCATCAGCTCGGGGAGCCAGGTGGAGACTCCGTAGACGAGGAGCAGTCCGGCGAAGGAGGCGATCCAGAGGAGTGGGGTCGCGAGGCGCTGTCCCGGGGTGAAGAGGGACGCCACGGCGGAGAAGCGGCCCTTGGCGCCGGCCTCGGGGGCTTCGGCGAGGGCCGGGGACGGCAGCGAGAAGCGGGCGGCGACCGACTCGGCCTCGCTCGCCCGGCCCTGGTTGAGGAGCACCCCCGGCGATTCGGGCAGCCACTTCACCACGAGGGGGATGGCGACGAGCGCGGGGATCACACCCGCCCAGAAGACGACGCGCCAGCCGTGGTCGGGCCCGAGGGCGAGCCCGAGGCCCGTGGCCGCCATGCCGCCCGCGTGGTACGAGGTCATCATCAGGCCGGTGGCGAGCGCGGCCCTGCGCCTGGGCGCGAACTCGGCGACGATCGCGAGGCTGATCGGCATCAGACCGCCGAGTCCGAGCCCGGCGATGAACCGTCCGGCGCCGAAGACGGCGGCGCTCGGCGCGAGCGCGCACACCGCTGAGCCCAGCGAGAACAGCGCGACGCTGCCCACCACCATCGGCTTGCGGCCGAGCCAGTCGGTGAGCGTGCCGCAGCCGAGGGCGCCGATCAGCATGCCGAAGGTGGTCCAGGAGCCGATGGTGCCCGCGGTCGACGCGGTGAAGCCGAAGCCCTTGTCGTCGATGAGGTGGGGCATCACGGCGCCGTAGATGTTGACGTCCATGCCGTCGAAGAAGACGACGAGCCAGCACAGGGCTATGACGGGGGCGACGGATCTGAAGGTGCGCTCGGGGGAAGCGCTCTGGGGAGCGGTCACGGGGCTCTCACTTCTTTGTGGGACCTGGTGGGGACGGGGGTTTTCCTGCGATGCGGTGGGCTCAGTCGAGGGGGAAGCCCGTGTAGCCCTCCGCGAGGTCGGTCTCGGCCGAGCGTGCGGTGGTGATGCGGTCCAGCTGAGCGAGCTGGATGCGGTCGTCGAAGGGGGTGGCTTCGGGAGCGCGGTGGAGCATGGTCGTCATCGCGTACGAGAAGCGCTCGGCCTGCCAGACGCGGCGCAGGCAGGTCGCGGAGTACGCCTCGAGGCGGGCGTCGGAGCCGGTCTCGCGGAGGTCGACGAGCGCGCGGGCGAAGGTGACGACGTCGCCGACGGCGAGGTTGAGGCCCTTGGCGCCGGTGGGCGGGACGATGTGGGCGGCGTCCCCGGCGAGGAAGACCCGGCCGTGCCGCATCGGCTCGTGGACGTAACTGCGCATGGGGGTGACGGACTTGGCGGTGACGGGTCCGCGCTTCAGCGTCCAGGAGCGGTCGTCGGTCTCCAGGCGGCGGTCGAGCTCGTCCCAGATCTCCTCGTCGCTCCAGTCGGCGGCGTCCGTGCCCGCGGGGACTTGCAGGTACGCGCGCGTGACGGTCGGCGACCTCATGGAGAGCAGCGCGAAACCGCGGTCGTGGCGGGCGTAGACCAGCTCGTCGTGCGAGGGCGGTACGTCGGCGAGGATGCCGAGCCAGCCGAAGGGGTACGTCCGCTCGAAGACCCGGGAGACGTCGGCGGGCACGGCCTTGCGGGCCACACCCCAGGAGCCGTCGCAGCCCACTACGTAGTCGCATTCGAGGACGTCCTCGCGGCCCTGGTGGCGGAAGCGGATGCGCGGACTCTCCGTCTCCGCGCCCTCGACGGCGAGCGCCTCGGCCTCGAAGAGCAGCGGTCCTCCGGCCGCGAGCTGGAGGGCTATGAGGTCCTTGCAGACCTCGGTCTGGGCGTACACCATCACGGACCGGCCGCCGGTCAGGGCGGGGAAGTCGACGCGGTGCCTGCGGCGGTCGAAGCGCAGCTCGATGCCGTCGTGCGGGATGCCGTCGCGGTCCATGCGGGCGGCGACACCCGCCTCGCGCAGGACGTCCACGGTGCCCTGCTCCAGGATCCCGGCGCGCTGGCGTTGCTCCACGTAGGCGCGGTCCCGGGTCTCCAGGACGACGGAATCGATGCCGGCGTTGTGCAGCAGGCGGGCGAGGAGCAGTCCCGCGGGTCCGGCCCCGATGATTCCGACGGTGGTGCGCATCGATCGTTCCCTTCACTCCCGAACGCGGTCACCGGGCGCGGACCGGGGCTCGGGCGAGCCGGACTTGTTCGCCTGGTGAACTTTCGTTCATAATGTGCTGACGGGAGTCTCCGACCGGACCCAGCGGCTGTCAACGGTTGCGGGGCGCCCATTTCGACGGCTTTCCACGGCCACGAGGAGCGGCGCCATGCCCGAAGAGTCCGTACGCCCCCTGGAGCGCGGCCTCGCGGTGCTGCGCGCCCTCGCGGCCGCCGACCGGGCCAGGGCGGGCGATCTGGTCCGTGCCACGGGCCTGGCCCGCTCGACCGTGGACCGGGTGGTGGCGACCCTGGCCCGGCTCGGATACGTACGCGAGAGCGGCCAGGAGCTTCAGCTCACCCCGCGCCTCATGGAGCTCGGCAACGCCTATCTGGCGGCCAGCGGGCTGACCGGCGAGGTCGCGGCGCGCACCGCACGGCTCGCGGACGAGCTGGACGAGTCGGTGTCGCTCGCCGTGCCGGACGGCGACGGCGTCCGCTTCGTCACGCAGGCCGCGCGGCGCCGCGCGATGTCGGTGGCCTTCCGCATCGGCGATCTGCTGCCCGCCGAACGGTGCGCGCCCGGTGCGCTGTTCGCCGCCGAGTGGGACGAGGCGGGGTGGGCCGCGTGGCACGCGCGCGTGGCCGCCGATCCGGACGGCCACGCCTTCCCCGCGCTCCCGCCCGGGCCCGCGCCCCGCGTCCCCGACCTCGCGGACCGCACGGCGCACTCACGCGCCGCGGGGTGGGCCCTGGACGACCAGCTGATCGAGCCGGGCCTGATCGCGACGGCGGTCCCGGTGCGCGATGCCACGGGCCGCACGCGGTACGCCCTGTCCGCGGTGAGCCACACCAGCAGGCACACGGCGCAGGGCCTCGCGGAACTTGTCCTTCCGAGACTGCGCGAGGAGGCGGCGCAGCTGGAGGCGCTGCCGACCGCCCCATCGCCGTACGAGGAAGGAGAGTTGACGCCCGATCAGGCGCCGGACGCGGCCGACGCCAAGGCCGAGCTTGGCCCCGGCTTCCTGCGGTCGCTCGCCCGCGGCCTCGCCGTCCTGCGCGCTCTGGGCCGGGCCCGCGGCGGCGGACTGCCGCTCACCGCGATCGCCGAGGCCACCGGACTGCCCCGGGCCACCGCACGCCGCTGTCTGCACACGCTGGAACTGGAGGGGTACGCGGCGCACGACGGCCGCCTCTACCGCCCGCTCCCCCGCATCCTGGAGCTCGGCTACCCCCGCCTTTCCCGCCTTGGCTTCGCCGAGATCGCCGAGCCGCATCTGCGCGAACTGACCGGCCGCGTCCACCAGTCGGCGTCGGTGACGGTGCTCGACGGCGCGGACATCCTGTACGTGGCGCGGGCGGCGACGGTCCGCGTGATGAGCGTCTACATCACGCTCGGCACGCGCTTCCCCGCCTACCCCACCGCCATGGGCCGGGTCCTGCTCGCGGGGCTGCCGAAGCCGGACCGCATCCGCCTCCTGAAGGCGGAGCCGCCCACAGCCCTCACCCGGCACACGGTCACGGACCCGGCGGAGCTGCACCGCGTCCTCGACCGGGCCGCGGCCGACGGTTACGCCACCGCGGACGAGGAGCTGGAGGAGGGCCTGCGTTCGGTCGCCGTACCGCTCAAGGGCGCGGACGGCCGCGTGGTCGCCGCCCTGAACGTGGCCCAGCACGCGGGCACCGCCCCGCTGGGCGAGACGATCGACGCGCTGCTTCCGGCCCTGCGCGAGACCGCGGCGGCGATCGAGACAGATCTGCACACCGCGGCCCGCTTCAACGCCGTACGCATGCCCTGAGCGCTCTCGCACAGGGCGGTGAAAGGTGCCCGGAGCCGGAGTCGAACCGCCGATCAGCCGGTCGGCAACGGTACGGAATCGATGAGCGCCTCCCCCTGCACAACGCTGGATACCGAACGGTAATGTCGCGTCACCCGCCGGGAGGACAGAACCGGCGGGTGAGTGCAAAGGAGCCCTCATGGCGACGGACATGCACCCTGCGCATGCGGGCGGGGCGGCCGACGAGGCGGACCTCGACCGGTGGCAGCGCGCGTGGAGTCACCGCGAGGAACTGCTGCGGGTGGCCCGCCGCAGATCCATGAGCGCCGAGGACGCCGAGGACGCCGTGCACGAGGCGATGCTGCGCGCCGCCGAGCGTCCGCAGCTCGACGACGAGCGGCTCGGCGCCTGGCTGACGACGGTGACCATACGGCTGTGTGTCGACCGGTACCGGCAGGTCAGCCGCGAGGCCGAGGTGCGCAGCAGCCCCAGACTGGTCGCGCCGGGCCAGGTGCCCGTCGAC
Source organism: Streptomyces sp. MZ04 (assembly GCF_004684775.1). GTDB lineage: Bacteria > Actinomycetota > Actinomycetes > Streptomycetales > Streptomycetaceae > Streptomyces. The sequence goes on from NZ_SRIC01000019.1 coordinate 26,709, forward strand.
GACGCGGTGTGCGACCGGGCGGAGGCTCGGTGGCTGGCCGCGCGGAGCGGGGAGCTGCCCGCGCGGCAGGCGGAGGCGATCTGGCTCAAGTCCGAGGACCTGGACGTCGGTCAGGTCGCCAAGAAGATGGGCCTGAGCTACCGGACGGCCGAGTCGCTGCTCGCCAGGGCCCGGCGCACGCTGCGCACGGCGCTTGCCGCCACCCTTGGTCTCGCCCTGTGGCTGTGCGGGCGCGGGCCGCGTCCGGGCGGGAACGTGCAAGTGGTGGGCGTGGCAGTGACGGCGGCGACCCTTGCCGTGGCGGGGTTCGTCCTGCCGGGCATCACCGACGGGGAACGGCCCGGACCGGCACGGCCCGCCCCTTCCGTCTCCTCCGGCTCCGATGGCGCCGATGGGGCCGATGGGGCCGATGACGCACGGACCCCGGGGAGCGGGGCGACGCCCTCGGCCCGCTCCCGCCAGGCCCCGTCGACGACCGCACCCGGCACGGCACCGGCCGACGGCTCGCTTCCCGTGCTGCCGTCCCTGCCCGATGTGCCGCTCCCGGCCCTGGAAACACTGCCCGCGGTGCCCGGCCCCGACGTCCCCGAGATACCGGTCGAGCCGCCTGAGGTGTCCGTCCCCGCCGCCCCTTCTCCCTCCGCGACGGCCCCTTCGGTGCGTTCACGGGAAAGCTCCGGAACGGCCCCGGAGCTGCCCGGCGACGGCCTCACACAGGTCCCGTAGAAAAAACTTCGGTTTCTCCGCGACGGACGGGGCGCCCTCCCCCGTAGAGCAGATGACAGAGCTGCTCACGGCGAAGGGTGAACCGGATGGGTGTCGAGATCTGCGTGGAAGGGCTGACCAAGTCCTTCGGCGACCAGGTCATCTGGCAGAACGTCTCGCTGACCCTGCCCGCCGGAGAGGTCTCGGTCATGCTGGGCCCCTCGGGCACGGGCAAGTCGGTCTTCCTCAAGAGCCTCGTCGGACTGCTCAAGCCGGAGCGCGGGTCGATCCGGATCGCGGGCACGGACATCACCAAGCTCCGCGAGCACGACCTGTACGAGGTGCGGAAGCTGTTCGGCGTGCTGTTCCAGGACGGCGCCCTGTTCGGGTCGATGAACCTCTACGACAACATCGCCTTCCCGCTGCGCGAGCACACCCGTAAGCAGGAGAGCGCGATCAGGAAGATCGTGCTCGAGAAGATGGACATGGTCGGCCTGATCGGCGCCGAGGACAAGCTGCCCGGCGAGATATCCGGCGGGATGCGCAAACGGGCCGGTCTGGCACGGGCCCTGGTGCTCGATCCGGAGATCATTCTCTTCGACGAGCCCGACTCGGGCCTCGATCCGGTCCGTGTGGCCTACCTCAACCAGCTGATCGTCGACCTCAACGCGCAGATCGACGCGACCTTCCTGATCGTCACGCACGACATCGCGTCGGCCCGCCAGGTCCCCGACAACATCGGGCTGCTCTTCCGTCGCGAACTGGTGATGTTCGGCCCCCGCAAGCAGCTCCTGACCAGCGACGAACCCGTCGTACGGCAGTTCCTGAACGGCCGGATGCAGGGGCCGATCGGCATGGCCGAGGAGAAGGACGCCGCCACGATGGCGCGCGAGGCGGTGCACTTCGGCAACGGCGGCGCGGCCGACAGCGTGGGTGTCGCCGAGATGACCCCGCGGCTTCTTCCGGGGCCCGGCATCGACCGCCCGCCCCGCTGGCAGGCGATCGCCGAGCAGGAGGAGGCGCGAGGGGCGCGAGGGGCGCGAGGGGCGCGAGGGGTGCAAGAGGCTCAAGAGGCTCAAGAGGTGAGCGGCGCATGAGTCTGTCGCCCAAGGGGGCGCTGCGGCACTCGGGCAGTCTCTTCGCGATGGGCCTTGACGTGCTGCGGACGCTGCCCAGGCGCCCGTTCCAGGTACGGGAGTTCATCCAGCAGGCCTGGTTCATCGCGAGCGTCACGATCCTGCCCACCGCGCTCGTCTCCATCCCGTTCGGCGCGGTGATCGCGCTGCAGATCGGCAGCCTGACCCGGCAGCTGGGCGCGCAGTCGTTCTCGGGCGCCGCCTCGGTGCTCGCGGTGCTCAGGGAGGCCTCGCCTATCGTCACCGCGCTGCTGATCGCGGGGGCGGGGGGCACCGCGATCTGCGCGGATCTCGGGGCGCGCAAGATCCGCGAGGAGATCGACGCGATGCAGGTCCTCGGCATCGACCCGATCCACCGCCTCGTCGTGCCCAGGGTCCTCGCCTCGATGGTCGTCGCGGTCCTGCTCAACGGCCTGGTCTCGGTGGTCGGGGTGGCCGGCGGCTATTTCTTCAACGTGGTCCTGCAGAACGGCACTCCGGGCGCCTATCTGGCCTCGTTCACCACCCTCGCCCAGCTGTCCGACCTCTGGGCGGCGGAGCTCAAGGCCCTGGTCTTCGGCGCCATCGCCGCGATCGTCGCCTCGTACAAGGGGCTCACCGCCAAGGGCGGCCCCAAGGGCGTCGGTGACGCGGTGAACCAGGCCGTGGTCATCACCTTCATGTTGCTGTTCGTGACGAACTTCGTGATGACCGCCGTGTACTTCCAAATCGTCCCGCAGAGAGGGTAGTTGATGCGACTTCTCGACCGCCCGCTCCGCTCGCTCGAAGAGCTGGGCAGCCAACTGGCCTTCTACGGCCGCTCCCTGGCCTGGACCGGCCGCACCCTGCGCCGCTACAAGAAGGAGATCCTGCGCCTGCTCGCCGAGGTGAGCTTCGGCCGTGGCGCCCTCGCCGTCATCGGCGGCACGGTCGGCGTGATCGCCTTCCTGTCCTTCTTCACCGGCACCGAGGTCGGCCTTCAGGGCTACGCCGCCCTCAACCAGCTGGGGACCTCCAACTTCGTGGCGTTCCTCTCGGCGTACTTCAACACCCGGGAGATCGCGCCCCTGGTGGCGGGCCTCGCCCTGTCCGCGACGGTCGGGGCCGGGTTCACCGCGCAGCTGGGCGCCATGCGGATCAGCGAGGAGACCGACGCGCTCGAAGTGATGGGCGTCCCCTCGCTGCCGTTCCTGGTGACCACCCGGATGATCGCCGGTTTCGTCGCGGTGATCCCGCTGTACGTGATCGGCCTGCTGTCCTCGTACTTCGCCGCGCGCACCATCACCACCGGCTACTACGGACAGTCCGCGGGCACCTACGACCACTACTTCCAGCAGTACCTGCCACCGGTGGACGTGCTCTGGTCCTTCGGCAAGGTGATCGTCTTCGCCGTCGTGATCATCCTGGTGCACTGCTACTACGGCTACTACGCGAGCGGCGGTCCCGCCGGGGTCGGCGTCGCGGTCGGCCGTGCCGTGCGCACCTCCATCGTCGCCATCAACGTCCTGGACTTCTTCCTCAGCCTCGCGATCTGGGGCGCCGTCACGACCGTACGCATAGCGGGGTAGGGCAGATGAGAATTCCGGTCTCTCTCGCTTCGCGCGGCGCCAGGCTACGGCTGTACGGCATCGTGTTCATCACGGTCATCGCGCTGCTGCTCGCCCTCTCCGTCGCCGTGTACCAGCAGGTGTTCACGTCCGTCGTACGCATCACACTGCAGGCCGACACCCTGGGCAACCAGCTGGAGCCGCGCGCCGACGTCAAGCTGCGCGGCCTCCTGGTCGGCGAGGTCCGCGAGGTGCGGGCCGACGGGGAGAAGGCGACCCTCGGCATCGCCCTCAAGCCGGAGCACACCGCCAAGATCCCGTCCGACGTCCACGCACGGCTGCTGCCCAAGACGCTGTTCGGCGAGAAGTACGTCGAGCTGGTCGAGCCCCGTAGGCCGTCGGACCGGCACATCCGCGCCGGTGACGTCATCACGCAGGACCGCACCACGGTGGGCATCGAGGTGCAGCAGCTGATGAACGATCTGCTGCCGCTCCTGCGCACCGTGCGGCCCGCCGATCTCAACGCGACGCTCTCCGCGTTCGCCACCGCGCTCGACGGACGCGGCGACCGGATCGGCGCCAACCTCACCCGCGTCGAGCGCTATCTGCGCCGCCTCAACCCGCATCTGCCGTCCCTGAAGGAGGACATCACGCGCTTCGCCGACGTCGCCGAGGTGTACGCCGACGCGGCGCCGGACCTGATGAAGATCCTGCGGAACTCCGTCACCACCAGCCGCACCCTCGTGGAGAAGCAGGGCCAACTGGCCGCCGCCCTCACCGCGACCGCCACCGCGGCCGGAACCGGCGAGGACTTTCTCGACGACAACGGCGAGCGCCTGATCACCCTCGGCCGGGTCTCCCGCCCGACCCTTGCGCTGTTCGACCGCTACGCCCCCCAGTACCCCTGCCTGCTCGAGGGCCTGGTGCGGCAGGACAAGGCGTCCGAAGAGACCTATCGAGGCGGAAAGATGCGTATCACCCTCGAATTCGTCCACCCGCAGCCCGCGTACGAGCCCGGCGAGGAACCGCGGTACGCGGACCGCTCGGGCCCCAACTGCCGCGGGTTGCCCCATCCCCGGGTGCCCGCGGGGGACGACCAGCTCAACGACGGTACGAAGCCCAACAAGGTCGGCGGTCCTTCCGGCCCGGCCACGATGTCCTCGACCGCGGCCGAACAGCGGGCCGTCGGCTCCCTCGTGGCCCCGGTGCTTGGCGTGTCGGCGGACCAGGTGCCCCCGGTCGCGACGCTCCTCTTCGGCCCGATGGCGCGCGGAACGGCGGTGAGCGTCGTATGAAGACGGCACGAGCCACGGACACCGCGGCACCTTTGGTGAAGTTCCTGCTGTTCGCGCTGGTGACGGTGGTGGCAACAGCCCTGCTCGCGGCCACCATCGTCAATATCTCCTTCACCCCCGAGCACACCTACCGCGCGGTGTTCAGCGATGTCACGAGCCTGGAGGAGGGCGACGACATCAGGGTCGCCGGGGTGCGGGTCGGCGAGGTCGAGGGCATCCGGATCAAGGACAGGACCCGGGCCGAGGTCACCTTCACCGTCACCCAGGACCGCCCGCTGTTCACCAGCACCGGCGCCGTCATCCGCTACCGGAGCCTGGTCGGGCAGCGCTACATCGCGCTGACCGAGGGCGCGGGCGGCAGCACACCGCTGCGGCCCGGCGGCCTGATCCCGCTGTCCCGGACGCAGCCCGCGCTCGATCTGAACGCGCTGCTCGCCGGGTTCAAGCCGCTGTTCGCCGCGCTGAGCCCCAAGGACATGAACCAGCTCGCCACCGAGATCGTCAAGACGCTGCAGGGCGAGGGCGGCACGGTCAACAGCCTCCTGGCCCACACGGCGTCGCTCACCACCACCCTGGCAGGACGCGACAAGCTCATCGGCTCCGTGATCACCAACCTCAACGAGGTGCTCACGACCCTGGACAAGCGCGGCGGCCGCTTCTCCTCGCTGCTCAAGCAGTTGCGGCGGCTTGTCTCCGGACTGTCCGCGGACCGTAAGCCGATCGGCAGGTCACTGGTGAACATCGGGCACCTGACCGAGGCCACCTCGGGTCTGATCGGGGAGGCACGGCCCCCGCTGAAGGACGACATCAAGGAGCTCGGCGAGCTCACCGGAACGCTGAACGACAACGAGAAGACCGTGGAGGGCGTGCTGAAGCGGCTGCCGAACAAGCTCAACAAGCTGACCGGGACCGCGTCCTACGGCTCCTGGTTCAACTTCTACCTCTGTGACTTCGACGGCCGGATCGTGCTGCCGAAGACCAACGAGGTGCTCACTCCCGAGCTGCATGTGGCACGAGCGAGGTGTGGCGCATGAGGCTGCGTGTACGCATGAGGCTACGCAGGCGGATGACGCCCTTCCGTGAGCGGAACCCGGTGACGATCGGTGTCGTGGGTCTCACCACCCTCGCCCTCCTGACCGCCGCCGCGTTCAACGCCGAAAGCCTGCCGCTGATCGGCAACGGCGAGACGTACAGCGCGGCTTTCTCGGAGGCGGGCGGGCTCAAGCCGGGCGACGAGGTACGGATCGCCGGGGTGAAGGTCGGCAAGGTCGACGAGGTCGACCTCGACGGCGACCATGTGAAGGTCACCTTCAAGGTCAAGGGCGAGCCGAAGTTCGGCACCAGGACCGGCGCGTCCATCCGGATCAAGACGATCCTGGGCTCGAAGTACATGGCCCTGGAGCCCAAGGGGCCCGGCCAGTTGAAGCCGGGCGCCGAGATCCCGGTGTCCCGGACGACACCCGCGTACGACGTCGTGACCGCGTTCAGCGATCTGACCACCACCACGGAGAAGGTCGACACCGACCAGCTCGCCAAGGCCATGGACACCATCTCCACCACCTTCGAGGACTCTCCCGCCGAGGTGAAGGCGTCCATCAAGGGCCTGTCGAAGATCTCCCGCACGGTCGCGTCGCGCGACAAGGAGCTGCGCGAACTCCTCACCCACGCCAACGGCGTCACCAAGGTGCTCGCCGACCGCTCCGACGAATTCTCCACCCTGGTCAAGGACGCCGACAAACTGCTCACCGAGATCGCCAAGCGCCGCAAGGCCATCCACACCCTGCTCAAGAGCTCGGCCACGCTCGGCATCGAGCTCTCGGGCCTGGTGGCGGACAACCGCAAGGAGATCGGCCCGGCGCTCAAGGGCCTGAAGACAGTGGTGTCGATGCTGGAGCGCAACTACTCCAGCCTCGATCGCAGCGTCCAGCTGCTCGCGCCCTATGTACGGCTCTTCACCAACACCCTCGGCAACGGCCGCTGGTTCGACAGCTACATCCAGAACCTGGTCGCCACTCCGGTGGTCCCGCGGACGGGAGACAAGCGATGAGCAAGCACGCACGACTCCTGCGGCGGACGGCCCTGGTGACCGCCCTGGCCGTGGTGGCCGCCCTCACCGTGGCGCTGTGGCCGCGCGATGAACCGGTGCGCGTCACCGCGTACTTCCCGCGCACCGTCGGCATCTATCCGGGTTCGGATGTCCGGGTGCTCGGCGTCCGCATCGGCGAGGTCAAGGAGATCACCCCGGAGGGCGAGCGGGTGCGGGTGACCCTTGAGTACGACAGTGAGCGCAAGGTGCCCGCCGACGCACGGGCCGCGATCATCAACTCCTCGGTGGTCAGCGACCGTTACCTCCAGCTCCTCCCGGTGTACCGGAAGGGCCCGGCGATGCGGGACGGCGCCGTCATTCCGCAGAGCCGTACCGCCGTACCCGTCGAGCTCGACCGCGTCTTCGACAGTCTGCACACCACGTCGGAGGCGCTCGGCCCGCGCGGCGCCAACAAGAAGGGCTCGCTGTCCCGGCTGCTCGGGGTCGGCGCGGACAACCTCGAAGGGCAGGGCGGGAACCTGCATCAGACCGTGGAGGATCTCTCCACGGCCGTCACCACCCTCTCCGACGGCCGGGGCGACCTGTTCGGCACCGTACGGAACCTTCAGGTGTTCACGGCCATGCTCGCCAAGGACGACAAGAGCGTGCGGTCGTTCAACACCAGCCTCGCCAAGGTGGCGGGCCAGCTCGCCGGAGAGCGCAAGGACCTGGCGGCCGCCCTGAAGCACCTGGGCACCGCGCTCGGCGATGTGCAGCGGTTCGTCAAGAAGAACAAGAAGTCGCTGACCTCCAACGTGAAGGGGCTCAGCAAGGTCACCAAGGTGCTCGTCACCCAGAAGAAGGCGCTCGCCGAGATCCTGGAGACCACGCCGACCGGCCTGTCGAATCTGCAGAACGCCTACAACCCCGGCTCGGGCACCCTCGACACCCGTAACAACGCCGAACAGGCACAGGACCCGGCCGCGCTGCTCTGCTCCCTGCTCGGCACCACCGGCCAGAAGCAGGCCGCGGAGTGCAAGGACCTGAGGAAACTCTTCGACTCGCTGCCCAAGTTGTCGCAGCCACAAGGAGTTTCGGGCGCGAAGCCGAGCGACAAGACCCTCGGCGGAATCCTGGAGGCCGCGGCATGAGCGCACTGCGCAAGGGCGGGGCGGCCGCCTGGGCCGCGATCGGTTCGCTGCTCCTGACCGGCTGTGAGTTCAACGGTCTGTACGACGTCGAACTGCCCGGCGGCGCCGCCAAGGACGCGGGCGCCTACCGGGTCACGGTCGAGTTCCGGGACGTGCTCGACCTGGTGCCGCAGTCGGCCGTGAAGGTCAACAACGTCACCGTGGGCTCGGTCGAGAAGGTGGAGCTCGACGGCTGGCACGCCAAGGTACGGCTGCGGGTGGCCGGTTCGGTGAAGCTGCCCGGCAACGCGTTCGCCGGTCTGCGGCAGACCAGCATGCTCGGCGAGAAATACGTGGCGCTGTCCGCCCCGCCGGACAGCGCCCCCGTCGGCAGGCTCAAGGACGGTGCGCGGATTCCGCTGTCCCGAAGCGGCCGCAACCCGGAGATCGAAGAGGTGCTCTCCGCGCTGTCGGCGCTGCTCAACGGCGGCGGTGTGGCCCAGCTCAAGACGATCACCACGGAGCTCAACAAGGCCCTGTCCGGGCGCGAGAACCGGGTCAAGTCGCTGCTGAAGGAGCTGAACAAGTTCGTCGGCGGCCTCGACGGCCAGCGCAAGGAGATCGTGCGGGCGCTCAAGGGCGTCGACCGCCTCGCCAAGCGCCTCAAGAAGGAGAAGAAGACGATCGGCAAAGCCGTCGACACCGTGCCGCCCGCCCTCAAGGTGCTCGCCGGCCAGCGACGCGATCTGACGAGAATGCTCACGTCGTTGTCGAAGCTGGGCAAGGCGGGCACCAAGGTGGTCAACGCCTCGCGCACCGACGTGATCGCCAATCTGAAGCACCTGCGGCCGATCCTGGAGCAGTTGAACAAGGCGGGCGACGATCTGCCGAACTCCCTTGAACTCCTGACCACTTATCCCTTCCCGCGCGGCACCACCGACGCCATCAAGGGCGACTACGTCAACCTCAAGATCACCGCGGATCTCGATCTGGACAGCATCTACGGCAATCTCGCCGACGACCCCGAGAAGCCGGACGGCTCGGACGAGCCGCGGCTGCCCGAGGTGCCGAAACCACCGAAGCTGCCGGACGTGCCCGGCGTTCCGGACGCCCCCGAGATCCCCGAGATCCCTGAGCTGCCCGACGACCCGAAACTGCCGGACACCTCCGACGACCCGGGTGGCGACGGCGGGCAGCTGTGCCCGCCGGTGTGCACCGGCCAGTACGCCGCGTACGGGAACGCCACGTACGGGAACGCCACGTACGGGAACGCCACGTACGGGAACGGGAACACCGAGGGCGTTCCGCCCGGGATCAACCTCGCTCTGGCCGAGCTCCTGCTGAGGGGGGTCTACTAGTGATCACACGTACGGTCAAGATCCAACTGCTCGCGTTCGCCGCCGTCACCGCCGTGGGCGTGAGTTACGTCGGCGCGCAGTACACCGGCATCCCCGACGCCCTGCTCGACCGCGGGTACACCGTGCGTGCCGAGTTCGCCGAGTCCGGGGGCATCTTCCAGGGGGCCGAGGTCACCTATCGCGGGGTGCCCGTGGGCCGGGTCGGGCAGCTCGAACTCGCGGACGCCGGAGGGGTGTCGGTGGCGCTCGACATCGAGGACGGGGCGCGGATTCCGGCGGACACGCTCGCCGTGGTGGCGCACCGTTCGGCGGTCGGTGAGCAGTACGTCGATCTGCAGCCGCGCACCGGCTCCGGGCCGCTGCTCAAGGAGGGCAGCACGATCACCCGCGGCGACACCCGGGTGCCGCTGGCGAGCACGGAGCTCGTCCTCAGCGTGGACCGCCTGGTCAACTCCGTCGGCAAGGAGGATCTGCGGGTCACGGTCGACGAACTGGGCAAGGCCTTCAAGGGGACGGGACCGCACCTGAGCCGCCTGGTGAACTCGGGCAACGAGCTGGTCGAGTCGGCCTCCGCATCGCTCCCCGAGACGATCAGGCTGATCGAGGACTCGCGCAAGGTCCTCAAGACCCAGTCGGAGCAGGGCTCGTCGATCAAGTCGTTCTCCGAGGACCTGGCGGCCCTCACCGCGGAACTCAAGTCCAGCGACGGGGACATCCGCAGGCTGATCGGGTCGGGCGCGCCCGCCGCGCACGAGGTGGACTCGCTGCTCAAGGCGAACAAGACCCAACTGCCGGTACTCCTCGGGAATCTGATCAGCGGCGGCCAGATCACGGTGGCACGACTGCCCGGGGTGGAACAGGCCCTGGTCACCTTCCCCCTGACCGTCGCGGGCAGCTACACGGTGGTGCCGGGCGACGGCACCACGCACTTCGGCCTGGTCGCGGGCAAGGACGAACCGGCGCCCTGCCGCCAGGGGTACGACACCCCGCGGCGCGACCCCGCGGACACCGGCGACCGCCCGGCCAACACCGGCGCACGCTGCACGGCACCACGCGGCGGCGGCACCTCGGTGCGCGGCGCGCAGAACGCCCCCGGCGCCCCGGCCCGCTCCGGCGGGGCGGACCGGGCGGCATACGTCACCCCGTACGACCCGGACACCGGCACCGCCGTCGGACCGGACGGAACGCCCGTCGAGATCGGCTCGACGGGCGGCGAACAGAACGCGTTCGGAAAGGACTCGTGGCAATGGCTGCTCGTAGGACCGATGGCATGAGCGGGGGTCTGATCGCCCGCATCGCCCGCATCGCCCGCTCGGCCGGGGGCCTGATCTCCCGCCCCGTCCGGGCGCTGCTCCGCCTCGGTGCCAAGCTCACGGGCACCGCCCGCGGCGAGCGTGCCATGGCCGCGGGACTCGCCGTGGCCACCGCCGGGACGTCGGCGCTCGCCCTCTGGCTCGGCCTCCAGGTGTACGAGCAGCGTGCGACGGAGCAGCGGCACCAGGACATCCTGGCCGCGGCCAGGCAGTCGGCCCTGAACTTCACCTCGCTCGACTACCGGCACTACGGGCGGGACAGCGAGAACGTGCTCAAGGGCGCGACCGGTGACTTCAAGAAGCAGTTCACGGCGCAGACCGCGCAGTTGACGAAGCTGGTCGCCAAGAACAAGTCGGTCTCCAAGGGGCAGGTCCTCGAAGCGGGCATCACCCGGGCCGACGAGCACTCCGCCCGTGTCCTGGTGGTCGCCGACAGCAAGGTGACCAACACCGCCGCCCCCGACGGCCAGGCCCGCACCTACCGACTGCAGCTGGACCTCGAGCTCAAGAACGACAAGTGGCTGACGTCCGGCGTCGAGTTCGTCGGCTGACCGCACCACCCCGTGCTGACCGCACCACTCCGTGCTGACCGCACCACCCCGTACAGCGCATGACCCCGTAAGGCGCATCACCCCGCCGTAAGGAGAGACACCGTGGCGAACACCAGAACCCGAGGCCGCGGCACCGGACCCGGCTCACCGGGCCGGCGCTCCCTGACCGCGGCCGCCCGCGCCGCGGCCAAGCGGGCCGACGGCAGCCGCTCCGGGGCGCAGGACCCGCTCGACGGCGTACCGGAGGATCTGGTCAACGACCTGACGGGGCTGCCGCCCGTCGAGAAGGTCGTCGGGAAGGTCCTGCTCGCGCCGGCGGAGTCCGGTCCCGGGCCGGACCCGGAGGCCTCGGACCGACCGGACCCAAAGGCACCGGACCCAAAGGCACCGGACCCAGAGGCACCGGACCCAAAGGCATCGGACCCAGAGGCCTCGGACGAAGAGGCCTCGGACGAAGAGACCGCGCCCCGCGGGCGCCGGCGCGCACGGCTGAGCGCCGTCCTTGCCCTCCTGACCGTGGCGGGCCTCGTCGCGGTCGCGGTGCTCGGGTGGCAGTACCGGGACGGCCGCCGGGTCGAGGCGGCGCGGGCGCAGGCCCTCACGGCCGCGCAGCAGGCGGCGCCCCTCGTCCTGTCGTACGACTACCGGCATCTGGACCGGGATTTCGCCGCGGCGCACGGCCGGCTCACGGGCTCCTTCCGCGACGAGTACGGCAGGACGACCAAGGCGGTGGTCGCGCCGACCGCGAAGAAGTACAAGGGGGTGGTGAAGGCCTCCGTGGTCACGCCGCCCGACGGCGGTGCCCCGGCGGCCTCGGTGGCGTCGGCGTCGGCGGACAGCGCCGTCGTGGTGCTCTTCGTCAACCAGGTCACCAAGAGCACTCAGGTCTCCGGCTCGCGCGTGGATCTGAACCGGGTCCGGATGACCCTCACGCGCACGCCGGACGGCTGGAAGGTGAGCGCCGTCGACGCGCTGTGACGCGCACGGGGACAGCGAAGGTGCCCGGAGCCGGACTCGAACCGGCACGCCCCCGAGGGGCAGCGAGGTTTAAGCTCGCCGTGTCTGCATTCCACCATCCGGGCAGGCCGTGGGCTCCGCATCAAGTGATCCGACCCTATCGGGAGGCGTCCCCCGAACAGCGGAACAACAGCCCGATGTTGTCTTATTTTATTGACGTCTGAGGGTGCATCAGTCACTGGAACGGGCCATCGGTACATGCCGCAGGCCATTTTGTTGGTTCTCGGCCTCCGGCACGTAATGACGGAATTTAGCCGCAGCCGGAGCGCCCCCGGCGCGTGCCCGAGTCGTCCCCGAGTCACCTCTGAGCCAACCCCGAGCGCCGCCCGTCTCAGGGGCGGTCGTCATCCCCAGGTATGACGCAGGCGTCCGGGGTCCGACTGGAGAGGGCCCCCGGAACCGGAACAGCGGCTGACTACACGGCGCGGATCCGCCAGCACGATGGAGTACGTCCCCCACTCGTCGTACCGACAGGAGCACCGTCCCGTGACCACCACCCCCTTCGCCGCCCGCGCCACCGCCGTGGCAGCGCGCGCCACGGATCTCTCCAAGGTGTACGGACAGGGCGAGACGCAGGTGGTCGCCCTGGACCATGTCTCCGTCGACTTCGGGCAGGGCGAGTTCACCGCGATCATGGGCCCCTCGGGCTCCGGCAAGTCGACGCTCATGCACTGTGTGGCGGGGCTCGACAGCTTCAGCGGCGGCTCCGTGCGGATCGGCGAGACCGAGCTGTCCACCCTCAAGGACAAGCAGCTCACCAAGCTCCGCCGGGACAAGATCGGCTTCATCTTCCAGGCCTTCAACCTGCTGCCGACGCTGACCGCCCTGGAGAACATCACGCTGCCGATGGACATCGCGGGCCGCAAGCCGGACAAGGCGTGGCTCGAGCAGGTCATCTCCATGGTCGGCCTGGCCGAGCGGCTCAGCCACCGGCCCACCGAGCTCTCCGGCGGTCAGCAGCAGCGTGTCGCCGTGGCCCGCGCGCTGGCCTCTCGGCCGGACATCATCTTCGGCGACGAGCCGACCGGAAACCTGGACTCCCGCTCGGGTGCGGAGGTCCTCGGTTTCCTGCGCAACTCCGTGCGGGAGCTGGGGCAGACCGTCGTCATGGTCACCCATGACCCGGTGGCCGCGGCGTACGCGGATCGCGTGATCTTCCTGGCGGACGGACGGGTCGTCGACGAGATGCTCTCGCCGACCGCCGAGGGCGTGCTTGACCGGATGAAGTCCTTCGACGCCAAGGGGCGTACGAGCTAGCGCTCCGCAGGAAGCGTTGTCAGCCGCGGGTTCGTCGCGGCTGGTCGCGCAGTTCCCCGCGCCCCTTCAGGGCGCTCCTCGCCCCGCCTCTCTTTCACCAGGACTCACACCCATGTTCCGTACCGCCCTGCGCAACGTGCTCGCGCACAAGGCCCGGCTGTTGATGACCGTGCTCGCCGTCATGCTCGGCGTCGCCTTCGTCTCCGGCACCCTCGTCTTCACCGACACCTTCGGCAACGCCTACAAGAACAAGTCGGCGAAGAGCTTCGACCACGTCTCGGTCGCCATCCAGCAGAACGGCGGCTCCGACGACGAGACCAAGCAGCAGCCCCGGCTGACCGACTCCCTGCTCGCCAAGACCAAGGAGCTGCCCGGCGCCGCATCGGCGATCGGCGGTGTCTCCGGCTTCACCGCGCTCGCCGACAAGGACGGCAAGCTGGTCGGCGGCGAGTGGGGCACCACCGGCGCCAACTACTACCCGGCCACGGACGGCAAGGACCCCCGGTACGACTTCACCGAGGGCGCCGCGCCCAAGTCCGCCGGCGATGTCGCCCTGGACGCGCGCACCGCCGAGCGCACCGGCTACCAGGTCGGCGACACGGTCCGCTACTCCACCGAGGGTCCGGTGCGGGAGGCGAAGGTCAGCGGCGTCTTCGACACCGACGACGGCAGTGTCGTCGCGGGCGGCAGCCTGATGGTCTTCGACAACGCCACCGCGCTGAAGGCGCTGAACAAGACCGAGTACGACGAGATCGACGTGAAGGCCGCCGCCGGCACCTCCGAGACGGCGCTCAAGAGCTCGGTCGAGAAGATCCTGCCCAAGGACACGGACGCGGTCACCGGCACCCGGCTCTCCGACGACCAGGACGCGATGATCGAGCAGCAGACCAGCTCGATGAGCCAGGTCCTGCTGATCTTCGCCGGTATCGCGCTCTTCGTCGGCATCTTCATCATCGCCAACACCTTCACGATGCTGGTCGCCCAGCGCACCAAGGAGCTGGCCCTGATGCGGGCGGTCGGTGCCTCGCGCCGCCAGGTCACCCGTTCCGTGCTCATCGAGGCGTTCCTGGTCGGCCTGGTCGCCGCCGTGGCCGGCTTCGGGCTCGGCATCGGCGTCTCCACGGGCCTCGAGGCCCTGATGAACTCGGGCGGCGCCTCGCTGCCCAAGGGCCCGCTCGTCATCTCCCCGACCACGGTCGTCGTGGCGCTCGTGATCGGCGTGGTCGTGACCATGCTGGCCGCCTGGCTGCCGGGCCGCCGCGCCGCGAAGATCCCGCCAGTCGCCGCGATGAACAGCGTGCACGCGACGCCGACCATGCGCGGTCTCGTCGTACGCAACACGATCGGCTCGCTGATCGTCGCGCTCGGCATGGTCATGCTCTTCATGGACGACAACTACGTGATGGCGGGCGGCGCGGGTGTCATCCTCGTCGGCGTCATCGTCCTCACCCCGCTGCTCTCGCGCCCGGTCATCGCCGCGTCGGCCCCGCTCCTGAAGCCGTTCGGCGTCGCCGGCAAGCTGTCGCGCCTCAACTCGGTGCGCAACCCGCGCCGTACGGCGTCCACGGCGTCGGCCCTGATGATCGGCCTGACCCTCATCACGGCGATGACGGTCGTCGCGACCTCGATGAGCAGCGCCATCAACAAGATGGCGGTCGACTCCCTGAAGGCCGACTACAGCGTCTCCATGGCGAACTTCCAGCCGCTGACCCCCGAGGTCCGAGAGAAGCTCGACAAGCTCCCCGACGTCGAGGCGAGCAGCCCGCTGCGCGCCGCGTACGGCGAGGCCGACGGCAGCTACACCTCCATCTCCGGCGTCGACCCGAAGACCATCGGCAAGCTGGTCGGCCTCGACTTCTCCAGCGGTTCGATGGACGGCTTCCAGGGCAACGCCACGCTCGTGGACTCGGACACCGCCAAGGACAAGGGCATCAAGGCGGGCGACACCATTCCGGTGAAGTTCGACGAGGACAACAAGACGGTCCGGCTGAAGGTGGCCGGCGTCTACGAGGCGAACGAGATGCTCAACGGCCTGTTCGCGCCGACGTCCGTCGTCGACCCGCACCTCGAGAAGATCGTCGACAAGCAGGTGCTCCTGAAGATGAAGGGCGGCGCGTCCGACAGCGCCGAGGACTCCATCGTCAAGACCCTGGGCGACAACCCGGCCATCACGATCCAGGACAAGCAGGCGATCAGCAACGCCATCGGCGGCGCCATCAACATGGTCCTGAACATGCTGTACGGCCTGCTCGCCATGGCGATCCTGATCGCGGTGCTCGGTGTCATCAACACGCTGGCCATGTCGGTCTTCGAGCGGAAGCACGAGATCGGCATGCTGCGGGCCATCGGCCTCGACCGTGCGAAGGTCAAGCAGATGGTGCGCCTGGAATCGGTCGTGATCTCGCTGTTCGGCGCGGTGCTCGGCATCGGCCTCGGCCTCTTCATGGGCTGGGCGGCGGGCGGCAGCATCGCCGACAGCGTGAAGACGTACTCCATGGAGATCCCGTTCGGCCGCATCGCGATCTTCTTGGTGATCGCCGCGGTGGTCGGCGTCCTCGCGGCGGTCTGGCCGGCCCGCAGCGCGGCGCGGCTCAACCCGCTGCAGGCGATCAAGAGCGAGTAGCACCGGCGGTACGCGACAAGGGGCCCGGACGGCATGCAGTCCGGGCCCCTTGTCGTGCCCCGTAAGGGGCGCGGGGAACTGCGCGACCAGCCACGAAGGACCCGCAGACGAAGAGCCGCTAACGCCAGTCTCGGGCCCGCAACGGCATCCCGGATCCGCCGACCTCCGGCGTCTTCACGGCGAGAACCTGATTGACGCCGATCCGATTGCGCTCAAAGGCAAGAGCAGAGGCGGCCATATAGAGCCGCCAGATCCTCGCCCGCCCCGGCGAGGTCAGCCGCTGGCCCTCCTTCCAGTTCGCCTCCAGGTTGGCGACCCAGCGGCGCAGCGTGAGCGCATAGTGCTCACGGATGGCCTCCACGTCGCGCACCTCGAACCCGGCCCGCTCCAGGAGCCCCACCGTGCTCCCCAAGGGCGCGAGCTCCCCGTCCGGGAAGACGTAGGCGTCGATGAACTCGTCCACCGCGTACGCGGACTCGTCCTCCTGCGGGCGGCGCGCGATCTGGTGGTTGAGCAACCGACCACCCGGTTTGAGGAGGGCGTGCAGGTCGTGTGCGTACTCCAAATAGCGCTCGGCGCCGACATGTTCGGCCATACCGATGGAGGAGATGGCGTCGTACGGGCCGTCGCGCACATCGCGGTAGTCCTGGACGCGGATCTCGATGCGGTCGGTCAGACCCTCCTCCGCGATGCGCTTCCTGGCGTACGCGGCCTGCTCGTGGGAGAGCGTGACGCCGACGACGGCGGCGCCGTGCTCGCGGGCCGCGTGGATCGCCATCGAGCCCCAGCCGCAGCCGACGTCGAGCAGCCGTATGCCGGGCTTGAGGGCGAGCTTGCGGGCGATCAGCTCGAGCTTGTCGCGCTGGGCGTCCTCGAGGGTGGAGTCGTCTGACTCCCAGTAGGCGCACGAGTAGACCATCGAGGGGCCGAGCACCAGCTCGTAGAAGTCGTTGCCCACGTCGTAGTGGTGGCTGATGGCCTGCCGGTCGCTGCCCTTGGTGTGCAGATGGAGCCGGCCGCGCCTGCGCATCTCCTCCCGCGGCGGAGAAGGCGGCAGGAACGGCGCGGCCAGCGCGATCAGCGAGCGGGCGGCGGCGCGGAACTCGGGGTCGCGCAGGGACTCCCTGAGGCCTCTGGCGTCGTCGGCGCGCTCCCAGATGAACTCGGCGAGCGCGTCGAGCAGGGCGTACAGGTCCCCGTCGACGTCCAGGTCACCGGCGACCCAGGCACGGGCCAGACCCAGCTCGCCCGGCCTCCACATCAGATGGCGCAGGGCCCTGCGGCTGCGCACGACAAGGGCGGGCGCACCCGGCGGGCCCGCTTCCGAACCATCCCAGGCACGAATACGTACGGGGAGCGGGGCTCCCAGCAACTGTTCGGCAAGCTTCTTCAGCCGCAGTGCGGCGCTTGGCATGGCGCACACCTCCGTGATGTCGGGATATCCCGGATGGGTTCAACACCACGTAAACACCAACGGAGCGCTCCCGCAGTCCCCCTGTGGCGTTACAGATCGGCAAAATACATGTAACAGCCATGTAAAAGGCGGCGGAAAAGCCGAAGGGGCCGCCCGCACCACGGATGGCGGGCGACCCCTTCGGGGTTGATCAATGACCGCGGGTCAGGAGGCCTTGGCCTTCTCCTCGGCCTTGGCGGCCGGGGCCTCGGCCTTGGCCGCGGCGGGCTTCGGGGCCGGCTTGGCGGCCTCGTAGAACTCCTCGCGCGGCGTCTCCATGGCGCCGAGCGAGACGACCTCGCGCTTGAGGAAGACCGCGAGGGTCCAGTCGGCGACGACACGGATCTTGCGGTTGAAGGTCGGCATGGCCATGCCGTGGTAGCCACGGTGCATGTACCAGGCGAGACGGCCCTTGAGCTTGATCTTCACCTTGCCCATGACGATCATCGCGACGCCCTTGTGCAGGCCGAGACCGGCGACCGCACCCTTGTTGGCGTGGCTGTACTCCTTCTGCGGGAAGCCCCGCATGCCGGAGATCACGTTGTCGCCGAGGACCTTCGCCTGACGCAGCGCGTGCTGGGCGTTCGGCGGGCACCAGGCGTTCTCGTTGCCGGCCTTGCGGCCCACGAGGTCCGGCACCTGGGCGTTGTCGCCCGCGGTCCAGATGTAGTCCGTGCCCTTGACCTGGAGGGTCGGCTCGGCGTCCACGTGGCCGCGCGGGCCGAGCGGCAGACCGAAGCGGGCGAGCGCCGGGTTCGGCTTCACACCGGCGGTCCACACGATGGTGTTGGAGTCGACCTCGAGGCCGTTCTTGAGCACCACGTGGCCGTCGACGCAGGAGTCCATGGAGGTGGAGAGGTAGATCTCGACCCCACGGCCCTCCAGGTGCTCCTTGCCGTACTGGCCCAGCTTCGGGCCGACCTCGGGAAGGATCTTGTCGGCGGCGTCGACCAGGATGAAGCGCATGTCCTCGCGCTTCACGCTGGTGTAGTACTTGGCCGCGTCGCGGGCCATGTCCTCGACCTCACCGATGGTCTCCGCGCCCGCGAAGCCACCGCCGACGAAGACGAAGGTCAGCGCCTTGCGGCGGACCTCCTCGTCCGTCGTGGAGTCAGCCTTGTCCAGCTGCTCGAGGACGTGGTTGCGCAGGCCGATGGCCTCCTCGATGCCCTTCATGCCGATGCCCTGCTCGGCGAGGCCGGGGATCGGGAAGGTGCGGGAGACCGCGCCCATCGCGATGACGAGGTAGTCGAAAGGCAGCTCGTACGCCTCACCCACGAGGGGGGCGATCGTGGCGACCTTGCGGTCCTGGTCGATGGTGGTGACCCGGCCGGTCAGAACTTCCGCCTTGGGCAGCACGCGTCGCAGCGGGACGACGACGTGCCGAGGCGAAATGCTGCCGGCGGCGGCTTCGGGGAGGAAGGGCTGGTAGGTCATGTACGACCGGGGGTCGACGACCGTGACGGTCGCCTCTCCGTAGCGCATCTTCTTGAGAATGCGCCGAGCTGCGTACAGGCCTACGTACCCACCGCCTACTACGAGGATCCTGGGACGCTCCGTGGTGCTCATGCCATCGAGTATCCACCTGCCCGACGGGGGTCGCTCGTGCGCCCCTTCACAAGCATGGGTGCACCCTCTGCTACACTTCGCCGCCCACGTGACGCAGGCCATAGCGCCCCAGGGGAACCACGACACAACCCGAGACGTTGTGCACCCCTGCTGAGCTGCCGCTCTGGCCCTTTTCGCACAGTGGACCAAGCGGTCGGTTCACACTCCGGACACGCAGCCGAACCTTCACTGTCACGGGTCAAGAGGGCCTCGAGGGACACATTCAGGGGCTCAGAACCCAAGAACATCGTCCAACCGAGGCCAATTCCTTGTGAAGAACTTCACGAAGTTTCCCGACAGGACGTCGCCGAGGGGCCCTCAAGGCCCCTCACCAGGCGCTCAGACGCCGCGCCAACCGCTCACGCGAGGCTCCATCCGATCCCGTCGAGGATGTCGTGCTCGCTGACGACGACCTCCCGGGCCCCCGTCCGGTCCATGATCGCCAACAGCACGAGAGCGCCCGAAACGATCACGTCGACGCGGCCCGGGTGCATCACCGGAATCGCGGCGCGCTCCGCGTGGGTGGACCGGGCGAGCCGCCCGACGGTCTCGGCGACCTGCTTGTAGGAGATGCGGGAGTGGTGGATCGCGGCGGAGTCGTACGCGTCGAGCCCGAGCGCTATCGCGGCCACGGTGGTCACCGAGCCCGCGAGGCCGACCAGGGTGCGGGCCTCGCGGATCGGCACCGTCTCCTCGGCGAGGTCGAGCGCGGCCTCGATGTCCGCGCGGACGGCGTCGAGTTCGGCGGCGGCGGGCGGGTCGCTGCGGATGTGCCGCTCCGTCAGGCGTACGCAGCCGATGTCGACGGAGCGGGCGGCGCGGACGTGGTCCTCGCCGACGACGAACTCCGTGGAGCCGCCGCCGATGTCGACGACGAGGTAGGGCTTGTCGAGGTGGTCGCTGCCGGCCAGCTCCTTCGTCGCGCCCAGGAAGGAGAACTCGGCCTCCTGGTCGCCGCTGATGACTTCCGGCTCGACACCGAGGATGTCCAGGACTCCGCGTACGAAGTCGTCCCGGTTCTCGGCGTCGCGGGACGCGGAGGTCGCGACGAAGCGGAGGCGGTCGGCGCCGTGGGACTTGATGGCCTCGGCGTACTCGCGGCAGGCCGCGAAGGTGCGGTCGAGTGCCTCGGGGGCGAGGCGGCCCGTCTTGTCCACGCCCTGGCCGAGGCGGACGATGGTCATCCTGCGGTCCAGGTCGAACAGTTCGCCGGTCGCGGGGTCGGCGTCCGCGACGAGCAGCCGGATGGAGTTGGTACCGCAGTCGATCGCGGCGACGCGGGTCACTTGGACTCCTCCTCGGGGAGCGTCACGCAGGCGCCCTTGCGCCACCACTCCGGAAGCATCGCGATCGCCTCGTCGCCCAGGGGGTTCACGCCGGGGCCCGCGGCCAGGGAGTGGCCGACCAGGACGTGCAGGCACTTCACGCGGTCCGGCATGCCGCCCGCGCTCGGGAAGCCCTCAAGGACCTCGATGGCGTCGCGGCGCGCGATGTAGTCCTCGTGTGCCGCGCGGTACTTGGCGGCCAGCTCGGGGTCCGTCTTGAGGCGCTCCGACATCTCCTTCATGACGCCGTTCGCCTCGAGCGTGCCGATCGCGGACGCGGCCCGCGGGCACGTCAGGTAGTACGTCGTCGGGAACGGCGTCCCGTCCGGAAGGCGCGGCGCCGTCTCGACGACGTCCGGCTGCCCGCAGGGGCAGCGGTGCGCGATGGCCCGCAGGCCACGCGGCGGACGGCCGAGCTGCTGCTTGAAGGCCTCGACGTCGGCGTCGGTGGGCTCGGTGCGCGGGGTGGTCGGCGGGGGCGTTTCCATGCCTGTCTTTCGATCGGTTCTCTACTAGGGGTACTGAAGTCAGGGGTACTGAAGTCAGGGGTACTGAAGTCAGGGGTACTGAAGTCAGGGGTACTGAAGTCTCAGTCGTCCGGGCGGTCGGCCTTGTCGACGCCGTCCCAGACGTTCGAGTACCAGGGCCTGGTGGCCGCCCCCTGGTCGGTGCGCTGGCGCTTCACCGCGTCGGGGTCGATCACCGTGTAGCCGGTCTCGCCCGGCATCACATAGTGCAGCCGGTCCCGGATGCGCTGCTCCGCGTACGAGTCGTCACGCCAGCGGGCCTTCTCGTCCTTCAGCTTCTCGACGTGTCCGCGGCGCTCGGCCTGCTCCCGGCGCTGATCGGCGATCTCGGCGCGCTGCGAGACGTACTGCCTTATCGGGTACGCGAGCGCGACCACGAGGGAGCAGAGCACGAGCGCGAGGAGGGCCGCCCGGCCGGTCAGCCGGGAGCGGCGGGCCTGGCGCTTGGTCTGGGAGCGGTAGACGCGCTCGGCGGTCTGCTCGCCGAGCAGCCGCAGTCTGGTCGCGGTGGAGAACCGGTCCCGGTCCTTCACGGCCATGTCCCCGCCTCCCGTTCACACGCGCGTACGTCCCCGCACACGGTACGGGACCGAGTACGGGGACGTACGTAACTACAGCGTGACTACGGCTCAGCCCTTGCTGTGCTGATCAGTCCGCAAAGCGGAACCGCGGGAAGGCGCTGCGACCGGCGTAGACGGCCGCGTCGTCGAGGATCTCCTCGATGCGAAGGAGCTGGTTGTACTTGGCGACGCGCTCGGAGCGGGCCGGGGCGCCGGTCTTGATCTGGCCGCAGTTGGTGGCGACGGCGAGGTCGGCGATGGTGACGTCCTCGGTCTCACCGGAGCGGTGGGACATCATGCACTTGAAGCCGTTGCGCTGGGCCATCTCGACGGCGTCCAGGGTCTCGGTCAGCGAACCGATCTGGTTGACCTTGACCAGCAGGGCGTTCGCGGACTTCTCCTCGATGCCGCGGGCCAGGCGCTCCGGGTTGGTGACGAACAGGTCGTCGCCCACGAGCTGGACCTTCTCGCCGAGCTTCTCGGTGATGACGTTCCAGCCGGCCCAGTCGTCCTCGAACAGCGGGTCCTCGATGGAGACCAGCGGGTACGCGGCGACGAGCTCCTCGTAGTACTCGGTCATCTCGGCGGCCGAGCGGGACTTGCCCTCGAACTCGTACTTGCCGTCCTTGTAGAACTCGGACGCGGCGACGTCGAGCGCGAGCGCGACCTGCTCGCCGGGGACGTAACCGGCCTGCTTGATGGCCTCGACGATGAGGTCGAGCGCGGCGCGGTTGGAGTCCAGGTTCGGGGCGAAGCCGCCCTCGTCGCCGAGGCCGGTGGACAGGCCCTTGCTCTTCAGGACGGACTTGAGGGTGTGGTAGACCTCGGTGCCCCAGCGCAGGGCCTCGGAGAACGACTCGGCGCCGATCGGCGCGATCATGAACTCCTGGATGTCGACGTTGGAGTCGGCGTGCGACCCGCCGTTCAGGATGTTCATCATCGGGACGGGCAGCAGGTGCGCGTTCGGGCCGCCGAGGTAGCGGAACAGCGGCAGGTCGCTGGCCTCGGATGCGGCGTGCGCGACGGCGAGGGAGACGCCGAGGATGGCGTTGGCGCCGAGCGAGCCCTTGTTGTCGGTGGCGTCCAGGTCGAACATGGCCTGGTCGATCAGGCGCTGCTCGGTGGCGTCGTACCCGACGAGCTCCGGGCCGATCTGCTCGATGACGGCGAGGACGGCCTTCTCCACGCCCTTGCCCTGGTAACGGTTGGGGTCACCGTCACGGAGTTCGATGGCCTCGAAAGCACCGGTGGACGCACCGGACGGAACGGCGGCACGACCCGTGCTGCCGTCGTCGAGGCCGACCTCGACCTCGACCGTGGGGTTGCCTCGGGAGTCCAGGATTTCCCGGGCTACGACGACGTCGATGGACGGCACGAGCATCTCCTTCTGGGATGTGACGCGGGTACGCGGGGCGTTGGCCTCGCGGACACGAGCCTAACCGGCTCCCGGGCAAGAGCCAGCCGAGCGACCGCCCTGTGGACAAACCGAGAGCAAAAAGTTTCCGAACGGAACAAAGCGCGGGATCAAAAGAACCCCGCCCCGGTGCGTACGGGGGATACGCGCACCGGGGCGGGGGGCCCGTGGGGACCGGGTGTCACCCGGTCAGGACTAGCTCAGGTGGAGCTGCTGGCCCGGGAAGATCATGTCGGCGTTGTCGATGATGTCGCCGTTGAGCTTGTACACCTTGTGCCAGCCGCCCTTGACGTCGTGCTCGTCAGCGATCTTGGAGAGGGTGTCACCCTTCTTGACCTTGTACTCGCCGTCGCCCTTCTTGACCTTCTTGCCGGTCGGGGTCTCGACGGTCTTCTTGGACTCGGCCTTCGGGGCGGGCTTCGGGGCCTCGGCCTTGGGCGCGGCAGGCTGCTCGGTCTGCGCGCTGGGCTGGCTCTGCGGCTCCTGGGTCTCCTGCTGCGGAGCGGCTTCCTGCGTGCCGCCGCCCTCGTAGGAGGCGCCCGAGAGGCCCACGCCACAGCTCGGCCAGGCGCCCTTGCCCTGACCCGCGAGAACCTTCTCGCCGATCTCTATCTGCTGGGCCTTGGAGGCCTGGTCGGCGGTGGCCGCGTACTGGGTGCCGCCGTACGCGGCCCAGGTGGAGGCCGAGAACTGCAGGCCGCCGTAGTAGCCGTTGCCGGTGTTGATGGACCAGTTGCCGCCGGCCTCGCACTGGGCGACGGAGTCCCACTCGGAACCGGTGGCGGCGGAGGCCGAGCCAGCGGCCATCAGCGGGGCGGCGACCGCGACACCGGTGACGCCGGCGAGCGTGGCGACGCGGGTGGCCTTGGACGGGCGGCGGTGCTTGCCCTTGCCGGAAAACAGCATGCGAGATCCCCTCACCGACGCCTGCGAGGTGAGCTGTCGGGTTCGGGCCGATGAAGTTGCCCGGCCGCGCTTCTCGAGCGCGACTTAACCCCTAGCCGGTCCCAACTCCGCTCGGCAGCTCTCTCGTTCTGCTGCTGTGCGGCGCCGGGCCCGGCGCAAACCTTGGGTCCCCCGCTCCTGCCTACGGCGCTTGACGCGACGACTGTTCCCGTACGGCCGTTGGCAGGACTAGGCGTACCGACCGGCGGGGCCCGCTGTGGCGAGCGGTCACGACCGTAGTCATGCGATCCGCGGAATTTCAAAGACGATCAGGGCTTCTGAGACCCATCTCTCACTTGCGCCAAACCGGACATTCAGCGCGAAGCGGCTGGCCGACCCTTCGTCAACTTCCCTTACTTTTCGCCCAAATCGAGGCTCTGACCGGGAAGGATGAGGTCGGGGTCGGACCCGACGGACTTCTTGTTCTCGTCGTAGAGCGCACTCCATCCGCCCTGCACGCCGAGGTCGTCGGCGATGGTCCAGAGGTTGTCTCCGGAGCGGACCGTGTACGTCCCGTCGGCGCCGTCCTTCGCGCGGTCGTCGCCGCGCGACGCGTGCCGGCCGGAGCCGTCGCGGTCGCCGTTCTTGGCCTGCCCGTCGTCCGCGCTGTCGCCGCGGTGCCGGCCGGAGCCGTCGCCTTCACCCGCGCCGGTGGAGGGGGTGGAGTCGGGGGCGGGCGAAGTGCTGCCCTTCTGCCCGGACTTGTCGGAGTCGTCGGATTCACCCGAGTCGCCCGGCTCGTCGTGATTCTTGTCTCCCGAGTCGTCGCCGGTGCCGGGCCTCTCGGACGACTTCTCCGAGGGCTTCTCGTCGGCCTTCTCGCTCGGCTTCTCGGAGGGCTTGACGTCGTCCTTCGGCTCGGCGGACCCGTCCGGCTCGGTCGACCCGCTCGGGTCGGCCGGCTCGGTCGACTCGTCCGAGGGCACCGAGATGATCGGGGCGCCCGGGTCGACGTCGGCGGGGGCGTCGTGCTTGGTGAGCCCCGCGATCACTCCGCAGCTCGGCCAGGCGCCGGGGCCCTCGGCGGCGAGAACCTTCTCGGCGACGGCTATCTGCTGCGAACGGCTGGCCTGGTCGGCGTAAGGGGCGTAGTCGAGACCGCCGTACTCCTCCCACGTCTCCTGGGAGAACTGGAGCCCGCCGTAATACCCGTTGCCCGGGTCGAGACTCCAGGAGCCGCCGCTCTCGCACTCCGCGAGCTTGTCCCAGGTGGCGGTGTCCGCGGCGCTCGCGCTGGTGGCGCCGAGCAACGGGATCGCGATGGCTGATCCGGTGACACCTGCCGCGACGATGAGGGCCGGGGCTTGGCGGGGACGTCGGTGACGACCATGACCGGAGAGCATGCGGTTGCCTTTCAGGAGACGGCAGAGGCGACTGCGGCTGCTGCGACAGCGGATGCCGAGTCGTCGGTGAACGTAGCCGCAGTCGAACGCTTGTCACAAGTCGATGCAGCGGAGATCACGTGAAAGTCACAGTCTTGACGCACCGTCAGTTCAACGGTGCCTCAGGTGCTCTTCTGTGAGTCCGCCTCGCCATCGCAAGTCACCCGGTTCCGCCGCGAGGCACAGGTCAGGCAGGCGCGTCAGGAGGGCCGCGGCGCAAAGGCCGGGGGCGCGGCCCCCTCCGACTCCCGAAGCTCGCCCGTCACCGTGAGCGGCGGAAGGGTCGGCCGCTTGTACGCGTCGACTCCAGTTGTGTTGGCGTCCAAGGTCTTCATGACCTCCGGCCACTGCTCGTCGTCGGGGTTCGGCGGCACCTTCGTGCCGGTCGTCCAGTGCCACTCGGTGACGGCGCACCTCCCGCCGGGCTTACCGAGGATGGTCGCATCACCGATGACGACCTTGACGTCGAACATGTCGACTACTTCCTTGCGCTCTTCCAACGTCAGGCTCTTCAGCCGCTCCTCGGCATTGATCGCGATGTCGACGAGATGGTGCGCCCGGCGTTCACGATCGGTGTACGCCTCCAGCCATTGCCGGGCGAACTCATGCTGCTTCCGGAGCTCCGCCAGTTCGGTCTCGAGCGACGTGATGGAAGCCTTGAGTACCGCCGGGTCTACACCGGCGCGTACGTACTCGGGGACGCGCACCTAGATCAGGTGCTCCTGTTCGGTGATTCTGGCCTCCTTTGCGCTACTGCAAGCGCTCTGGGGCCGGTGCCGTTTTGGGGAACTTCACCTGCCACTCTGTGCAGTTGAAGGGGAATTGCACAATTCGACGATCTCGCCCACGCGCGGCTCCCGGTACCGTCACCCCGTGAGCGCCCCACATATCGAACCCGAACTCTTCACCTGGGAGTTCGCCACCGACCCCTACCCTGCCTACGCGTGGCTCCGCGAGCATTCACCCGTGCATCGCACCACGCTCCCCAGCGGTGTCGAGGCATGGCTCGTGACTCGGTACACGGACGCCAAGCAGGCGCTAGCCGACTCGCGGCTCTCCAAGAACCCTGTGCACCATTCCGAGGACGCCCACGGCAAGAGCAAGACCGGCATCCCCGGTGAGCGCAGCGCCAACCTCATGACCCACCTGCTCAACATCGACCCGCCGGATCACACGCGACTCCGACGGCTCGTCTCCAAGGCGTTCACACCCCGCCGGGTGGCCGAATTCGCGCCCCGGGTCCAAGAGCTCGCCGACCACCTCATCGACCAGTTCGCGCACACCGGAAGCGCCGACCTCATCCACGAGTTCGCGTTCCCCCTCCCCATCTACGCCATCTGCGACCTGCTCGGCGTCCCCCGCGAGGACCAGGACGACTTCCGGGACTGGGCAGGGATGATGATCCGGCACGGCGGAGGGCCGAGAGGCGGTGTCGCACGGTCCGTGAAGAAGATGCGCGGCTATCTCGCCGAGCTGATCCACCGCAAGCGGGAGGCGCTCCCGGACAACCCCGGCCCCGGCGAAGACCTCATCTCCGGGCTCATCCGCGCCTCCGACCACGGCGAGCACCTAACAGAGAACGAAGCCGCAGCCATGTGTTTCGTACTACTGTTCGCTGGGTTTGAGACGGTTATCAATCTTATCGGCAACGGCATCTACGCGCTGCTGCGCAACCCCGCTCAGCGTTCCCTGCTTCAGGATTCCATTCAGCGGAAGGATCACAGACTCCTCGAAACCGGCATCGAGGAGTTGCTTCGCTTCGACGGTCCCGTGGAAATGGCAACGTGGCGGTACGCCACGCAACCACTCGAAATCGGCGGGCAGCGAATCGCTCAAGGCGATCCCGTCCTGGTCGTACTCGCCGCAGCGGACCGTGATCCCGCTCGATTCAGCGAGCCGGACACCCTCGACTTGGCTCGCACGGACAACCCGCACCTCGGCTACGGCCACGGCATCCACTACTGCTTGGGTGCCCCCCTTGCACGGCTGGAGGGGCGCATCGCGCTCGCCACCTTGCTCACGCGGCTGCCGGACATCCAGCTTGCTGCCGCACTGGATGAGCTTCGCTGGAGGGGCGGGCTGATCATGCGCGGCCTGCGTACGCTTCCCATCGATTTCACCCCACCCAAGTGACTCTCGCCGCATGGGTTCGTCGGTGTCCGCGCCACTCCCCAAGGCGAGCACACCTCATCACCAGTGCCGCTCCCTGTCCCGTTCTTCGAGCAGTACGTCGGAGAGGTTGTCGAGTTCGGGGGTGAGGTCGTGGATCAGCTCGGGCATCCCCTGTTCGTCAGGCGCGGTGACGTCGCCGGTGTCGAGCAGGCGCTGCAGCGGTCTCCAAGTAAGGCATCCCCGCCGCGTCAGCACCCCGTTCGGCGAGTCCGGCACCAGCAGCTCGGCTCCTTCGGACCGGACGGCGTCCACGACGAGCGAACCGTACGCCCGCAAGGTGTCCCTCGAGGCGCCGGACACGCACAGTCCGACCACTCCGAGCCGGGGCTCGACGGCCCAGCTCATCGCTGACTCGTACGCTTCGTCGCCGACATCGCCCGTATCGAAGTTGTACTCGATACACACCGAGCGCAGCAGCGACATCGGCACGTCTCCCTCGAGCCCGCATCGTGCGACGTCGATGGCCGCCCGTACCAGCGAATACCCCAGCGGATTCCGGCGTGCGGAGCGGCGCCACTCCTCCCACAGCTCAGGGCCGACCGCCAGGAACTCGGTGACGCCCCGCTCGCCGCGCCACCGCGCGGCGTCCACGAGGCGCGGGTCGTCGGACTCCGCGAGCCGCGCCAGTTCCGCCTCGCTCCAGCGGCAGCTCAGCTGGACCGAGCCCGCGCCGCTGAGGAGACGGGACGCGGGGCCGCGGCCGAACCGGTGGGTCTCGTACGCCTCGTCGCTCATGGTGGCCAGGACGAGCACCTTCTCGGCGGCGAGCCGGGCCAGCAGGCCCGCGGTGAGGCCGTGCTCGCCGAGGTGGCCGTCCAGGTCGTCGAGCCAGACGACGTACACGCCTGCGGGGTCGTGGCTCCGGAGTTGGGAAGGGATGTCCCGCAGGTCCGTGCCCGGGAGCGGGGCGTAGACCCGGGTGTCCTCGCTCAGGGTCTGGTGGAGTGCCGCCCAGGCCGCTGTCGTCTTGCCGGAGAGCGGTTCGCCCGTGACGACGACCAGGCCGCCCAGGCGCACGGCCTGCACGACCATGCCCTCCAGCTCCTCGTCGCAGTCACGCGGAACGTAGGGATGCTCGCCGGGCTCGTCGTCGAACTGCCGCGCGGGGCGGATACCGAGGGCCGGGGGACTCAGCTGGTCGATGCGCGACCAGCTGTCCGCGGCCGCGGGGGTGCTGGGCGGCGGGGTGCCGTAGTGGTGGTGCTGGACTCCCACCACCGAGCCGTTGAACGTGCCGTCGCTGAAGTCGACGTGGTCGTTGGCAGCCGCGGAAGTGCCCTGGAAAGTGAGCGAGTTGATGACACCGGCCTGCACCACCTTGTCGGCACTTCCCGCGGACACCGTGTTGCGGACCTGCGGGCGGCCGCCGGTCGGCTCCTCGAACTCGTCGATGATGCTGCGGAGTTCGCCGACGGACCCGGGATACTCGCGCAGCAGCCAGCGCAGGCGCATCTCCCAGTCGGACTCGACCGAAGAAGCCTCCGAGTCCTCGAGGAGCAACGCCTCGCGGGACTCCTCGAGTTGCGTGACGCGCACCGAGCGCGGCGGGTAGAGCGCGGCCACGCGGTCCCGGAGGGAGATCCAAGCGTCTGTCACCAAGGCCTGCACGATTGCCGACGCCCCCGCGGATGCCAGCCCCGACAACTCCGGTTCCACGCACGCCCCCCACGCATCTCGAACGGCCCTACCGCAACGGTACTAAGCCTCCGCGCCCTCGGCCGAGCGAACCGCATCCCGATAAGCCCGCGCGGCAACCCGAAGCGCCGCCTCCGGATCGACACCCTCCGCCTCGGCCCGCAGGGCGAGAGCGAGCAGCTCGTAACCGACCCCCTTCCCGGAGGGGAGGTCCACCTCCAGCCCCGCCGTCCGCACCCGCGAGGCCAGCTTCGCGGTCAGCGCCAATCCCGGCTGACCCAGCGGGATGCCCTCCGTCACCGAAGAGCGCTGCTTCTCCTCCGCCTTCGTGCGCAGCCAGTGCGCCTTGACGTCCTCGGGGGTGTCCGCCGAGTCGTCGCCGAAGACGTGCGGGTGGCGGTGGATCAGTTTTTCGACGATGCCGCCCGCCACGTCGTCCACGGAGAAGGGGGACTCGGTGTCCTCCTCGGCGATACGGGCGTGGAAGACCACCTGGAGCAGGACGTCCCCGAGCTCCTCGAGCAGCTCGTCCCTGTCGCCCTCCTCGATCGCCTCGACCAGCTCGTACGCCTCCTCGATCGCGTACTTCGCCAGGCCCTTGTGCGTCTGCTGGGACGACCAGGGGCATTCGCCCCGGATCTGGTCCATGACCTGGACAAGGTCGAGGAGGCGCGCGCCCGGCAGGTCGTACGAGGCCGGGAGCAGTTCGAGGTCCGGCATCGCGACCCGGCCCGATCCGGCGAGGCGGGCCAGGCCGTCCGTCAGGGGGCGGTCGCCCTCGGCCGTGGCGATGACCAGGACCGTGCGGCCGCCGGCGCAGGCGTCCACCAGCTCCTGGGCCGTGGGCGACGCCTGGTCCACGCGCACGCCCGCCTCGCGCAGATACGGCAGCTGCGGGTGCGTCGCGTCGGCGCACAGGACCTCGTCCGCCCCGTGCAGGGCCTGCCAGGCGGGCCAGGAGAGCAGGCCGGGGGCCACCCGATGACTGGTGGTGAGGAGGATGACGCGGCCGGGGCCGTCGGCCGGGGGTGTGGATTCGTTCACCCGTCGAACGTAACCCACGGCACTGACAGCATCACTGCCTACGCCTGCGTCGGCTCCGCCGCCCCGCCACCGGACACCTCGCGCACCCACGGCGTCTTCGTGTCGGCGCGCTTGGACTTCTCCACGTCCCACGTGCCGTAGCGCGGGTTCAGGTCGACGTCCAGCTTCTTGGAGGCCGCGGAGAGCGCCTTCCAGAAGACCGCCTGGCCCTCGGGCGCGTTCATGTCCGCGCCCAGGGTCTTGGCCAGCTTCTGCGCCTCGATCTCCGTACGGAGGCTGTCCTCGAGTCGGGCAGGGGCGACGCTGTACTGCTGCAGCCAGCCCTGTTCGAGGGCCTTCTTGCCGCCCGCCTGCTGTTCGAGGCCCGCTCTCATCGTCTGGATCTCGCGGCGCGAGACGTCCACGCCCGCGTCGGCCGCCGCCTGGTGAAGCACCTTGTCCAGGACCATCGTGTGCAGCGTGCTGCGGGTGAGGCCGCCGGACTTGGCGATGGCCTGCTCGTACTGCTGCTCGTCCGGGATCGCGGCGCGCTGCGCGTCGCGGACCTCGTTCACCCGGCCCTCCAGCTGCGAGACCGTGATCCGGTCGTTGCCCACGACGGCCGCGGCACCGGGGTGGGCCTCGCTGCCGCAGGCGGTGAGGAGAGGGGCCGCGGCGATGGCGGCTACGGAGAGGGCGAGCGCGGTGCGACGACGGCGGTGCAAGTGAGCCTCCCGAGGAGATTGTGCGGCGGTGCACAAAGTCTTGCGGTGATCGATGTTAGGGAGTGGCCGCGATTTAGGCCACCTTTCCCCAAGCACTTCGTGCAGGGGAGACCCCATGACCAACGATTCTCGGCAAGTTGGGGCACCCTCGCGAGCACCCGAGCGCCGAGCCGTCACTACCCGCGCACTTGTCCCAGCCACTGCAACGTACGCCGGATCTCCGCCGGGAACGGATGACCGACCCCGTGCATCCGCTCGGCGTCCAGGAGCAGCCGCGCCAGGGTGTCGTGCGCGGCGGGGCGGTCGCCGAGGGCCAGGAGCAGGTGGCCGATGCGGCGGCGGATCTCGAGGGGGCGTTCGCGGTCGTCGGAGGCGTAGCGGTTCTCGTAGTACGGGAGGAGCGCCCGGTACTCCGCGAGTGCCGCGGCCGGTTCGCCGAGCTGCTCCAGGCACTGCGCGGCCTCGTAGCGGAACTGGAGGGAGTGCGGGTCGGCCTGTCCCGACTCGGCGGCGCGTTCGTCGGCGAGGCGGCGCAGTTCGGGCAGGGCGCGGCGGTACTGGCCGTCGTCCATGAGCGTCGCCGCGTACTGCTTGCGCAGGGAGCGGACCACCGGGGAGTGCTCGCCGTGCTTGGCGGCGGCCGCGGGCAGGATCGAGCCGAGGATGTCGACGGCCTGCGTGATGCGGCCCTCGCCGAGCAGCCGCTTGACCTCGTCGACCGCGTGGACGACGTCCTTCTGGCTGCCGGGGCCGCCGGGGCCCTGGCGCTGGTCGGGCTGGTTCGGCGGGAGGGCAGGGGCCGACGCCGGGGTCGCGGCGCGGTCGGGCCACGGGG
>NZ_SRIC01000001.1 GCF_004684775.1 Streptomyces sp. MZ04
GCCCCCGCCTTCTCCGTCGAGGAGCGATGCATCGTGTCGTGGAGTTCCCCCGGCGGCAGCCACACCGGCAGCTCCATCCACGGCTCGATCCCCGCATCGGCGATCACCGAGGGATCCGTCCACCGCAGCTCCACATCGTCCGCCCCGGCCACGGCGACACACGCCTCAAGGAACTCCCCCATCGTGGTGTGCGCGATGGGGGAGACGATGTTGTACGCCCCGTGAAGACCCGAGAACCCCGCGTCCAGGACCCACTCGGCGAGGTCCCGCACGTCGATGTACTGGAGGTCCAACTCCCGGGGCCCGGGCGCCAGTACGGGCCCGCCCCGCGCCACCCGGTTCAGCCACCACGGCAGCCGCCCGATGTTCTCGTAGGGACCGAGGATCAGCCCGGCCCGAGCCAACACCACCCGCTCCGCGCCGAACTCCGCGACGGCGGCGAGCTCCCCGCCTCGCTTGTCCTCCGCGTACGCCACGGACCGGGCGTCCGCGTCGCCCTCGACCACCGGATACGACTCGTCGGACCCGGCGACCCCCGGATACCGGTACACCGAGCCGCTCGACACATACACGTACCGCCCCGCACGCCCCGCGAGGACCCGCGCCGCATCGCGCACGACGCTCGGCGCCCCCGACCAGGTGTCGACGACCACGTCCCACTCCGCGTCGGAGGCGGAGAGCGCCGCGAGCCCGTCATCGGCCGTGCGGTCCCCGTGCAGGGACGTCACACCGGCGGGTGCATCGTGGCGCCCGCGGTGGAAGACCGTCACTTCCCAGCCACGCGCGAGCGCCGCCTCGACCACGGCCCGCCCCACGAACTCCGTACCGCCGAGCATCAGAAGTCTCATGCCGACGACTCTGCCCGCCAAGGCCCGCCGGGGGGAACAGGGTTCTGCTCGCAGCAGAGCGAGAAAGCAGAGCGAGAAAGCAGAGCGAGAAACCCGAAGGAGCGGGAGGTCAGCGCGGTGCCGGCGGCGCGTACTTGTAGCCGACGCGGCGCACCGTCTGGATCGTCTTGCGGTGCTCGGCACCCAGCTTGCGCCGGAGCCGGGCGATGTGGACGTCGACGGTCCGCCCGTCGCCCACGTGCCCGTACCCCCACACCGTGGTCACCAACTGGTCGCGCGTGTGCACCCGGTGGGGGTGCGCGACGAGATGCGCGAGCAGCTCGAACTCCAGATAGGTGAGGTCGAGCGGCACCCCGTCGACCTGCGCGGCACGCTGCACGGGATCGATCCACACGGGCCCCGCCCCGGGCCCCGTGGCCTCCCGCCGCGGCTCGGGCTCGGCCACGACAGGGGCCTCCTGCCCGGCCGGTACGAGCACCAAGTAGCCGATCATCGGCGGCTGGCCCGGCAGCGTGGGCAGCGTGTGCTGGGGTGCGGGGAGCCAGGTCGCGCCCGGCGGCAGGAAGTCGGTGATCTGCACCACCTCGTCGGGATCGACGGCCCGCAGCCGGCCACGGGCGGGGCTGGTGAGCGGGGTTGCGGTGGACGCGGGGAAGGAACGGGAGTTCGCCATGGGGGATCAGCTCTTTCGCGCGAGGAGTCGTCAGTCGTCGAGGACGTACGTACGTCGTGCGCGTCAGGCGAAGGCCGGGTGAACGGCTTTAGCGGGCCTGCGCGTTCATCGCGCGGCAACACACCCGGTCGAAGTCATGGTGCTGACGGGAAGGCCAGAACGGCTCGAGGTCGTGGTGACGACCTGTCGCTGTGTTCCTGTGGCTGCCCATGCCCCCATTGAATCAGATGGCAGAGGGAAGGGGCAGCGGTGTCCCCCTGCAGAAGAGCGGTCACCCCCTGCCGAAGAGGGCGCCCACCGAATCGGCGGGCGCCCTCTTCAGGAACGTACGGACGGGATCAGACCTGACCGGCCTTCTCCAGCGCGGTGCAGCACGTGTCGACGAGCAGCCGGGTCACGACGTACGGGTCGACGTTGGCGTTCGGGCGGCGGTCCTCGATGTAGCCCTTCTGCTCCACCTCGACCTGCCACGGGATGCGGACCGAGGCGCCACGGTCGGAGACGCCGTACTTGTACTCGTCCCACGGGGCGGTCTCGTGCAGGCCGGTGAGGCGGTCGTCGATGCCGGCGCCGTAGTTCTTGACGTGGTCGAGCGGCTTCGAGCCCTCGCCGAGGGACTCGCAGGCGGTGATGATCGGGGCGTAGCCCTCGCGCATCGCCTTGGTGGAGAAGTTGGTGTGCGCACCGGCGCCGTTCCAGTCGCCCTTGACCGGCTTCGGGTCGAGGGTCGCGGAGACCTTGAAGTCCTCGGCGGTGCGGTAGAGCAGCCAGCGGGCGATCCACAGCTGGTCCGAGACCTCGAGCGGGGCGAGCGGGCCGACCTGGAACTCCCACTGGCCGGGCATGACCTCGGCGTTGATGCCGGAGATGCCGAGACCGGCCTTCAGGCAGTTCTCCAGGTGCGCCTCGACGACGTCACGGCCGAAGATCTCGTCCGAGCCGACGCCGCAGTAGTAGCCGCCCTGCGCGGCGGGGAAGCCGCCGACCGGGAAGCCGAGCGGGCGGTCGCCCTCGAAGAAGGTGTACTCCTGCTCGATGCCGAAGATCGGCTCCTGCGAGGCGAACCGCTCCTCGAGCTCGGCGAGCGCGGCGCGGGTGTTGGACTCGTGCGGCGTCATGTCCGTGTTGAGGACCTCGCACAGCACGAGTACGTCGTCACCGCCGCGGATCGGGTCCGGGCAGGTGAAGACCGGCTTGAGCACGCGGTCGGAGGCGTGACCCTTGGCCTGGTTGGTGCTGGATCCGTCGAAGCCCCAGGTGGGAAGCTCGGCGCCGTCCGCGAGGATCTTCGTCTTCGAACGGAGCTTGGCGGTCGGCGCGGTGCCGTCGATCCAGATGTACTCGGCCTTGAAGGTCACGGGGGCTCATCCTTAAAACGCTCGGTACGGCGCAGAACGTGCGGGTGCTGCGGTGCCGTGGTGATGCCGCGCAGCCTGCCAACAGGCGATTTCCCGCCCATTGCTCGAATGTGAACCCCGTGTTACCTGGGGCTGATGTGGCCCACTTCACGTGCCGTCTTCAGAGCCGCTGTTCCGCTGAAGAAGGACCGGCCGAGCGCGACGGCCGAGCCGCGTTCGACGGTGATCAGCGAGATAGTGGCCGCATGGCTGACACCGACGCGTTCCGCACGGCGTACGACACGGTCCTCGCGAAGTGGCCCGAGGGGACCGTGCACCGCACCGTCCCGACTCCCTTCGGGGACACGTACGTCACGGTGTGCGGTCCGGCCGACGCCCCGCCCCTCGTGCTGCTGCCCGGCGGCGGCGCGACCGCGGGGAGCTGGTTCGCGAACGTCGAAGAGCCGGCGCGCACGCGGCGCGTGTACGCCGTCGACCTGATCGGCGAGCCGGGCCGCAGCGTGCCAGAGCCGAGCCGGCCGATCCGGTCCGTGGCCGACCTGGCGGGCTGGCTGGACGCGCTCCTCGACCAGGTCGTGGGCGATGCATTGGATACGGCGGTCGACCTCTGCGGGCACTCGTACGGCGCCTGGATCGCGCTCCACTACGCCCTGCACGCACCCCACCGCGTCCGGCGCCTGGTCCTCGTCGACCCGACCCAGTGCTTCACCGGATTCAGGCCGGGCTATCTGCTGCACGCGCTGCCGACGCTGCTGCGCCCCTCGGCCCGGCGCACCCGCACGTTCCTCGCCTGGGAGACCGGCGGCGCCCCGCTCGACGCCGACTGGCTCCGGCTCCAGGAGCACGCGGCCGAGTTCCGCACGGCGAAACCGGTCACCGGCCCGCGCCCGGCCCCCGAAGCGCTCCGCACCCTGAGGCTCCCCGTCCTGGTCCTGCTCGCCGGGAGCGGACGCGCGCACGACGTGGGCAAGGTGGCCGCCCGCGCCGCCGAGCTGCTGCCCGATGTGCGGACGGCCGTGCTGCCGGACGTCAGCCACCATGCGCTGCCGCACACGAACCCGGCCGAACTGAACCGCATGGTGGCCGAGTTCCTCGGGTGAAGGGCCGGCGCGACAGCTGAAGGGCTAGCGGGACAGCTGAAGGGCTAGCGGGACAGCTGAAGGGCTAGCGGGACAGCGCGTCCCGTACCGCCTCCTCCGTGCGCGCCACCACCGCCGTGCCGTCGTCGGCGGTGATGATCGGGCGCTGGATGAGCTTGGGGTGCCCGGCGAGTGCCTTGATCCAGCGGGCGCGGCCGGAGGCGTCGCGCGGCCAGGCCTCGCGGTCCTTCAGGTTCAGGTCCTTGGCGGCCTGCTCCTGGGTCCGTGTGATGTCCCAGGGCTCGAGGCCGAGACGTTCGAGTACGTCGCTGATCTCGGCCTCGGTGGGTACGTCGTCGAGGTAGCGGCGGACGGTGTAGTCGGCGCCCTCCGCATCCAGCAGGGTGAGCGCGCCGCGGCACTTCGAGCAGGCGGGATTGATCCAGATCTCCATGCGTCACACGCTACCCGCGACCCACCCGTCACACCGCCCCAAAGGCCGTCTGGCCAGCGGCGATTGTCAGTGCCGGGCAGTAGAATCAAAGCAGTGTTCGAGGGTTCCCGACGGGGGTCCTGACCGCGACAGGAGGATTGCCTGTGCCCGCTGCCGCACTCACATCGAAGTCGAAGTCGAAGCGCAACGCTTCCCGGCCCGTGATGATCGACCTGACGTACGCACCACTGGAGAAGAGGCCGCTCCCGGCCGGACGGCCCCGGGAGTGGTACATCACGCACAACCGGCGCCTGAAGGCCATGCGCCTGGCGATAGCCCTGCTCGACGCGGGGGTCTACGTACCGAACCAAGCGAGCAACACAAGGATCCGCAGCATGGCGGAGGACGTGGGAATCCATCCGCCGTCGGACATCACCTGCCATATGGTGCGCGCGCTGATGCGGTACAGCCGCTGAGGCGCTGAGGCGCTGAGGTGAGCGGTACGGGTGGGGGCCCGCGGGTTCCCGCCCGTACGCGTGGTTCATGCTGGCCGCATGACACAGCAGGAACCAGTCTCGGAGCAGTCGCCCGGCACGGGCGGTGCGCGGTCAGTCGGTGAGCTGCCGCTGCTCGTCACCGTTCAACTCCCGGACGGGGCAGGGTTTCCCGTCCGCGCTCTGCGCAGGGCCGATGCGGCGCAGGACGGTCCCGCGGCACCCGGTCCCGCGCCGGCCGTCCTGATCCTGCCCGCCATGGGCACACCCGCCCGCTACTACCGGGCCTTCGCGCACCAGTTGCACGGCGAGGGCCTGACCGCGCTCACCGTGGACCTGCGGGGGCAGGGCGAGAGCACTCCGCGCGTGACGGACGCCGCCGCCGTCGACCATGGCTACCGCGTGATCGTGGAGCAGGACCTGGTGGCCGTCATCGAGGCGATACGCGCCGAACTCGGTCCCGAACCCCCGCTGTACCTCCTCGGGCACAGCCTGGGCGGTCAACTCGGTTTGGTGCACGCCGCGTTGGGGATCGGCCCCGGTGTCGACGGAGTCGCCCTCGTGGCCTCCGGATCGGTCTGGTTCCGTGCGTACGGCCGGCTGCGCGGACCCCTGCTGCTCGTCGGCGAGCTGTTCGCCGCGGCGACGGCGACGCTGCTCGGCCGGTGGCCGGGCGTGCGGCTCGGCTTCGGCGGCAACCAGAGCAAGGGCGTCATGCGGGACTGGGCACGCCAGGGCCGCACGGGCCGCTACGCCGCCACCGGCTCCCGGCACGACTACGAGGCCGCCCTGCGCGCCCTCACCCTGCCCGTCCTCGCGGTCTCCGTCGAGGGCGACACCCTGGCCCCCGCGCCCGCGGTCGACCACCTCGTCGGGAAGGTGCCGGGCGCCCGCCTCACGCGCCGCCACTACTCCGCGCAGGAGGCGGGCGGTCACCTCGACCACTTCGCGTGGACGCGGGCGGGCGGGGCGCTGGCCAAGCGGGTGGCGGCCTGGGCGAGCCCGGGCGGCGGCTGACGGCCGCTGCCCAGGAGTGGGCGCGTCACCCATTTGCCGTACCCGGCATGCGTACGCGCCCCAGGCGGCATTGGCTGCCCCTGAGAGGAGGCTGTTGCCGGGAGCCACCATCGGAGAGGGGAGCGGGCCATGACCACCCCGGCCGAACGCGCGCGGCTAGGCAAGGCGGCCCGCAAACGCGCGTCCCGCTCCTCGCACGGCGCCTGGATACCCTCGGCCGACCGCCCCGACCCGGTGGCCGTCCTGGAACGCCAGGGCGCGGACCGTGTCCAGGAACTCCTGCCCATCCGCTACGGCAGGATGTCCGCGTCCCCCTTCGCCTTCCTGCGCGGCGCGGCCGCCGTCATGACGGGCGACCTCGCCGTCCAGCGGGACACCGGCCTGACGGTCCAACTCTGCGGCGACGCCCACCTGTTGAACTTCGGCCTGTTCGCCTCGCCGGAACGCGCCCTGCTCTTCGACCTCGACGACTTCGACGAGACCTACCCCGGCCCCTTCGAATGGGACGTCAAACGCCTGGTCGCCAGCATCGCCGTGGCCGCCCGCGACAACGGCCACGCGGAACACGCCGCCCGCGACGCGGCCCTCGCGGCGGCGACGGCGTACCGGACCTCGATGCGACGCCTTGCCGGGCTCGGCGAACTCGCCGTCTGGTACGAACGCATAGACGC
The DNA here is from genome assembly GCF_004684775.1 of Streptomyces sp. MZ04. Taxonomy (GTDB): domain Bacteria; phylum Actinomycetota; class Actinomycetes; order Streptomycetales; family Streptomycetaceae; genus Streptomyces. Next base: position 6,574 of record NZ_SRIC01000001.1, read on the forward strand.
CCACGACTTGTTGACCCTCATCGACTCCACCGGCGACCGCGAGCGGGTGACGACGACCCTCGACCGCGCCCGTCGGCGCACCAGCCTCCAGGCGCTGGGCAAGCTGACCGAGCAGGTGGACGGAGAGCGCCGCATCATCCACGATCCACCGCTCCTCGAACCGGTGGGCGCGCCCGACATGGCGGCGCTGCGGAAGATCTTCGGCGACTACCGCTCCACGCTCTCCGAGGAGCGCAGGCTCCTCCTCGACCGCTACCACTTCGTGGACGCGGCGCGGAAGGTGGTCGGCGTCGGCAGCGTGGGCACCCGCTGCTTCATCGTCCTGCTGGCGGGCCGCGACGCCGCCGACCCGCTCTTCCTCCAGATCAAGGAGGCGATGCGATCGGTCCTCGAGGACCACCTGCCGCAGGGCCCGTACCGCCACCCCGGTCACCGGGTGGTCGCGGGCCAGCGGCTGCTGCAGGCCGCGGGCGACATCTTCCTGGGCTGGATGACCGGCCCCCAGGGCCGCGCCTTCTACTGGCGCCAGCTCCGCGACATGAAGGGCTCGGCGGACGTGACCTCCATGAAGCCCGCGGAACTCTCCCTCTACGCGGGCCTGTGCGGCACGGCCCTCGCCCGAGCGCACGCCCGCTCCGGCGACCGGATCGCGATAGCCGCGTACCTGGGCGGCTCCGACCCGTTCGACCGCGCCGTGGCGGATTTCGCGCTGCGGTACGCCGTGCAGAACGCGGCGGATCACGCGGCGTTGGGCGAGGCGATCGCCTCCGGCGTGGTATCCAGCCTGCCCGGCGTCTGAGGACGAACTCGGCGGAGCCGGTGATGCGAGAATCTCCGCATGCCGACCACCGTCACCACCTTCACCCTCGGCGGCACCATCTCCGCCCAGCGCGGCGGGAGTTCACCCCGTCTCACCGGGGACGAGCTCCTGGCTCAGGTGTCGCCCGACGTCGCCGTGGAAGTCCACGACTTCCGCCGACTCCCCAGCTCCTCCCTCACCATCGAGGACATCACCGCCCTCGCGGCCCAGGTGGACGAGGCGACGGCGGCCGGTCACGGCGTCGTGGTCGTCCAGGGCACCGACACCCTGGAGGAGACCGCCTTCCTGCTCGACCTGACCTGCACGCCCCGCCCCCGCACCCCCATCGCCGTCACGGGCGCCATGCGCCGCCCGGACCTCCCCGGCGCCGACGGCCCCGCGAACCTCGCCGCGGCCATCGCCGTCGCCGCCGACCCGGCCTGCGCCGGCCTCGGCGTCCTCACCGTCCTGGCCGACGAGATCCACGCAGCACGCCACGTACGCAAGACGCACACCACATCCACCGCGACGTTCGCGTCCCCCGGCGCGGGCCCCCTCGGCACGGTCGTCGAGGGCACACCCCGCATCCACCTCCGCCCGGCACGCCCCACCGTCGAACGCCCCCTCCGCCTCCGGACCCCCATCCGCGTAGCCCTCGTCACCCTCTCGATGGGCGACCGCGGTGAACTCCTCGAAGCCGTGGACGGGCGGTTCGACGGCCTGGTCGTCGCGGCCTTCGGCGCGGGCCACGTACCGACCTGGCTGGTCGAACCGCTGGCCGAGCTGACCACGCGTATCCCCGTGGTCCTCGCGTCCCGCACCGGCGCGGGCACGACTCTCAGCCAGACCTACCGGGGGCCCGGCTCCGAGTACGACCTGATCCGGCGCGGCCTCATCCCCGCGGGCCCGCTGGACGCCCCCAAGGCCAGGCTCTTCCTGCACGCCCTCATCGCGGACGGCGCCGACCGCACCCGGATCGCCGAGACCTTCGCGGCGCTCCGCGAGAGCTAGCGGATCTCGTCCGGCACCACCGTCAGCCACCGCTTGTCGGCGGTGACCTTCTGGCCGAGCTCCCGCTGCCGGTCGGCGTTGGTCTGCTTCATGTCGTTCAGCTGCTTCATGTACTTGTCCTTGCGGTTGACCCAGACCCGCACCCCGCCGTGCTCCACATCGGCGGAGTGGAACAGCATCGGGCCGTCGCTCACCGGGGTGTCGCCCGCCACCAGGACCGGCTTCCTCCACTCGTCGATGTACGTGTTGATGGCCGCGGGCTTGCCCTGATACCAGGTCAGCGGCGCCCACAGGTTCGGCGTGAGCTCGCGCCCGGCGAGCTTCTTCTCGTCGAAGCGGCCCTCGGCGATCTCCTTGCGGGAGCTGGTGACTTCACCGGTCTTGCGGTCCTTGAGCTGGAGGCCGACGCCGATGACGTTCTCGGGCTTCACGTTGTAGCCGTACTTGGGGTCCGAAAGGACCATCCGCACCAGGTCCTCGCTCGCCGCGCTGACGACGTACACCTCGATGCCGTGCGCGCGCAGGGACTTGTAGAGCTCCTGCATGCCGGTGAAGAACTCGGGCGGCTCGACCTCGGTCTTGGTCAGCTTGCCGTCCTCGTAGTACTCGGCCGGGATCGGCTTGTCGTGGGCGAGGAGTTCGTCGACGTACCCCTTGAGCTCCTTCAGCGTGAAACCGGAGAAGATCTGCGCGGCCCACGGGTAGCAGACCTGGTCGTCGACCTCGCAGAGCCGGTTGTAGTAGCTGTACAGGCTCTCCTTGTGCTTCGCCGTGTCCTTGAAGGGGATGACCTTGAGGGACGGGTCCATCGACGCGCGGGTCAGCACCCCCTTCATCTCCAGGAAGGGCAGGAGGGACTCCTCCAGGTCGTTGCGGTACGTCGTGTTGTCCGCGTCGAAGACGGCGTACGCGCCCTTGTGGTCGTTGGCCGAGATGACCTTGCCGAGCTTCGCGGCGACCGGCTTCGGCCAGTGCGGCAGCTCGGCCGCGGTCTTGGCGGAGGTCTCCGCCGCCGTCGCCTCCGTGCCCGGCCAGAGCGCCGTGCCCGCGAGCACCGCCGCGGTGAGCGCGCCCGCCGTACCGAGAACCGCGAGCCTGCCCTTTGCTCCTACTGCCATGTTTCTGCCCCCTGAGAGCGGTCTGCGCCCCGTCCGGAGCGGCGGGTCATCGTACGAGGTCAGACACCGGATTCCCATGATCGACGTCACCGGTGAATAGGGGCATGCGGAGCCCGTGAGCGGGTAGCAGCATCCAACGCTTCCGCCCCGCGCCCACGCCCCGTCCATCGCATACTGGAACGTATGAAGACCGGCTCCCGCGAGTTCGTGCGGGCCGTCCCGCGGCTCGACGGCATGGTCGTGTCCGCGGTCGGCTACCGCACCACGGGCGAGAGTCCTGGCCTGCACCGCGGCCTGCCGTCCCCGTATCTGACCCTGATCTTCTCGCTCGACGGTCCGGTCGTCAGCGGCCTCACCCCCGAGCAGGCGGGCGGCGCCGACGCGATCAGCACGGACATCGTCCTGGGCGGACTGCACCAGTCCCCGGCGTACGTCGTGCGGCCCGAGCACGAGGCGGGCATCCAGCTCGCCGTCCATCCGCTCGCCGCCCGCGCCCTGTTCGGCGTACCGGCCGCCGAACTGACCGGCGACATCGTCACGTCCGGCGCCGATGTGATGGGGCGCCGCGCAGCCGACGTACGGGAGCTGCTGTGCGAGCGGGACGGCTGGGAGGAGCGATTCGCCGCCCTGGCCGCCTACTTGAGGCAGCGCGTGGCCGCCGACGGCACCGGCGGATCCGTCCGCCCCGAGGTCGCGGAGGCCTGGGCCTGGCTGGCCAGGCACCGGGGCGCGGGCACGCTCGGCGGTCTCTCCCGGCACGTCGCGCTCAGCGAGCGCCGCCTCACCGCCCTCTTCCGCGCCGAGTTGGGGCTCAGCCCCAAGCAGGCCGCCCGCCTGATGCGCTTCCAGCGCGCGCGGAACACCGTCGTGCGCTCCGTCGCCGCGGGCGGCGCGCCCGATCTGGCGCGGGTCGCCGCCGACTGCGGCTATTACGACCACTCCCACCTGGTGCGGGACTTCCGGCAGTACACCGGCACGAGCCCCAGCGGCTGGCTGGCCGAAGAGTGCCGGAATATCCAAGCCGGGAGCCATGGAGGGGGCGAAGAGTAGGAGCCATGGACACCACCGAGAAGCAGCAGACCCAGACCGCATCCACCCCCGCGGGCCGCGCCCCCGACGTCTGGCCGACCCTCCAGGCCCATGACGCGCCCGCCCTGATCGACTTCCTGGTCGGCACGGTCGGCTTCCTGCGCACCGCCGTGTACGAGGACGGCGACCGCGTGGCCCACGCCGAGCTCGACTGGCCCGAGGGCGGCGCCGTGATGCTCGGCTCGTACGACGAGAAGTCCCAGGACTGGTGCCTGAAGCCGGGCACCTTCGGGGCGTACGTGGTCACCGACCACGTCGACGATCTGCACCGGCGCCTCACCGACGCCGGAGTGAAGATCATCCGCGAGATCGAGGACCAGCCGTACGGCAGCCGGGAGTTCGCCATCGCCGACCCCGAGGGCAACAAGTGGTCCTTCGGCACCTACCGCGGCTCGCCCCGGCCCGCGTGATAATTTGCGCACGCCAGTCGAACCCACACCAGGGCCAGGGAATCCGGTGCGAATCCGGAACTGACGCGCAGCGGTGAGGGGGAACGGGCGGGGCAACGGCCACTGGGCGTCCACGGACGCCTGGGAAGGCGCCCCGTCCGGCCGATCCCCGAGTCCGAAGACCTGCTGGCACCTCCGTCCGCGCACCGGGCGGCGGAGGTGATCAAGCAGGCCAGGCTCCGCGTATGAGCCGTGAGACTCAAGGGATCGTGTGTCCTCCACAGCCCGTCGTGTACGTATGCCCGTCCTCCTCGGCATGGCCCTGGCCGTCACGCTGACCTCCTGCGGCGGCTCGTCGACCCCCTCCACCACGGAAAAGAAGGCCGCAGGCTACCCGCTGACCCTCACCTCCTGCGGCAAGAAGTCGGAGATCAAGGCGCCGCCGCGGCGGGCGGTCTCCCTGGACCAGGGCTCCACCGAGATCCTGCTCTCCCTGGGCCTCGCCGACCGCATGGTCGGCACCGGCACCTGGACCGACCCGGTACTGAAGGGCCTGGAGAAGGAGAACGCCAAGGTCGAGCGCCTCTCCGACCGCTACCCCTCCTTCGAGAAGGTCCTGGCCCAGGAGCCGGACTTCGTGACCGCCTCCTTCCTGGCGACGGTGAGCCAGGGCGGCGTCGCCGACCGCGCCAAGTTCACCGAGCTCGGCGTCCCCTCGTACGTCTCGCCCACCGACTGCGCGGGCAAGGACAACGCCGGTGACGGCGACGGCAGCCGCGTCAAGACGCTCACCATGGACACGGTGTACGGCGAAGTGCGCGACCTGGCACGGGCGTTCGGGGTCCAGAAGCGCGGCGAGCGCCTCGTCGCCGACCTGAAGTCCCGCCTGGCGAAGGCCAAGCAGGACATCGACGCCTCCGACACCACGCTCCTCTACTGGTTCTCCGACTCCAAGTCCCCCTACATAGCGGGCTGCTGCGGCGCCCCCGGCATCATCACGCGCGAGCTCGGCGCCGAGAACGTCTTCGACGACACCCGCGAGGAGTGGCCCCAGATCAACTGGGAGACGGTGGCGGACCGCGACCCCGACGTCCTGGTCATCGGCGACCTCACCCGCACGTCGCAGACCGCCGAGAGCGCGGAGAAGAAGATCGAGTTCCTGGAGTCCAACCCGGTCACCAAGAACCTGACCGCCGTGAAGAAGAAGCGGTACGTCCTGCTCAGCGGCCAGGCGATGAACCCCACGATCCGGACGGTGGACGGAGTGGAGCAAGTCGCGGACGCCCTGCGCGAGTTCGGGCTCGCCAAGTGACGCAAGCGCGCGGCGCCCTGCTGTGGACGGCGGGCGCCGCCGCGCTCGCGCTCTCCGTGGCGGTGGCCGTCACCATCGGCCCCGCCGCCATCTCCGTACCGGACGTGTTCTCGGCGGTCGTGGCGCACCTCGGCGGGGGAGAGACGCGCCTTACGCCGCTGCGGGACGGCATCGTCTGGAACCTGCGGATGCCGCGCACCCTGCTCGCCGCGGTGTGCGGCGCGGGCCTCGCGGTCTGCGGGACCGTCCTCCAGTCCCTCCTGCGCAACCCGCTCGCCGACCCCTTCGTCCTCGGTGTCTCCTCCGGGGCGTCCACGGGGGCGGTCGCGGTGGTCGTCCTGGGGGTCGGCGGGGGAGCCGTCTCGGTCTCGGCGGGCGCCTTCGCCGGCGCCCTGTGCTCGTTCGCGCTGGTCCTGCTGCTCAGCCACGCGCTGGGCGGCAGCGCCGACCGCGTCGTGCTCTCCGGGGTCGCGGTCATGCAGCTGTTCTCGGCGCTCACCTCGTTCGTGATCCTGACGGCGGCCGACGCGGAGACGACGCGCGGGGTGCTGTTCTGGCTGCTCGGCTCGCTCAGCGGGGTGGGCTGGACGGACGTATGGATCTGCGCGGCGGTCCTCCTGGCGGCGCTCACCGTCTGCCTGGCGCACGCCCGCACCCTGGACGCCTTCGCGTTCGGCCAGGACGCGGCGGCGACGCTGGGCGTCCAGGTGGCCCGCACCCGTCTGATCCTGCTCTCCGTCACGGCCCTCCTGACGGCGGTCCTGGTCAGCAGCGCGGGCGCCATCGGCTTCGTGGGCCTGGTCCTGCCGCACGCGGCCCGCGCGGTGGTCGGCTCCGGGCACGCGCGGCTGCTCCCGGTCACGGCGCTGGCGGGCGCGGTGTTCCTGGTGTGGGTGGACACCCTGGCCCGCACGGTCCTTGACCCGCAGGAGGTGCCGGTGGGAGTCGTGACGTCGCTGATCGGCGTCCCTGCGTTCGTCCTGGTCCTCTACCGCACGCGGAAGGCGGCCCTATGACCGCCGGCCTGGGGGCGGACCGGGTCAGCCGCCGGGCGGGCGGGCGCCTCGTCGTCGACGGGGTGAGCATCGCCCCGCCGCCGGGTGCGACGGTCGGCCTCCTCGGCCCCAACGGCTCGGGCAAGTCCACCCTCCTGCGCCTGCTCGCCGGTGTGCTGTCCCCGGCCTCGGGGGTGGTCACCCTGGACGGCCGCCCGCTGCCGGAACTCGGCCGCCGCACGGTGGCGCGCAGAGTGGCTGTGGTCGACCAACACTCCGTGACCCAGGTCGAGTTGACCGTACGAGACGTCGTACGCCTGGGCCGCATCCCGCACCGCAGGGCCTGGTCACCGCCCACCGCGCAGGACGACGAGGCGGTGTCCGATGCCCTCGACCGCACCGGCCTCACCGACCGCGCCGCCCAGTCCTGGCACACCCTCTCCGGCGGCGAACGCCAACGCGTCCAGATAGCCCGCGCGTTGGCCCAGAACCCCCGCGAACTCCTCCTGGACGAGCCCACCAACCACCTGGACATCCACCACCAGCTGGACCTCCTCTCCCTGGTGGCCGACCTCCCCGTGACGAGCGTCATCGCCCTGCACGACCTCAACCTGGCGGCGATGTTCTGCGACCACCTGCTGGTCCTGCACGAGGGCAGGACCTACGCGTCGGGCACCCCCGCCGAGGTGATCACGGAGGAGCTCATCGCGAAGGTGTACGGGGTGCGGGCGGTGGTGACCGGGGCCACGGACGGGCGCCCGGCGATCCGGTTTCTCAGAAATTAGAGATCACGAGTCAGAGATCACGAGTCAGAGATCACGAGTCAGAGATCACGAGTCAGAGATCACGAGTTAGAGATCACGCTTTTCTCAGAAATTGGAGATCACGCTGGTGATCACATCATTGATGAGTTTGGGGTTCTTCGCGTCGTACGCCCGGCCTCCGGTGGCGGAGGCGACTTCCTGGAGGACGGTCCTGCCCCCGGCGTCCTTCTCGTCCGCCTTGTCGCCGTAGGCAATCGTGAACACCCGGATCTGCGGCTGTCCGCGATCACCGATCCGCTTCAGGAGCTTGTCGAGCGAGAGGCTGTCGCTGTCTTCGTTGACGCCGTCGGTCAGCAGCACGACCGCGTTGATGGCCGCCGGGTCGTAGTCCTCGCGCAGGTTCTTCACCGCCGCGTCCAGGGTGTCGTACAGACCGGTGTCGGGGTGCGGGCCCGTTCGCTCGCCTGGCGCTCGGGGGTCGGCTCGCTCTGCGCCTGGCTGACGGGCGTCTGTCCGGTCGGGTTCTCGTGGGCGGCTTCGCCGGTCCGTGTTTCGCCGGGCGGTGCTTCGCCGGTCTGTGCTTCGACAGGCGGTGCTTCAACGGGCAGCGCTTCGACCTGCGGCGCTTCACCGGGGGGTGCCGGCTTGAGCGCGCTCAGGACGGCGAAGGCGGCCTCGGCCGCGTTCCCGGCGGCGGCCGGCTGGGAACCGGCGGCGTCGGTGATGTGCTTCTGGCCGTCGGCCTTGTCGCTGATGCCGCGGATGGTGAGCCAGAGCGTGCCGGCGAGGTGGGCCGCCTGGGCGACGCCCGCGCTCTCCCTCTCGATGGCCACGGCGTCGTTGAACCGCTCGTCGAGCTGCGCGGCGAGGGCGGAGTCCGGGCTGTTGAGCACGACTTCGCCGGCCGCGACCGGCTTGAAGTGGACCGTGCCGCGCCACTGCGGGCCGCGCAGAGCGAACTTCGCGGCCTGAAGCAGCCGGTGCGAGGCTTCCCAGCTCCGTGGGCGTGACTTGAAGCCCTCCGCGGACTCCTTGCCTCCGTGCACCGCGTGCACACGGGTCGCCACGACGACGTCCGAGCTGGATGTCGCTCTTCACGCCGCCCGCGATCCCGACGAAGAACAGCGCGTCGGGCTGCAGCCAGGCGCGCAACTGCCCCGTCAGCGCGGCGGCGGCCTGGTTGCCCTCGCCGATCTCGGCCAGGGCGACCCGCCAGGTGGCGTGGTCGCCCTGATGGGACCCGACCTCCACGAAGGTGCCGTCGGCGTGCCACTGTGGCTGAGGGTCGGCGAGATGACTTCGTACGGCCTCGTACTCCAGCCGAAGTGCCGTAAGGATGACCACCGTGCGCATCGGAAGAGCTTCTGTCACCTGACCAACCGAATCTCGATGCCGACCTGTCCGGGAGACTCACGCTAGGACATCGTCACACGGTAACTCCCCTTGATGGAGGGGGACATGGTTGATCGCCGAGCTTTTGTCGGGTCGCCGTGACACGCCGTCACTTCAGGTCTTCAGCCCAGATCGAGGCGATCCGCGAGCCCCGCCCCGGCGAAGGCGGAGACCAACTCCTCGCGCCCCTCGGTGAAATGGGCCCAGCTGTCGAAGTGGACGGGAACGACCCGGCGCGCCCCCAGGATCTTGGCGGCCTCCGCGGCCTGGGCGCTGTCGAGGACGATGGGCGCACCGTCGAACAGGAACGGGAAGCGGGGAGCCCCGGCGAACAGCACGGCGGTGTCCACCGGCCCGAACCGCGCGGCGATCTCCCCGACCGCGCTGAGGGAGGCATTGTCGCCACTGACGTAGACCGTGGGAAGTCCGTCCCCGGTCAGGACGAAGCCGACGACCTCACCGGTCACCGCTTCGACGTCCCCGCGCGGCCCCGGACCGTGGACGGCGGGCACGCCCGTCACGGTCACCCGCCCGCCGCCGGGCCGCTCGAGCTCTATGGCCTCCCAGTCGGCCAGGCCCTTCGCGCCATCCCCAAGGCGGCGCCCGCCGCCCGGGGTGGTGAGGGTGAGCGGCACGTCGGCGAGCAGGGCCCGCCCGGAGTCGTCGAGGTTGTCCGGGTGCTCGTCGTGCGAGAGCAGGACCACGTCGACGTGGCCGAGGTCGGCGGGGGAGCCGGCGGCGGGCGCGGTCTTGGTCAGGCCGGGGCCGCCCGGCACCGGGTAGTAGTCGCCGGGCGCGTCGAAGGTGGGGTCGGTGAGGAACCTCAGCCCGCCGTACTCGAAGAGGGCGGTCGGGCCGCCGAAGACGCGTACGGGGAGCTGGTCGTAGGTCGTGCCGGAAGCAGCCATGGAAGCAGCCATGATGAAACGCACCTCACGGATGGGGGTCGAGTTATCCGTGAGGACGTTAGTCGTTTCTCACGGATGAGGGCAAGACGTACCATGAGGCACGTGAAGGAGTACGTGATCGCTGAGGCGCGGGCGACGGGCGCGGCCGAGCCGCCGTCGCCGGGTGCCGCAGAGCCGCCGTCGCCGGGTGCAGCAGAGTCGACGCCCCCGCCTGCCGAAGAGTCGACGCCCCCGCCTGTCGAAGGGTCGACGCCCCCGCCTGTCGAAGAGTCGACGCCCCCACCCGCCCCCGGCGCGGAGCGGTACGCCGCCCTCGACTTCGCCAACAGCGCCATCGCCCTGCCCGGCGGCCAGTTCACCGACCTCCTCGGCACCCCGGCCGCCGCCAACCAGTGGCTCTTCGCGCACGACCTCGCCCCGGCCGACGCCGGACTCCAGGAGATGTGTACGGCCCAACTCCGCGCCCTGCGGGAGCAGATCCGCTCCCTGCTCGCCGCCCGGGTCGACGGATGCCCGCCCCCGTCGAGCGCGCTCGCCGCACTCAACGAGGCACTGACCAGAGCGCCCGCGGCCACCCTGCTGCACTGGGACCCCGCCCGCGGGCTGTACCGGGCCGCCTCCCACCCCACGACGCAGATCGTCGAGCACGCCCTGGCGACCCTCGCCGCCGACGCCGCCGACCTGCTCACCGGCCCCGCCGCCGACCGCCTCACCGCCTGCGGCTCCGCCCCCTGCAACCGCTACCTGCTGCGGCACGGCCGCCGCCACTGGTGCTCCACCCGCTGCGGCGACCGCGCCCGAGCGGCCCGCGCGTACGCCCGACGTACGCGGCCGGGGTCGGGGTCGGGGTCGGAGTCGGACTGAGCGGGTCCACCTCGGGGTGTTCCGTGAAGCTGCGGTGGTGATCAGTGGAACGCAAGTCGAACGCACGGCAATGGATCGCTAAGGTAAATGATCACCGCCCCGCATGAAGCCGAGCAGGAACGCCCTGTTCGGGTGGGGCGATGGACGCAACACCAACGAGGGGATCCATGAAACTGAGCATGCGTCACATACCGTCCGTGCCACGCTCGTCCGCCGCGCGGAAGGCCGTCGCGGCCGCACTGGTCGGCGCGACCGTCGCCGGCACCGCGGTCCTGGCCGCGACCCCGGCCTCCGCGCTGAGCTGGAAGTGCAACTCCAGCTCCCGCACCATCGACGACGCTGGCTACTCCGGTCCCTGGGGCGACAACTGGGACTTCACCGTCAAGAACTGCGTGGCCCGCTCCGGCGGTTACATCTACGCCAAGGCAACCGTGAGCTGGGACGCCCCGCCGTGGTACGCCGGTACGGACCTGTCGAACACCTTCGACAACGCCCACTTCCGGCTGTACGTGAAGCACGCCGACGGCGGCGCGGACACCGTACTCGGCAAGAAGACGTTCTACATCCAGGACAACCTGGCGACCATGAACGGCAGCGGCAACGGCTCGTGGACCACGTCCACGGCGAAGAAGTACGTGGGCGGCAAGAGCGCGTACACCGACGGCGCCCTGCTGCTCGACTGGAACAACGACGGGGATGACGCGCGCCACTACGGCTTCGAGGGCTCCGGTTCGAAGTGACGCGAGCCTGAATACAAGTGACGCGTCCCTGACTCCAGGGGCACCACACTGAACACAGCGAGGGCCGCCACCCCGACCGGGACGGCGGCCCTCGCCACAGTCTCAGCCGGCCCGGCGCGCCCGGTCGAGGAGGACGAGCGGAACAGCGGCCACGGCGAGGGCGGCCCCGATCCAGCCGACCGAGGTGAGCGAGGCGCCTTGGGTGAACGCGGCTGCTGCCAGTACGGGGGTGATGCTGATGCCCAGCTGGAACGCCGACACGGTCGTGGCGCCGGCGAGGGTCGGGGCATCGGCCGCGATCGCGAAGACGCGCCCGTAGATCGCGGGGTTCAGCACGAACGCGGCGACACCGAGCAGGAACACGGTCGGCACCACGGCCCAGACCTCCTCGACCGCCGCGACCAGCACGACCGACAGGAGCACGATCGCCGTCGCGCCGGTGAGCAGCGCGAGGTGGGGGCGCCGGTCGGAGACGCGCCCGCCGATGGACAGACCCACAAAGGAGCCGATTCCGAACAGCGCGAGGATCGCAGGGACCCAGACCTCGGGAAGGGCGGTGATGTCCGTGAGCATCGCCGCCAGATAGTTGAACGAGATCATGTACGCCGCAGTGGTCAGGACAGTGATCGCGAGCATGCTCCAGAGCGCGGGCCTGCGCATCGTGGCCAGCTCGGCAGACACACACGGCGCGACGGCCGATGAGGCGCCCGACCTGGTGGCGGGAAGCCCGAGAAGGCAACCGGCCATCCCAGCGACCGTCAAGACGACGACGGCCCAGAAGCCCCCGCGCCAGTCGGTGAAGTGGCTCAGCAGTGTGCCCGCAGGACCACCGGCGACCATCGCCAGGCTGAGGCCGCTGACCACGACACCGGAAGCGCGGGCGTTGCGGTCCGGCGTCACCAGGCTGATCGCGGTCACCGACGCGACGGCGAAGAACCCCGCGTAGGCGATGCCCGACACCACTCTCGTGACCAGCAGCACCTGATAGTCGCCGAGCAGCCCGGCGGCCACACCGGCCGCGAAGACGGCCTGCGTGGCCACCAGCGCGGTGCGGCGCGGCCAGCGCAGGCTGAGCACGGCGAACGGCGGCCCTCCGACCACGACACCGACGGCGAACGCGGTGATGAGCATCCCGGCCGAGGACAGCGAGACGTCCAAGTCGTCGGCGACGGCGGGCAGTACACCCGCAAGCAGGAACTCCGCGCTTCCCATGGCGAACAGGCTGAAGCCCAGCAGGTAAACGCCTGCGGGCAGCCGCCCGGAGCCAGTGCTCCGGCCCGACATCGTTTCGGTTCTGACCATCAGGACCCACCCTCTTCGTCATCGTCATCGTCATCGTCTTCGTCATCGGCTTCGTCTTCATCGAGCCCGTAGCGGTGGTCCATCCGGATCACGACGGCAGCCCAAAGGATCGGGAGATGCGCAGGGCCCCGACAAAAACCGTTGCCGTTTCCGGGACATGTTGATTCCCTGCCGACCATGGACGAGCAACCGAGTGTCGACGCCGTGATCGAGCAGATCGCCCCCCGCCTGCGACGTGCCCGCGAGAAGAAGGACATCAGCCTGGCCGAACTCGCCCGCGCCACGGGCATCTCGACCAGCACGCTGTCCCGGCTGGAATCCGCTCAGCGCAAGCCGAGCCTCGAACTCCTCCTGCCGATCACCGCGGCCCTCGGTATCCCGCTCGACGAGATCGTCGCCGCACCACGGATCCTCGATCCGCGCGTGCCGCAGAAGCCCACGAGGAAAGACGGCCGAGTGCTGATCCCGTTGTCACGGCAGCAAGCGGAGCCACGTGCCTACAAGTTGACGATCCCGGCGCACGACACCGAACCCCATCTACGCACCCACGCGGGCCACGAATGGCTCTTCGTACTGCGCGGGCGGCTTCGCGTGAAGCTGGGCGACGGCGACTTCGTCGCCGGACCGGGCGAGGCGGTCGAGTTCGACTGCAACATCCCGCACTGGTTCGGTGCGGCGGGCCGGGGCAGCGTCGAGGTGCTCAGCCTCTTCGGGAAGCAGGGCGAACGCATTCACTTCCTGTCCCGGAATCGGCAACAGTAATGGTCGGCTGAGGCGCGCTCGGCGCAGCCTGTGCCCCGGAGGTGATCGCAGTGAGCGACACGCAGAAGAACGGGCAGACGACAGGGCAGAACACATACGACGCCGTCGTCATAGGGGTGCGCAGGACCGTCGGCAACGTCGCCGACGCGCGAGCGCTGGTTATCTCCGCCGCGGGCATGGGCGCGACGGCGGCTTTCGCGCTCAACCACGACCTGGTCGACGCGGAGGTGGAGCGGTCCGTAACCGAGCTGAGGGCCGCCACCTCGTACCGAGGCGGCGGCCCTCACTGATTTCCGCAGGTCACGACCCAGCGGCTTAGATGTCGAAGTACAGCTCGAACTCGTGCGGGTGCGGCCGCAGCTGGATCGGGGCGATCTCGTTCGTGCGCTTGTAGTCGATCCACGTCTCGATCAGGTCGGACGTGAAGACGCCGCCCGCCTGGAGGTACTCGTTGTCCGTCTCGAGGGCGTCGAGGACCGCCGGGAGCGAGGTCGGGACCTGGGCGACGCCCGCGTGCTCCTCGGGGGCCAGCTCGTAGAGGTCCTTGTCGATCGGCTCCGGCGGCTCGATCTTGTTCTTGACGCCGTCCAGGCCCGCGAGGAGGAGCGCCGAGAACGCCAGGTACGGGTTCGAGGACGGGTCCGGGGCACGGAACTCGACGCGCTTGGCCTTCGGGTTCGAGCCCGTGATCGGGATACGCATGGCCGCGGAGCGGTTGCGCTGCGAGTAGACCATGTTGACCGGGGCCTCGAAGCCGGGGACCAGGCGGTGGTAGGAGTTCACCGTCGGGTTGGTGAAGGCCAGCAGCGACGGGGCGTGCTTGAGGATGCCGCCGATGTAGTAGCGGGCGGTGTCCGAGAGGCCCGCGTAGCCCTGCTCGTCGTAGAACAGCGGGTCGCCGTTGGCCCACAGCGACTGGTGGACGTGCATGCCCGAGCCGTTGTCGCCGAAGATCGGCTTCGGCATGAAGGTCGCGGTCTTGTCGTTGCGCCAGGCGACGTTCTTCACGATGTACTTGAAGAGCATCAGGTCGTCGGCCGCGGCGAGCAGCGTGTTGAACTTGTAGTTGATCTCCGCCTGGCCGGCCGTGCCGACCTCGTGGTGCTGGCGCTCGACCTGGAGGCCCTGCTTGTCCAGCTCCAAGGAGATCTCGGCACGCAGGTCGGCGAAGTGGTCGACCGGCGGGGTCGGGAAGTAGCCACCCTTGTAGCGGACCTTGTAGCCGCGGTTGTTCTCGGTCGAGCCGGTGTTCCAGGCGCCGGCCTCGGAGTCGATGTGGTAGAAGCTCTCGTTCGCCGACGTCTGGAAGCGGACGTTGTCGAAGACGTAGAACTCGGCCTCGGGGCCGAAGTACGCGGTGTCGGCGATCCCCGTCGAGGCCAGGTACGCCTCCGCCTTCTTCGCCACGTTCCGCGGGTCACGGCTGTACTGCTCGCCCGTGATCGGGTCGTGGATGAAGAAGTTGATGTTGACGGTCTTGTCGCGGCGGAAGGGGTCGACCCGGGCGGTCGACAGGTCCGCGCGCAGCGCCATGTCGGACTCGTGGATGGCCTGGAACCCGCGGATCGACGAGCCGTCGAAGGCCAGCTCCTCGTTCGGGTCGAACGCCGCTGCCGGGATGGTGAAGTGCTGCATCACTCCGGGCAGGTCGCAGAACCGGACATCTACGAACTTCACGTCCTCGTCCGCGATGAACTTCTTTGCGTCGTCGGCGTTCTGGAACATCCAACTCCTCCTACTCCCGGCCCCCAGGTGGGTACGGGGTTGCAGCTCGTTGTGCGGCCAGTGCGGTGGCACACGCTGGGACCCGACCATAGGGACGGGGGATTTCTCAAGCATGACCCATTTGTTTCGCCGAAGTTAACCGGGCCGGGTGCGAGGCGGGCGCCATTCGTCCTACCCCGCCCGTCCTCGTACGAAATCGGGCGCAGTACCGTGGACGGGTGGACAACAGGAAAGTAATCGGATCGTGGCTGTCCGGCCCGCGTGCGGCGGCAGAGGACGCGGGCGTCGACTTCGGCTATCGGGGCGAGCAGCTCGGCCTGCCGGAGGAGGGGCCGGGTTCGGTCGCGCGGCCGGGGCGCCGGATCGGCGCCGTCGTCGTCGACTGGGCCCTGTGCCTGTTCATCGCATACGGCCTGCTCGCGCGCGGTGACCAGCAGGCGATGGGCAACTGGGGCCTGGGGGTCTTCCTCGCGCTCAACGTGCTGACCGTCGGCACCGTCGGCTGCACCCCGGGCAAGGCGCTCTTCAAGCTGCGCGTCGTCGCCGAGGGCGGCGGCCGGCTCGGCATGGGCTGGACCGTCGTCCGCAGCCTGCTGCTCTGCCTCGCCATCCCGGCCCTGATCTGGGACCGAGACGGCCGTGGCCTGCACGACCGCCTCGCCCGCGCGGTCCAGGTGCGGATCTGATCGTTTCCGTACGACGTAGGCCCCGGAATCCGCACGACGAAGGCCCCGGAATCCGAACGACGAAGGCCCCGGAACCGCTTCGGTTCCGGGGCCTTCGTCGACGTAGAGACAGGGTCAGCGCATCTTCGGTCCGCCGCGAGGCATCCGCATGCCCTTCGGCATCGGCCCCTTCGGCAGCGGCATGTTGCTCATCAGGTCGCCCATCGCGCGCAGCCGGTCGTTGGTCGCCGTGACCTGCGGGCCCTGGAGGACGCGGGGGAGCTTCAGAAGCGTCGTACGCAGCTTCTTCAGCGGGACCTCGCCCTCGCCGGTGCCGACGATGACGTCATGCACCGGGACGTCGGAGACGACGCGCGCCATCTTCTTCTTCTCGGCGGCCAGCAGGCTCTTCACCCGGTTCGGGTTGCCCTCGGCCACGAGCACGATGCCCGCCTTGCCGACCGTGCGGTGCACGACGTCCTGGCTGCGGTTCATCGCCACCGCCGGAGTCGTCGTCCAGCCGCGGCCGATCTTGTCGAGCACCGCGGCCGCCGCACCGGGCTGGCCCTCCATCTGCCCGAAGGCGGCCCGCTCGGCCCTGCGCCCGAAGACGATCGCCATCGCGAGGAAGGCGAGCACAAAGCCGAGAATGCCGAGATAGATCGGGTGGCCGATCGCGAAACCGATCGCGAGGAAGACACCGAAGGTGACGATTCCCACAGCCGCGATGACAAGCCCGATCCGCGGATCGGCCTTGCGGGTCATCTTGTAGGTCAGAGCGATCTGCTTGAGTCGCCCGGGGTTCGCGGCGTCCGCCGCGGTTTCCTTCCTCGCCATGTCCTGAAGTCTACGTGTCCCTGGAAGTGACTACGACGTGCGGGTTGTCATCGCCTCTTCGAGCACGCGCAGCGCCTCGGCCCGGTCCTTGGCGCGGCGCCGGTCGTCGAGCACGGACGTCCAGGCGTTGCGGCGTGCGGTGCGCTGGCCGCCGCTCATGAGCAGCGACTCGACGGCACGCAGTGCGTCGGTGACGGACGGGATGGCGGTGGCGCGTACGGGCGCGGCCTGCATGGTGGGGCCCTCCTGAGCGGCTATGGGTAGGGCTGTACGTGGGGTAATTCCAGGGTCACTGATTGGTGTTACCAGGGCGTGACCGACCGGTCAAACACCGATGAAACCTTGACGCTGAGCCCCAAAACGCTGATGCGGCCCATACGGTCCCCTCACCTGCGGGGACTGCGTGGACCGCATCATCTCGGCTACTACTGGCCGGTAGTTACTTGTGCGCCGATTCACACAGTCGGGCTCCCGACCGGATCACACGGCTCGGATCACACGGCTCGGATCACACGGCTCGGATCACACAGCTCGGATCACACAGCTCGGATCACACCGACCGGATCACACCGCCTGCGAGGCGACGTACGCGCCACGCTTCTCGATCGCCATCTGGTAGAGACGGCCGGCCCGGTACGAGGAGCGGACCAGCGGGCCGGACATGACCCCGGAGAAGCCGATCTCCTCGGCCTCCTCCTTCAGCTCCACGAACTCTGCGGGCTTGGCCCAGCGCTCCACGGGGTGGTGGCGCGGCGTCGGGCGCAGGTACTGGGTGATCGTGATGAGCTCGCAGCCCGCGTCGTGCAGGGCGTGCAGCGCCTCGCTGATCTCCTCGCGCTCCTCGCCCATGCCGAGGATGAGGTTCGACTTGGTGACCAGACCGGCCTCGCGGGCGCGGGTGATGACCTCGAGCGAGCGCTCGAAGCGGAAGCCGGGGCGGATCCGCTTGAAGATGCGCGGCACGGTCTCCACGTTGTGCCCGAGGACCTCGGGGCGGGACGAGAAGACCTCGGCCAGCTGGTCCGGGTCCGCGTTGAAGTCGGGGATGAGGAGCTCGACCTTGGTCTGGCCCTCGGCGCGGTCCGCCGTCATCGCGTGGATCTGGCGCACGGTCTCCGCGTACAGCCAGGCGCCGCCGTCCTCCAGGTCGTCGCGGGCGACGCCGGTGATCGTGGCGTAGTTCAGGTCCATCGTCACGACGGACTCGCCCACGCGGCGCGGCTCGTCGCGGTCGAGGGCCTGCGGCTTGCCCGTGTCGATCTGGCAGAAGTCGCAGCGCCGGGTGCACTGGTCACCGCCGATGAGGAAGGTGGCCTCGCGGTCTTCCCAGCACTCGTAGATGTTGGGACAGCCCGCCTCCTGGCAGACCGTGTGCAGACCCTCGCTCTTCACGAGGTTCTGCATCTTCGTGTACTCGGGGCCCATTTTCGCCCGGGTCTTGATCCACTCGGGCTTGCGCTCGATGGGGGTCTGGGCGTTCCGGACCTCCAGGCGCAGCATCTTGCGTCCGTCGGGTGCGACTGCGGACACATCGGCTCCCTGTAGCTTCGATTCTTCGGCGTACATCAGGGTACGCCCGTGATGTCGTTGGGCTTACGTCTGGCCAACCTGCGGCCGGCGGGGCGCATTCCCTAGGCGGTGGCCTTTTCGGCCTCGGGCCGCTCGGTGGTCTCTGCGGTCTCGGTGGTCTCTGCGGTCTCTGCGGTCTCGGTGGTCTTTGCGGTCTCGACGAGGCGCGGCTTGAGCTCCGCGTTCTCCAGGATGTCCCGCAGATGCCGCTCGGCGACCGGCAGCACGTCGGCGATCGTGACCTCGCGGCCCAGTTCGTACGAGAGCGACGTCACGCCCGCGTCGCGGATGCCGCACGGGATGATCTTGTCGAACCAGGTGCTGTCCGGATTCACGTTGAGCGCGAAGCCGTGCATGGTCACGCCCTTGGCCACGCGGATGCCGATCGCGGCGATCTTGCGGTCCTCGCGGCGCTGGCCCGCGTTGGACGGGGCGTACTCCGGGCCGTTGAGCCGGGGGTCGAACTCCTCGTCCGCGACCCGAGGGTCGAAGTCCAGGTTCAGCCCGCCCAGCGCCGGGCGCTGCTCCACCGGGTCGCCCAGGACCCATACGCCGCTGCGGCCCTCGACCCGCGAGGTCTTCAGGCCGAATTCCGCACACGTACGGATAAGCGCCTCTTCCAGACGGCGCACATGTGCTACGACGTCCACCGGGCGCGGCAGCTTCTGGATCGGGTAGCCCACGAGCTGGCCCGGACCGTGCCAGGTGATCTTTCCGCCGCGGTCCACGTCGATGACGGGGGTGCCGTCCAGCGGGCGCTCACTGGGGTCCGTGCGGCGGCCCGCCGTGTAGACCGGCGGGTGCTCGAGGAGCAGACAGGTGTCGGGGAGCTCGTCGGCGAAGCGCGCGGCGTGTACGCGACGCTGCTCGTCCCAGGCCTCCTGGTACTCGACGAAGTCCGGACCGAAGCCCAGCCGGACGAACTCAATCTCACTCACGGCAAGTGCCTCCCTAGAACCTTCACCGTGCACATATCGCGCCCCCAGCCACTGTACGGGCAGCGGATTCCCGTCAGTCCTCCGGTCAATCCTCACACGATCGGATGAATGCGGGTCGAAGGTCACGATGAGGGCGTTGAGGGCCGCTACATTCACGCCGTTCACAGAGCCATAAGGGCTGCTCAAGGCAACGCCCGAAAGGCAGGAGACCGCACAGCTGATGACGGAACGACCTCCGCAGCGCACCCCCAACCGCCAGCTAGCCGCGCTCATCTCAGAAGCCGGGTTCTCCAACGCGGGGCTCGCGCGCCGCGTCGATCAGCTGGGGCTCGAGCACGGTCTCGATCTGCGGTACGACAAGACATCGGTGACCCGCTGGCTGCGCGGGCAGCAGCCGCGCGGCACCACGCCCGCGCTGATCGCCGAGGTCTTCACCCGGCGGCTCGGCCGGCGCCTCTCCGCCCAGGACCTGGGGCTCGACGCGTGCGCGCCGGTGTACGCCGGTCTGGAGTTCGCGGCAACGCCCGAGGAGGCCATCGACATCGTCGGCGGGCTCTGGCGCAAGGACTCCGGGAGCCATGCCGAGCTGCGGAAGATCGCGTTCACCCCGGCCGGGCTCGTCGTCCCCAGCAGGGACTGGCTGATCGGCCGCGCCGACGACCGGGTGGGCCGCGGCGACCTCGGCCCCGGCGCCCGTGTGCCGTCGCAGGGGCGTCCGGCCATACCGCGCCAGCGCAAGGAGCCCGAGCGAGGCGTCGGGGCGAAGGTGAGCAGCGGTGACATCGCCGCCCTGCGCTCCGTCGGCGAGCTCTTCCGGGCGCTCGACCACGCGTACGGCGGCGGGCACGCCCGGCAGGCGCTCGTGCGCTATCTGGAGCACGAGGCCGAGCCGATGCTGCGCGGCAGCTACGGCGAGCAGGCCGGGCGGCGGCTCTTCGCGGCCGCCGCCGACCTGACCCGGCTCGCGGGCTGGACCTCGTACGACATCGCGGCGCACGGCCTCGCCCAGCGGTACTACGTCCAGGCGCTGCGCCTCTCGCAGGCGGCGGGGGACCGGGCGTACGGCAGTTATGTCCTGGTCACGATGAGCCGCCAGGCCGTCTACCTCGGGCACGGGCGCGAGGCGGTCCAGCTGGCGCGGGTGGCGCAGCAGGGCGTCGGCTCCGCGGCGCCACCCGTCGTGCAGGCGCTTCTGCACTCCGTGGAGGCGCGGGGGCACGGGGTGCTCGGGGAGGTGCGGGCGTGCACGGCGTCGATGGTGCGGGCCGAGCGTGCGCTCGAGGCCGCGCGGCCCGGTGACGATGTCCCCTACTGGGCGCGGTTCTTCGACGAGGCGCAGCTCGCCGACGAGTTCGGCCACTGCCACCGGGACCTCCAGCAGTACCGGGTGGCCGCCCAGCACGCGGAGCGCTCGCTCCAGCTGCGGGGCGCCGGCTACGCCCGCAGCAGGCTCTTCTGCCGGGTGGTGCTCGCCTCCGCGCGCCTCGCCCTCGGAGAGCTGGAGCAGGCCTGCCAGCTGGGCGCGGAGGCGGCGCAGGCTGCGGGTGAGATGCGCAGCGTCCGTGCGGTCGAGTACGTACGGGAATTCGAGCGGCGCCTGGAGCCCTACCGGGACGCGGCGCCGGTGCGCGGCTACCGGGACAAGGTGGCGGCGCTGGGGTGAGGTCCGGCGGTGCGATGTAAGGGGCGGGGCACCTGGTGCCCCGCCCCTTACATCGCACTCCGTAGCGCGCTATTTCAGGTTCGCGACCGCCTCCGGAGTCAACGCCTCGTCCCACGTGGTCAGTTCGTCGAGGTCGCCCCGCAGGCTCGCGGTCTCCGTCCCGATGGACCGCAGCGGCAGCGGGATCGACGCCGCGACGGCCCCGACCCGCTCTCCGTCGGCGTACAGAGTGGTGTGACCCTCGGTCGTCACCCAGGTCAGCCGCGTCCAGCGGTCCAGCGGGAGCGTGTAGTCGAAGCTGTGGTCAGCCGAGCCGTACCGAGTGAAGCCGACCCTGCCGGTGCCGTGCTGCATCAGTTTCAGGGCGCCCGCCTTGGAGCTGAGGAGCACCTGGTCGGTGGTCCTGGCCGAGGGGCGCACCTGCACCGAGACCGTCCACGGCTCGGCGACGTCGAGGCCGCCGAAGCCCACGCCGTCCCGGTCGGAGTCGAAGCGCCAGGCCTGGCCGCGCACGCCGGGCACGGGCGTCGGGTTGTTGATGATGTACGAGGTGCCGGGCAGGTCACCTGCCACGTCCTCGGCGAAGATCGTGTTGCCGGGGCTTCCCGCGTACGTCCAGCCACTCGGGTACGACGCGTCGTCGAAGGTCCAGCGGTGGCTCGGGCGCCCCTGGACGCGCGGCGGAACCGGCGCGGGGGTGGTGCCCGGAGGGTCGCCGATGCGGGTCGCGCGGGCCCGGAAGTCGGCGAGCGTGTCGGGTGTCGCGGACTTGTTCCAGGCGCGGTCGGCGAGGATCGCGCGGGCGCCCGCCATGCTCTTCTCGAAGTAGCCGTCGTCGGCCCAGAAGTTGTAGTCCGCCCAGTTGGTGAGGCCGGAGCCGAGCATGTCGGGGTCGGTGTTCGGGGCCCAGCTGTCGTACATCCAGGGCTCGTCCGGGTAGAGGTGGTGGTAGTTGTTCGGGGTGTCGTAGAAGGGGCCGATGGCGATCTCGTCGTGGCCGGGGACGGCGGGCTCGGCGCCCGTGCCCTCCCAGGTGAGGAAGACGACGGGGGCGCGGACCTGCTGCTGGGGCGCGGTGAGGTGCTCGGAGCCGTTGTAGACGGCGGTGCGCTTGCCGTGCGAAGTGACCACGTCGTCCAGGGTGTTGATGTAGCGGTTGAGCAGGTCGCCGAGAGTGGAGACGTCGGGGGCCGACGCGAGGTAGTCCTTCACACGCGGACACTCGGCCAGCTGTCCGGGCACTTCCTCCGCGCCGATCGAGAAGAGCGGCGCGTCGAACCAGCCGGCGAACTCGTCGACGATCTCCTTCGACTTCTCGATCGCCTTCTCGCTGGTCATGTCGATGATCCAGTCGGGCGTGAGGTGTGAGTGCGTGTGTGCGCCCGTGCAGGCGTTCGCGCCGGATCCGAAGCCGATGCCGAAGGCCTCACTGATCACGGTGGCATGGCCGGGGAGTTCGAGGCCCGGCATCAACTGGACGTGGTGGCGGGCCGCGAAGGACTTGAGGTGCTCGATGTCGGCGCGGCTGTAGCTGTGCTCCGGGTCGGCGAGGCCCGGGAACTTGGGGCTGTAGAGGCGGAAGCCCTCGGACTCGGAGAGGTGCAGGAAGAGGGTGTTGAGCTTCTGGTCGCCCATCCTGCGGATCAGGTTCTCCAGGTAGGAGATCTTCCAGTACTTGCGGCCCGCGTCGAGGTGGACCATGCGGACGGCCTGCGCGGGGCGGTCGGTGGAGCGGGCGCGGGGGACCTCGCGGTGGTCCTTCGTGTCGGTGGCGCGCAGGAGTTGGAGCAGGGTGCGCGTGCCGTAGTACAGGCCATGGGCGGACGCGGCCCTGATGCGGATCGGGCCCGCGCTGTCGAAGGCATAGCCCTCGGCGCCCAGTTGGCCATCGGCGGTCAGGCCGAGCGCGATGTCGCCGTCGGCGGGGTGCCCCGTGTCGTCGCTGATGCGGGGCGTGATGCCCGTGACCTGCTTGATCTCCGTACGGAGCTGGGTGGCGAGCTGGTGTACGGACTGCCGTGCGGGGCCCGGCAGTTCACTGCGTCCCTGGGGGAGCGTGGTGGTGGATTCGGCGCGCGGGTCGATGAGGATGCGAGTGCGCTCGGTGAGCTTCGTACGGCCGTCGAGCGCGGTCCAGTCGGTGGGGCGGGGGATCACGGAGGGGGTGTTCGGGGCCGCGGTCGTGTTCGGAGCCGCGGTCGTGTTCGGAGCCGTTGTCGTGTTCGGAGCCGTTGTCGTGTCGGCGTGGGCGGTTGGCAAAGCTAGACCTCCCATGAATAGGCCGAGGATGAGCGATATCACCGGCATGGTGCGACGCACGTGAGCCTCCCGCGGCTTGACGATCCGGTGGGACCGTAGCCGGGTGATACCGGTGTGGCAAGGGGAGTTGCAGGGAAGAGGGAAGCCCCCGCGTGGGGGCGCGGGGGCTTCCGGGAGTTGGCCTAGAGGTCGGATGGATGGCGGCGGCTCAAGGCATCAGGCCCCGAGGCGTACGTCAGGCCGCGAGCGGCAGAGAACTCGTCCCGTACGTAGGGGGCACGCCGAAGTCCGCGAGTGCTGCCCGCGCCGCACGGCGACCCGAGTGCAGGGCCCCTTGCACCGTGCTGGTGTCCCGGTGGTCCCCGCACACGTAGAGCCCGGCGAGCAGCCGCACCGGGCGGCGCAGGTCGTGCGGGGGCGGCATCGCGGGCACGGCCTCGCGGGTGTGGTGGACGGCCAGCGGCTCCCAGCGGGCCGTCGACGTGCCGTAGAGGTCGGCGAGATGGGCGAGGACGGCCCGCTCGTCGGGCGGCGGTCCGAGGACCGTCGAGGAGATGAGGGCGCGTCCCGCGGGCGCGCGCGAGGGGTCGACGTGACTGATGACGGCCGTGTGCGCGACCGGGCCCGAACGGTCGGCGTCGAGCAGCAGCGCGGGCTCGGCGAGCGGCGGCTCGGGAGCGGCGTGGTGCAGGACGGTCACCGGGTGGAAGGACGGCACGCGCAGGCCGGGCAGGAGTTCGGCGGCGGCACGGGCGTCGGTGGCCAGCAGGACGGCGCGGCAGGGCAGTTCGCCGTGGTCCGCCGTCGTGACCGAGGTGGTGGAGACGTCGGTGACGCGTACGCCGGTGCGTACCGTCTCCGGCGGCAGTGCGGCCGCCAGGTGCTCGGGGAGCACTTCGGCGCCGCCCTCCGGCAGGCACAGCCGGCCGCGCGCGTAGGCGTGCAGGGCGAGGTCCGCGCACCTGCTCGACGTGGTCAGGTCCGGGTCGCACAGGAGCGCCGAGAGCAGCGGGCGCAGGAAGCCGTTGATGGTGCGCGACGGCAGGCCGCGGGCGAAGAGGGCGTCCGCCGCCGGGAGTTCGGGGCGCGCGAGGAGGCGTTCCACGGGCGTTGCCCCGATCCTGGCGAGCGCCGCGCCGAGGCGGGCCTGGTCGAGGGCGCCGCCGAGAGGGGCGGCGCGGGGCGCGGTCCTCGCGGCTCGCGGAACCCGGGGGGCGCTCGCGAGGGCGCGCGCCGCCGTGAGTGCGCCCCTTGCGCCCCGTGCGCTCGTGGGCTCGACGGCGCGGTGGTGGCGTCCGTCGCTGTGCACCAGGATGCCGGGGGCGAAGGGCCGCAGCACGAGGGCGTCCAGCGCCGGCGTGTGACGCAGTTCGGGGTACGACGTGGTGAGCAGTTGGCCCACCCTGTCGAGCCGGAACCCGTCGACCTTCTCCGTGGACATCCGTCCGCCGACGTAAGGGGCGGCCTCCAGGACAACGGTCGTTACACCGGCGCTGGTCAGCTGGTGGGCGGCCGCCAGTCCCGCGACCCCCGCTCCCACGACGACGACATCCGCTTGGTGCGCAGGGTCTAGCACGTGCCCCTCCCCGAGGTTGCGCGGCTGCTGGGGACGTCATGCCCTCAACAGGGCTCCGGAATACCCGAGTTCCGCACGAGGGTAGGAGCCGGACCGGTCAGAGGCAGTCGCGCATGGACCGGGCACGGTCGCACGACGGTCGCACGGCGATCGCGGGCGTGCCGTCATTGCCTTGGTGCCGCGCGGAGTCATCGGCGCAGCACCGCACGGAGTCATCGCCGCAGTGCCGCGCGGATCGTCTCCTCGATGCCCGGGAACGCGAACGTGAATCCTGACTCCAGGAGGCGGGTCGGCAGGACCCGCAGGCTGCCGAGCGCGTCACCGGCCATCTCCCCGAGCACGAGCCGCAGCGCGGGCTCCGGTGCCGTGAAGAGCGTGGGCCGGTGCAGCACCCGCCCCATCGCGGCCGTCACCTCACGGTTGGTGAGCGGATCGGGCGCCGTCAGGTTGAACGGCCCCGACAGGTCGTCCCGGTCCAGGAGGTGGCGCAGCGCGGCGACCTCGTCGTGCAGCGAGATGAAGCTCCAGTACTGGCGGCCGTTGCCCAGGCGCCCGCCGAGCCCCGCCTTGAAGAGCGGGAACATCCGTCCCCAGGCTCCGCCCTCACGCGCCACCACCAAGCCGTTGCGCGCGATGACCGTGCGGATGCCCGCGTCCTGGGCGGCGGCCGCGGCCCCCTCCCACTCCACGCACAGCGACGGCAGGAAGCCCTCTCCAGGAGGCGCGCTCTCATCCACCGCGCGCTGACCGGTGTCTCCGTAGTAGCCGATCGCGCTGGCGCACAGGAACACCCGCGGCGGCTCGTCGAGCGCGGCAGCGGCGGCGGCGAGCGCCGCGGTGCCGAGCACCCTGCTGTCACGGAGCTCCCGCTTGTACGCGTCCGTCCAGCGGTGGTCACCGATCCCGGCCCCCGCCAGATTGACGAGCGCGTCACAGCCCGCGAGCCCCGCCGTGTCGACGTACCCCTCCTTGGGGTCCCAGCGCACCTCGTCCTTCGTACGAGGTGCCCCTCGCACGAGCCGCACCACCTCGTGTCCGTCGTCGGCGAGGGCGCGCGTCAGCGCCGACCCGATGAGACCGGACGAGCCGGCCACCGCGACGCGCAGCCGCCGCGTCGACGGAGCTGACGGAGCTGACGGAGCTGACTGTGCTGACGAGGGGGCTGACGGGGCTGACGGGGCTGACTTCTTGGGCTCGGTGGGCTCCATGGAGCCATCCTGCCGCGAAACCCCGCTGCTGGGCCTCAAGGGGCCGCCGTACAGTGACGCTCATGCCGGATACGCACATACGTACCGCTCTGCCGGACGACGAAGAAGCCCTCGGCCGTATCGACCGCGACACCTGGTCCACGCTGCACGCGGTGCAGCCGGCGCCGCAGCCGCCACACCCGCCCTTCTTCAACGAACGCTTCGGCCCCCACGACCATCTGGTCGCCGAACTGCACGGCAAGGTCGTCGGCTACATCAGGCTCGGCTATCCCACACCCCTGCTCGCCAACGCCCACGTACGCCAGATCCTGGGCTTCGCCGTCGCCGACGAGGCGCGCGGCAAGGGGATAGGGCGTGGCCTGGTCAGGGCCGCGGTGCAGGAGGCCCGGCGGCAGGGCGCGCGGCGCATCACGCTGCGGGTCCTCGGCCACAACGCTCCGGCGCGGACGCT
Organism: Streptomyces sp. MZ04; assembly: GCF_004684775.1. Taxonomy (GTDB): domain Bacteria; phylum Actinomycetota; class Actinomycetes; order Streptomycetales; family Streptomycetaceae; genus Streptomyces. Next base: position 32,910 of record NZ_SRIC01000001.1, read on the forward strand.
CTACGAATCCGAGGGGTTCGTGGTCGAGGGAGTGCTGCCGGGCGAATTCTTCCTGGACGGTGTCTACGTGGACGACGTGCTGATGGGCCGCACCCTCTGACACACCGGGCACCTGACCACCGGGCACCTGACCACCGGGCACCTGACCACCGGGCACCGGCCCCCGAAGGACCGGCCCCCCGAAGGACCGGCCCGGCGTGCGGTCTCCACGCGCGCGTAGGAGCGTGAAGACGTACCCCGGAAGGAGCGAACCGATGATCAGGGCCGCGGCCAGTCGTCGGGACCGAGACGAGCCGAGCAGGCTTCGCGAAGCGCCGCGGCCCCGCTGGGTGCGCGGGTCTCCGCCGCTGCTCCTGGTCGTGATCTGCGTGATCCAGCTGGTCACCCCGGAGGCGGTCGACCTCAGCTTCCTGCTCGCGGCCGTCCCGCCGATGGCGGCGATGTCGTACGGCGCGTCCGCCACGGCCCTCTTCGGCGGCACCGTGATCATCCTGCTCTCCCTGCCGGGCTTCGGTCTCGGCCGCCCCGGAGACAGCGATCTGCTGACCGTCACTTTCGTGGCGCTGCTCAGCATCGTGTTCGCCTTTGTGCGCAGCCGGCGCGACGCCCAGCTCGTGACCGTCCGCACCGTCGCGGAGGCCGCCCAGTTCGCCGTCCTGCCGCCGCTGCCGGAACGCGTGGGCCCGGTGCGCTGCGCGGGCCTCTACCGTGCGGCACAGGGCGGGACCCTGGTGGGCGGCGATCTCTTCGACGTACGCAAGGGGCCGTGCGGTGTGCGGGCGCTGGTCGGCGATGTACAGGGGCACGGGCTCGCGGCCGTGGGGACGGTCGCCTCGCTGCTCGGCGCCTTCCGGGAGGCGGTGCTCGACCAGCCCGACCTGGAGGGGGTGGCCGGACGGCTCGACCGCCGTCTCGTGATCGACTCCGCGCAGGCCGAACACGCCGAACTCTTCGCCACCGCCGTGCTCCTGGAGTTCCGCGACGACGCCGCGGAGGTGCGGCTCGTCTCCTGTGGTCACCCGCCGCCGCTGCTGCTGCGCGGCGGCACCGTGGAGGAGCTCGATGTGACCCCGGGACCCCCGCTGGGCCTGGGCATCGCCGGTGTCGCGCCGCCCGAGGAAGTGAGCGTGGCGCTGAAACCCGGCGACCGGCTCCTCGCGGTCACCGACGGGGTGACCGAGGCGCGGGACGCGTCCGGCGCCTTCTATCCGCTGGCCGAGCGCCTCTCGACGTTCCCCGTCGAGGTGTGGGACCACCCGGCGGCGCTGACGTCCGCGGTCTGGCGGGACCTCGTACGGTTCTCCGGCGGGGTCGGGGACGACGTGGCGCTGCTGGCGTTCGCGGTGGAGGTCTAGGGCCTGTCCGATGGGTCCTGCCGGGGTCGCGACCCCTGGCACGCGCTCCCCCAAGCTCTCGGCTTCGCTCGAGCAGGGAGGTGCCCCCTCCGGCGTTGTCGTCGGTTGCCGACGCTCCGCGTTGCCGCCCTCCTCCGCCTTGCAGCCGCACGCACCAGGGCCCGCTCGGCCCTGATCAATCGGCACCCGGCGCGAAGACCGGCCTGACCCACCGGACAGGCCCTAGGCCCCCCGGCTCTTAGGGGCGGCGAGCAGCCGCAGGCCGCCCGTCAGCTCCCGCAGGCAGTGCACCGCGAGGGCGGCGGGGGAGCCGGGGCCCTCGGCCGGCGCGTCCGTGGCGGCCCAGGTCTCCAGGGCCAGGCGGACGGCATCCGTGGCGGCGGCCGCCGCCAGGCGTACGTCCAGTGGGTCGGCGTCGTCCCCGGCGAGCCGGGCGAGGACGGGGACCAGTTGCTCTTCCGACTCCTGGTTCACGCGGTACCAGACGGCACGCAGCGCCGGATCGTCCTGCGCGGCGCGCAGCAGGCCGCGCGTCCACTCCAGGGACTCGACCGCGCGGTCGTCCGCCGCGGTGAGCACGTCAGCGATGGACCGCTCCAGGGCCGTCGACACCCCGGCGGCCGGATCGAGCGCGGCCAGGTGCGTACGCCACCGGGCGCCGCCGCCCGCGAGGAGCGGGCCGACCGCGTCCTGCTTGTTGCGGAAGTACCGGTAGAAGGTGCGCAGCGCCACCCCGGCCCGGCCCGCGATCTCCTCGGCCGTGGTGCCGTCCGGGCCGCGCTCGGCGAAGAGCTCGGCGGCGGCGCGGGCGATGTCGAGCTGCGTGGCCGCTTTGCGGCGCTCGGTCAGCGACGGTTGCGATGGCTGCGTCGGTTGGGTGCTCACGCCCGCAGCCTACGCGCGGACATCACCCTGATACATGAATTGTCGGCATGGCAAAACATGCCAGACAGGCGTACATTGAAATGAGACCGGGGAGGCCGGGTCCATCGACGGACCGGGGATCCCGGAGCTGATCGGAGGCATTTTCATGAACCGCTACGAAGGCCGTCGCGCACTCATCACCGGCGGCGGCTCGGGCATCGGCCAGGCCACCGTCCTGCGGATCCTCGATGAGGGCGGCAAGGTCGTGGCCGCCGACGTCAGCGAGGCCGGCCTGAAGGACACCGTCGAGAAGGCGGGCGCCGCGGCCGACCGGCTCACCACCCTGGTCGTCGACATCTCCGACGAGACCTCGGTGCGCGAGGGCGTCGCCGCCGCGGTCACCGCGCTCGGCGGCCTCGACGTCCTGGTGAACGCGGCGGGCGTGCTCCGCTCCTCGCACACCCACGAGACCAGCCTGGACTCCTTCAACCGCGTCATCCAGGTCAACCTGGTCGGTACGTTCCTGGTGATCCGCGAGGCGATACCGGCCCTGCTTCAGGGCGACGGCGCGGCCGTCATCAACTTCAGCTCCACGTCCGCGATGTTCGCCCACCCGTACATGGCGGCGTACGCGGCGAGCAAGGGCGGCATCCAGTCCATGACGCACGCGCTCGCCAGTGAGTACGCCAAGCAGGGCATCCGCTTCACCGCCGTGCAGCCCGGCTCCATCTCCAGCGGCATGACCGACGGCAGCGGCGCCAGCAGGCAGAGCGTGGGCCCCGGCCTGCCCGAGGGCGCGGACATGAGCCTGTTCATGAAACTCGCCCCGGCCATCGGCCAGGGCTTCGCGGGACCGGAGTCCGTGGCCTCCGTGGTCGCGATGCTCGGCTCCGAGGACGGCAAGTTCATCACCGGCACCGAGGTCCGCATCGACGGCGGCACCCACTTCTGAGGGTTCGATCTTCTGAGGGTTCGACAGGAGCACCATGAGCAACGCAAGCGAGACCTTCGCGGGCAAGGTCGTCGTCATCACCGGCGCCTCCGCGGGCATCGGATCCGGATTCGCCCGGCATGCCGCTTCCCTGGGCATGCGTCTGGTCCTCGCCGACATAGCCGCCGACCGCCTCTCGGCGCTGGCCGATGAACTGCGGGGCTCCGGCGCCGAGGTCGAGGCGGTCGTGACCGACGTGGCCGACCCGCTGTCCGTCGACGCCCTCGCGGACCGCGCGTACGACCGCTTCGGCACGGTCGACATGCTGATCAACAACGCCGGGATCATGGCGATGGGCTACTCCTGGGAGATCCCCGCCGAGCGCTGGGACGCCGCCCTGCGGATCAACATCGGCGGGTATGTGAACGGCATACGTTCCTTCGTGCCGCGTCTGCTCGAGCGGTCCACGCGGACCTGGGTGCTCAATGTGTCCTCGGTCGGCGGACTGCTGCCGAGCCCCCTGATGGCGCCCTACAGCGTGACCAAGTTCGGGACGCTCGCGCTCACCGAGTCCCTCGCCCACGAGATGCGGATGAAGCAGGCGCGGGTGCAGGTCTCGGTGGTGCTGCCGGACTCGGTCAAGAGCGAGATATTCAGGGCCGCGCGGCCGGGGGACGGCACACCGCCGGAGATAGCGGGCTTCAGCGAACAGCTGCAGCAGCGCGCCGACACCCAGGGGATCACGCCCGAGGAGCACGCACGCCGTGTCTTCGAGCAGGCCGCGGAGGGCCGATACTGGATCACTCCGCAGCCCGAGATGATCGACGCGGCACTCCAGCCGCGTACGGACATGATCCTCGCGCGGACGAACCCGGGGCAGGAGCCGGGCGCGGTCTGAGCGGGAGCCGCTGCCCGACGAGCCGCGCCGGGTGGCCCTTCAGCCGACCCACGCCGGGTGCTCGTTCAGCCAAGTGGCATACCGCGGATCGCGGGCTGGGCCGGGCGGGCGGAGAGTCGGACCATGCGTGTCTTCCGCGGTATACCGATATCCGTGAGGCGCGTGCCGTCTTCGGTGCGCGCCGCGGGGGCCCGAGCGATAGCGGACGGCCGGCCGGCGGCCCGAGCGGCCCGTGTCGCCTTGTGCTGTGTGCCCGGGGCCGCGGCCGTGTCGCTGCTGCTGATGTGCGCGGTGTCCGTGGGGCCGGGGACATCGGGGGCGGTGGCGCGGGCCCGCGGACCGGTGGAGTTCGGCGGGGTCACCGGGGCGGCGGTCGGCGTGACCGGGCGGGCCGCCCTGATGCCGGCGGCCGCGACGCGGGTACGGCGGCCCGCCGGGTATCCGGCGGCGCGGCCCCCCGTGGTGCTCCGCGCCGACTGGCTGGCCGACGGGGTGAAGGATCCGCCGCCCGCCCGGTACGCCGACCGGGTCGACGCGGTCTTCGTGCACCACACGGACTCGCCGAACGGCTACGACTGCGCGGATGTCCCGCGCATCATCCGCTATCTGTACCAGGGGCAGGCGGAGGGCAGGCAGTGGGACGACATCGGTTACAACTTCCTGGTCGACCGGTGCGGGACCATCTACGAGGGGAGGGCGGGCGGAATCGACAAGGCCGTGGTGGGGGCGCACGCGCAGGGCTTCAACCGGGGCTCGGTGGGGATCGCGGCGATCGGGACGTTCACGGAGGGGGTGCCGGTTCCGAAGGCCATGACGGATGCCGTGGCGGCGCTGGCGGCGTGGAAGCTCGGGCTCTCGGGCATCGACCCGCGGTCGACGGTGCGGCTGGTCTCCACGAACAGCCTCAGCAAATACCGGGCGGGCACCAGCGGGCAGTTCCGGGCGATCTCCGGGCACAACGACGGCTACTTCACCTACTGCCCGGGTGCGGCGCTGACGGCCGCGCTCCCCGCGATCAGGGAGACGGCGGCGAGGCTGCAGAGCCGCGAGCCCCGCAAGGGCTAGTCCATACCGCCGAACGCGACCCAGAGCTTCGGATAGCGCTCTGCCATCACGCTGTCGTTCTCGAAGTCCAGCGGGGTGCCCTCCGGCTCCGGCGGGGCCGGTGCGATGCCGAGGTCGGGGGTGACGACGCCCGTGAGCTGCTCGTACGCCTCGTCGGCGGCGTACCCCAGCTCCTCGCCGTCGCCGTCGATCTCCTCGTCGAAGTCCTCCAGGAGATCCGCGAGCGAGTCGGGGTCGTGCAGGGCGCCCTCGAAGACCTCACGGCCCTGGCCGATCAGCCAGCACCGGAAGTAGTCGAAGGCGTCGTCGCTCGCGCCGCCGAGCAGGATCCAGGCGGCGCCCCAAAGGTCCCAGCGGTAGGCGCGGTTGTAGCGCGCCTCGAAGTGACGGGCGAAGTCGAGCACCATGTCCGGCTCGAGCTCGAGCAGTCGCTCGGCGAGCAGGTCGGCGTGGTCCTCCGGGTCGCCTTCGGCGGCCACGCGGGTGCGGTCCACGATCTCCCAGAACTCCGTCTCGTCCATCACGGGACAAGCATCGGTCCTGGGGGATGGGTACGCACGCGGAGTGCGGCGGATGCGACTGTCTCGTTATGCGTGCACATGCCCATGGAAAACCCGACAGCAGATGTCGGCATTGGGTGGAAGCCTCGAAGTATGGACACCACACGCGCACTGCCGCACGCACTGACCGGAAAGATCGCCCTCGTCGCCGGTGCCACCCGTGGCGCGGGCCGGGCCATGGCCGTGGAGCTCGGCCGCGCCGGGGCGACCGTGTATGTGACGGGGCGGACGACCCGCGAGCACACCAGTGAGGTCGGCCGCACCACCGAGACCATCGAGGAGACCGCGGAGCTGGTCACCGAGGCGGGAGCGGGAGCGGAAGCGGGCGGCGGCCAGGGCATCGCCGTACCCACCGACCATCTGGAGCCCGAGCAGGTCGAAGCCCTGGTCGAGCGGATCGACCGGGAGCAGGGCCGCCTCGACATCCTGGTCAACGACATCTGGGGCGGGGACGTCCACGTCGAGTGGGGCAAGAAGATGTGGGAGCACGACCTCGACAAGGGGATGCGCATCCTCCGCCTCGGCGTCGAGACCCACATCGTCACCAGCCGGTACGCGCTGCCGCTGCTCGTGAAGAACCCCGACGGCCTGGTCGTCGAGGTCACCGACGGGACCGAGGAGTACAACGGCCCCAACTACCGCAAGCCCTTCTACTACGACCTGGCCAAGTCCGCCCCGCTGCGGATGGCGCGCGGTCTCGCCGAGGAGGTCGGGGAGTACGGCTGCACGGCGCTCTGTCTGACTCCCGGCTGGCTGCGCTCCGAGTTCATGCTCGACACCGCCTTCAGCGTGAGCGAGGAGAACTGGCGGGACGGCTGCGAGCAGAACCCGCACTTCGCGATCTCCGAGACGCCGACCTTCGTGGGCCGCGCCCTCGTCGCGCTCGCCTCCGACCCCGAGGTGGCCCGCTGGAACGGAAAGTCGCTCTCCAGCGGCGGCCTCGCCAAGGAGTACGGCTTCACGGACGTGGACGGTTCGGCCCCCGACGCCTGGCGCTATCTGACGGAGGTCGACCAGGCGAGCAAGACCGCCGACGTCACCGGCTACCGCTGAGGGCACCTCAGGAGTCGTACAGCCCCGTCATCCGCGCCGCCGCCCGCGCGAATCGCGCCCGCAGACCCGCGGGCGCGATGACCTCCGCCTCCGGCCCGAGCGCCATGAGCTGGGTGAACGCCACGTCCTCGTTCTCGACGGGCAGCGTGACACACACCCGGCCCGCCGCGTCGGGCCCGCCCGCCGACTCCATCGCCTCGCGCGCGGACGCGGGATCGGTGGCGTACGGAAGGTGCCGCACCCCTGCCTCGGAGAGCCGCACCACGACCTCGGCCCGCAGGATCGCCCGCGCGAACTGCGCGGCCCGCTCCTCCCAGAACCCCGGCAGGTCGAACTCCTCGTCGCGTACGAAGCGTTCCTCGCCGGCGGTGACCGAGACGAACCGGTCGATGCGGTACACGCGGAAGGCGGCGGAACCGGATGCCGGGACCCGCGCGCACAAGTACCAGACGCCCGCCTTGAGCACGAGCCCGTACGGCTCCAACTCCCGCTCGACCTCGGCCTCTTGGCGCCGGTAGCGGGCGGTGACCCGGCGGTCGTCCCACACCGCGTCCGCCACGGCGGGCAGCAGCTCCGGGGCGGGCGTCTCCTTGAACCACCCCGGCGCGTCCAGATGGAACCGCTGCGAGGCGTTCTGCGAGGCGTCCCGCAGCGAGGGCATCAGCGCCGCCGACACCTTCAGCCGGGCCGCCGAAGCCGCGTCCTGAAGGCCCATCTCCCGCAGCGCGCCCGGCACTCCGGACAGGAACAGTGCCTCGGCCTCGCTGCGCCCGAGCCCGGTGAGGCGCGTACGGTACCCGCCGATGAGCCGGTAGCCGCCGGTCCGGCCCCGGTCGGCGTACACCGGAACGCCCGCCTCCGACAGCGCCTGCGCATCCCGCGTGATGGTCCGCTCGGACACTTCGAGCTCGGCCGCGAGCTCGGCGGCGGTCATGGAGGGCCGTGCCTGGAGCAGCAGCACCATTTTGATGAGGCGGGCAGCGCGCATGGTCCCATGATGCCGCGCACACGAATGCGGGCCCCCACCAGACGGTGGGGACCCGCACACGTATCAAGCGTCAAGCCGAAGGCTTACAGGCCGTACTTGGCCCGAGCCTCCTTCACCGCGGCGGCGGGCACCTCGCCACGACGGGCGAGCTGCGCGAGCGCGGCGACGACGATCGACTCGGCGTCGATGCCGAAGTGGCGACGCGCGGCGTCACGCGTGTCGGAGAGCCCGAAGCCGTCCGCACCGAGCGAGGAGTAGTCCTGCTCGACCCACTGCGCGATCTGGTCCGGGACCTGCCGCATGTAGTCGGAGACGGCGAGCACGGGACCCTGCGCACCCTCAAGTGCCGTACGCACGTAGGGAGTACGCTCCTCGCCGCGCAGGATGGCCTCGTCGGCCTCCAGGGCGTCGCGGCGCAGCTCGGTCCAGGAGGTGGCGGACCACACGTCGGCGGCCACACCCCACTCCTCGGCGAGCAGCTGCTGGGCCTTGAGCGTCCAGTGGATGGCCGTGCCCGAGCCGAGCAGCTGGATGCGCGAGACGAAGGGGGTACCTCCCTGCTCGAGCGAAGTCGAGAGCTTGGGGGAGGCGGGGGAGAGCCCGGCCGTCTCGGCGGTGTTGAAGCGGTAGAGACCCTTGACGATGCCCTCGTCCACACCCGCGGGCTTCGCGGGCTGCGGCATCGGCTCGTTGTAGACGGTGAGGTAGTAGAAGACGTTCTGGTCCTCACCGGGGGCCGCCTCGCCGTACATCCGGCGCAGACCGTCCTTGACGATCGCCGCGACCTCGTAGGCGAAGGCAGGGTCGTACGACATCGCGGCGGGGTTCGTCGCGGCGATCACCGGCGAGTGGCCGTCCGCGTGCTGCAGACCCTCACCCGTCAGCGTCGTACGACCGGCGGTGGCGCCGACGAGGAAGCCGCGGCCGAGCTGGTCGCCGAGCTGCCACATCTGGTCGGCGGTCCGCTGCCAGCCGAACATCGAGTAGAAGATGTAGAAGGGGATCATCGCTTCGCCGTGCGTCGCGTACGACGACGACGCGGCGATGAAGTCCGCCATCGACCCGGCCTCGGTGATCCCCTCGTTGAGGATCTGGCCGTCCTTCGCCTCGCGGTAGTACATCAGCTGGTCGCGGTCGACCGGCTCGTAGTTCTGGCCCTTGGGCGAGTAGATGCCGAGCGACGGGAAGAGCGACTCCATGCCGAAGGTGCGCGCCTCGTCGGGGACGATCGGCACCCAGCGCTTGCCGGTCTCCTTGTCGCGGATCAGGTCCTTGACGAGTCGTACGAACGCCATGGTCGTCGCGATGGACTGGCTGCCGGAGCCCTTGTCGAACGAGGCGAAGGCCTTGTCGGCGGGGGCGGGCAGCGGCGCGAGCGGCTGCGTGCGGCGGGCCGGGGCCGGGCCGCCGAGGGCCGCGCGGCGCTCCTGGAGGTAGCGGACCTCGGGGGAGTCGGCGCCCGGGTGGCCGTAAGGCACCTGGCCGTCGACGAACTGGCTGTCGGAGATGGGCAGTTCAAGGAGGTCACGCATGTCCTTGAACTCGTCCACCGTCAGCTTCTTCATCTGGTGGTTGGCGTTCTTGGACTCGAAGCCCTTGCCCAGCGTGAAGCCCTTGACCGTCTGCGCGAGGATCACGGTCGGCGCGCCCTTGTGGGTGAGCGCCGCGCGGTAGGCCGCGTAGACCTTGCGGGCCTCGTGGCCGCCGCGCGAGAGGTGGAAGCACTCGCTGATCTTGTCGTCGCTCAGCAGCTGGCCAAGAGCCACGAGCGCGGGCTCGGCACCGAAGAAGTGCTCGCGGATGTAGGCGGCGTCGCGCGTCGCGTACGTCTGGAACTGGGCGTCCGGCACCTCACGCAGGCGGCGGACGAGCGCGCCCGTGGTGTCGAGCTGGAACAGCTCGTCCCAGGCGTTGCCCCACAGGACCTTGATGACGTTCCAGCCGGCGCCGCGGAACTGGGCCTCAAGCTCCTGCACCACGCGGAAGTTCGCGCGGACCGGGCCGTCGAGGCGCTGCAGGTTGCAGTTGATGACGTAGGTGAGGTTGTCCAGACCCTCACGCGCGGCCAGGGCGAGGGCCGCCGTCGACTCGGGCTCGTCCATCTCGCCGTCACCGAGGAACGCCCACACGTGCGAGGCGGAGACGTCCTTGATGCCGCGGTTGGTGAGGTACCGGTTGAAGCGCGCCTGGTAGATGGCGGAGAGCGGACCCAGACCCATGGAGACGGTCGGGAACTCCCACAGCCAGGGGAGGCGGCGCGGGTGCGGGTAGGAGGGGAGGCCGTTGCCGCCCGCCTCCTGCCGGAAGTTGTCGAGCTGCGTCTCGTTCAGACGGCCGTCGAGGAAGGCGCGGGCGTAGATGCCGGGGGATGCGTGGCCCTGGATGTACAGCTGGTCACCGGAACCGGCGGCCTCCCCGGACTCCTTGCCCTTGAAGAAGTGGTTGAAGCCCGTCTCGTACAGCCAGGCGGCGGAGGCGAAGGTGGCGATGTGGCCGCCGACGCCGTACTTCGAACCACGCGTCACCATCGCGGCCGCGTTCCAGCGGTTCCACGCGGCGATCTTCCGCTCCATCTCCTCGTCGCCCTCAATGGCGGGCTCGGCGGAGGTGGGGATGGTGTTGACGTAGTCGGTCTCGAGGAGCTTGGGCAGCGCCAGGCCCGCGCCCTCGGCGCGCTCCAGCGTGCGGCGCATCAGGTACGCGGCACGGTGCGGCCCGGCCGCCTGCGTAACGGCGTCCAGGGAGGCCTGCCATTCGGCGGTCTCCTCGGGGTCGCGGTCCGGGAGCTGGTCGAGCTCGCTCGGCTGGATTGCGGAGGGGTCGGTCATGTCGCCGCCTTCCTGAGTCGGAGGGGGTCCCCTGTTTCGGTAAGGGGTGGGGGTGCCCTAGGTCTTTGGCAGGACAGGGCGTGGGGCCTTGGTGAAAGCCCCGGGAGACTCTAACTCCGTGATCGATGATCGATCAAAGGGTTGAAGGCGAAAACTCCGCCAGAGGGGGAAAGTAGGCATCCGGTGCCAGTAAAGCGGGCACCGGGTGCCTTGGATTTGAAGGGTTTACGCAGGTGAGGGCACGTTTGCAGGGGTGCGGCCACGGATGAGCGGGACCCCTGAGGGGGTGTCCTGAGGAAGGGCGTCAGGCGCGCGGGGCGCAGCCGAGAACGTGGGCCTTCACCAGCTCCGCGATCGCCGGGTCACGCCTGCGGAAGGCCGAGACCAGGGCCTCGTGCTCCTCCGCGTACGACTGCTGGACGGTCCCCAGCCACCGGATGGACAAGGCGGTGAAGACCTCGATGCCGAGGCCCTCCCAGGTGTGCAGGAGTACGGAGTTGTCCGCGGCCCGCACCAGCTCCCGGTGGAAGCCCACCGTGTGCCGCACCTGCGCGGTGCCGTCCGCGGCCCGGTCCGCCTCGTACAGGGCGGCCACATGGGGCTCCAGGGCCGAGCAGTCCTCGGCCAGGCTCTCGGCCGCGAGCTCGGCGGCGATCGCCTCAAGGCCCGCACGGACCGGGTAGCTCTCCTCCAGGTCCGCCGCCGTCAAGTTGCGTACGCGTACGCCCTTGTTGGGCGCGGACTCGATGAGCCGCAGCGTCTCCAGCTCCCGCAGGGCCTCGCGGACGGGGGTCTGCGAGACCTCCAGCTCCACGGCGATGCGGCGCTCCACGATCCGCTCGCCCGGCTTCCAGCGCCCGCTGACGATCCCCTCCACGATGTGCTCGCGGATCTGTTCGCGCAGCGAGTGAACAACGGGCGCGGTCATGTGGGCTCCTCCTGCGGGGGCAGCGCCCCAGGGCATGGTGACCCCTAGACAATACGGCGACGCCCCCGTCCGGAAACCTCCGAACGGGGGCGTACGCGCTGATGAGACGAGTCTTACAGCCCTACGGGGCGGTAGGACTACAGACCGAGCTCGACCTCGAACTCGCCGGCCTCGAGGATCGCCTTGACCGCGGTCAGGTAGCGGGCGGCGTCCGCGCCGTCCACCAGACGGTGGTCGTAGGAGAGCGACAGGTACGTCATGTCACGGACGGCGATGGTCTCGCCCAGGTCCGGGTGGTTGATGACGACCGGACGCTTCACCGTGGCACCGATGCCCAGGATCGCGGCCTGGTTCGGCGGCACGATGACCGTGTCGAACAGGGCGCCGCGCGAACCGGTGTTGGAGATCGTGAAGGTGGCGCCGGACATGTCGTCCGGGGTGAGGCCACCGCCACGGGCCTTGCCGGCCAGCTCGGCGGTCTTCTTGGAGATACCGGCGATGTTCAGGTCGCCCGCACCCTTGATGACCGGCGTCATCAGACCCTTCTCGGCGTCAACGGCGATGCCGATGTTCTCCGAGTCGAAGTACGTGATGGTGCCTTCGTCGTCGTTGATCCGGGCGTTGACGACCGGGTGGGCCTTCAGAGCCTGGGCGGCGGCCTTGACGAAGAACGGCATCGGGGAGAGCTTGACGCCCTCGCGAGCCGCGAACGAGTCCTTCGCCTTGGCGCGCAGCTTCATCAGCTTGGTGATGTCGACCTCGACGACCGAGGTCAGCTGGGCCTGCGAGTGCAGCGCCTTCATCATGTTGTCGCCGATGACCTTGCGCATGCGGGTCATCTTGACCGTCTGACCGCGCAGCGGGGAGACCTCGAGGGCCGGGGCCTTCGAGGCGGCCGGGGCAGCGGCGGCGGCCGGAGCCGGGGCGGTCTTCTTGGCCTCGGCGGCGGCGATGACGTCCTGCTTGCGGATGCGGCCACCGACGCCGGTGCCCTTGACCTCCGCGAGGCTCACGCCGTGCTCGCCCGCGAGCTTGCGGACCAGCGGAGTGACGTACGCGCCGTCGTCGGCCGGGGAGGCCGGCGAGGTCGCGGCGGGCGCGGCCGGAGCGGCCGGAGCGGCCGGAGCGGCCGGGGCGACGGGGGCCGGGGCGACCGGAGCCGGAGCGGCGGGCGCAGCCGGAGCCGGAGCCGGAGCCGCGGGCTGAACCGGAGCCGGAGCGGCAGCGGCGGGGGCGGCCGGAGCCGCAGCCGGAGCGGCCGGGGCAGCCGGAGCGGCGGCCGCCGGAGCGGCACCCGCGGCGCCGATGACGGCGAGCTTGGCGCCGACCTCGGCGGTCTCGTCCTCGCCGACGGCGATCTCGAGCAGCACGCCCGCGACCGGCGACGGGATCTCGGTGTCGACCTTGTCCGTGGAGACCTCGAGCAGCGGCTCGTCCTCGGCGACCTCGTCGCCGACGGCCTTCAGCCAGCGGGTGACGGTGCCTTCGGTGACCGACTCGCCCAGGGCGGGCAGCGTCACGTCGGTGCCGGTGGCGCCACCGGCCGGGGCGGCGGCCGGAGCCGGGGCCTCGGCGGCGGGAGCCGGAGCGGCGGGGGCCTCGGCGACCGGGGCCGGAGCGGGCTCGGCGGCCGGAGCCGGGGCGGCAGCGGGCGCACCGCTGCCGTCGTCGATGACGGCGAGCTCGGCGCCGACCTCGACGGTCTCGTCCTCGGCGACCTTGATGGACGCCAGGATGCCGGAGGCGGGCGACGGGATCTCGGTGTCGACCTTGTCGGTCGACACCTCGAGCAGCGGCTCGTCGGCCTCGACGCGCTCGCCCTCGGCCTTCAGCCAACGGGTGACAGTGCCCTCGGTGACGCTCTCGCCGAGCGCCGGAAGGGATACGGAAACCGCCATGGTTTCAGTTGCTCCTTACGAAATTGCGGAAGTCTTGGTCGTCGCGCCCGTGTGACTGAGAGATCAGTCGTGGGAGTGCAGCGGCTTGCCCGCGAGGGCCAGGTGGGCCTCGCCCATCGCCTCGTTCTGCGTCGGGTGGGCGTGGATGAGCTGCGCGACCTCGGCCGGCAGCGCCTCCCAGTTGTAGATCAGCTGGGCTTCGCCGACCTGCTCGCCCATGCGGTCGCCGACCATGTGGACGCCGACCACGGCACCGTCCTTGACCTGGACGAGCTTGATCTCGCCCGCGGTCTTCAGGATCTTGCTCTTGCCGTTGCCCGCCAGGCTGTACTTGAGGGCGACGACCTTGTCCGCGCCGTAGATCTCCTTGGCCTTGGCCTCGGAGATGCCCACGGAGGCGACCTCGGGGTGGCAGTACGTCACCTTCGGCACGCCGTCGTAGTCGATCGGGACGGTCTTGAGACCGGCCAGGCGCTCCGCCACCAGGATGCCCTCGGCGAAGCCGACGTGCGCGAGCTGGAGGGTCGGCACCAGGTCGCCCACGGCCGAGACGGTCGGGACGTTGGTCTGCATGTACTCGTCGACCAGGACGTAACCGCGGTCCATCGCGACGCCCTGCTCCTCGTAGCCGAGACCGGCGGAGACCGGGCCGCGGCCGATGGCGACCAGAAGCACCTCGGCCTCGAAGGTCTTGCCGTCGGCGAGGGTCACGCGGACGCCGTCCTGCGTGTACTCGGCCTTCTCGAAGAAGGTGCCGAGGTTGAACTTGATGCCGCGCTTGCGGAACGCGCGCTCAAGAAGCTTCGAGGAGTTCTCGTCCTCGACCGGCACGAGGTGCTTGAGGCCCTCGACGACGGTCACCTCTGCGCCGAAGGACTTCCACGCCGAGGCGAACTCGACGCCGATGACGCCGCCGCCCAGGATGATCGCGGACTTCGGCACGCGGTCCATGACCAGGGCGTGGTCCGAGGAGATGATGCGGTTGCCGTCGATCTCCAGGCCCGGCAGCGACTTCGGCACGGAGCCGGTCGCGAGGAGCACGTGGCGGCCCTGGACGCGCTGGCCGTTCACGTCCACGGAGGTCGGGGACGACAGACGGCCCTCGCCCTCGATGTACGTCACCTTGCGCGAGGCGATGAGTCCCTGCAGGCCCTTGTAGAGGCCCGAGATCACGTCGTCCTTGTACTTGTGGACGGCCGCCATGTCGATGCCCTCGAAGGTGGCCTTCACACCGAACTGGTCGGCCTCGCGAGCCTGGTCGGCGACCTCGCCCGCGTGCAGCAGGGCCTTCGTCGGGATGCAGCCGTTGTGCAGGCAGGTGCCGCCGACCTTGCCCTTTTCGATCAGGGCGACGTCCAGGCCCAGCTGCGACGCGCGCAGTGCCGCGGCGTAACCGCCGCTACCGCCGCCGAGGATCACTAGGTCGAAAACGGTGCTGGCGTCGTTCGCCACGTCACGTCCTCCATGCATGTGCGCCGTACGCCGGACCGCTCTTCCCGGGGGACGACCGGTCGGTCGGCTGGTATTCGGCCGCTCTTGTTTCGGCCCTGTGGTGGGGGCCCTGTCCTGCCGAGAACCCATCTTCGCACTTGTCGGCGGGAGGTGGGACGGCGGGCCGGGCTGTGAGACGTCTGATTCGACACGTCCAGGGGTTACCAAGGTGTACGAACGTACGGATTTCGTTGTGGGCGAAACCGCGTGGGGCCCCGGACGTACCTGCCGTCCGGGGCCCCACGCAACGTACGCAAATCAGCCGAGGTCGCCCGCGGCCGTGCGCTCCGCGAGCCGGACCAGGGTGCGGACCGCGGTGCCGGTGCCGCCCTTGGGCGTGTAGCCGAACGGGCCGCCCTCGTTGAAGGCCGGGCCCGCGATGTCCAGGTGCGCCCAGGTGATGCCCTCGCCCACGAACTCCTGGAGGAAGAGACCGGCCACCAGACCGCCGCCCATCCGCTCGCCCATGTTGGCGATGTCGGCGGTGGGGGAGTCCATGCCCTTCTTCAGGTGCTCGGGCAGCGGCATCGGCCAGGAGGGCTCGCCCGCCTCCTCGGAGACGTCGTGGATCGCGGCGCGGAACGCGTCGTCGTTGGCCATGATGCCGAAGGTGCGGCTGCCGAGCGCCATCATCATCGCGCCGGTCAGCGTCGCCACGTCGACGATCGCGTCGGGCTTGTCCTCGGAGGCCTTGGCGATCGCGTCGGCCAGGACGAGCCGGCCCTCGGCGTCGGTGTTGAGCACCTCCACCGTCTTGCCGCTGTACATCCGCAGGACGTCGCCGGGGCGGGTCGCGGAGCCGGACGGCATGTTCTCGGCGAGGGCGAGCCAGCCGGTGACGTTCACCTCGAGGCCGAGGCGCGCGGCGGCGACGACGGCGGCGAAGACGGCCGCGGCACCGGCCATGTCGCACTTCATGGTCTCGTTGTGACCGGCGGGCTTCAGCGAGATGCCGCCCGAGTCGTAGGTGATGCCCTTGCCGACGAAGGCGAGGTTCTTCTTCGCCTTGGACGACGTGTACGACAGCTTCACCAGACGCGGCGGGGCCTCCGAACCGGCGCCGACGCCGAGGATGCCGCCGAAGCCGCCCTTGGTGAGCGCCTTCTCGTCCAGGACCTGGACCTTGATGCCGTGCTCCTTGCCGGCCGCGGTGACGACGGCGGCGAAGGCCTCGGGGTTCAGGTCGTTCGGCGGGGTGTTGACGAGGTCGCGGGCGCGGTTCAGCTCCTCGGACACGGCGGTGGCGCGCTCGATCGCGGCCTTGTACGCCTTGTCGCGGGGCTTGCCGCCGAGCAGGGCGATCTCGGCGAGCGGACCCTTGGCGTCCTTGCCCTTGGCGGAACCGTTCTCCTTGTACGCGTCGAAGGAGTACGCGCCGAGCAGCGCGCCCTCGGCGATCGAACCGGCGTCCTCGGCGTCCTCGGCGGGCAGGGCGAACCCGGCCTTCTTCGAGCCGGACAGGGCACGCGCGGCGGTACCGGCGGCGCGGCGCAGGGCGTCCGTGCCGTACGTCTCGTCCTTCTCCGGCACCGTGCCGAGGCCGACCGCGACGATGACCGGCGCCTTGAAGCCGGAGGGGGCGGGCAGCTTGGTCACCTCGCCCTCGGCGCCCGTGGCGCCGAGGGTCTCCAGGACAGACGCGAGCTTGCCGTCGTACGCCTTGTCCACGGACTCGGCGCCGGGCGCGACGACCGGCCCCTTGGCGCCCTTCGCGACGCCGACGACGATCGCGTCGGCACGGAGGCCGGACGCGGCGGCGGTGCTGAGAGTCAGAGCAGTCACGGTGGTGAATTCTCGCTTCCGTTGAGTTCCAAGGCCGATGGGGTTGGGTCGACCGGGCCCGGCGCCAGCCTAGAACGGGCCGGAAGGGCGCCGGACATGAGCCTACGCGCGTCATGCCGATTCGATCGCGCCAGCGCAGATTCATCCGAACGTGTCGGCATTTTCATGTTTGCCGCGCGCCTCAGCCGAGAGCCAGGGCGACCAGGGCCGTTGTCGCGGCGGTCTCGGCGAGGGCGCCGAAGACATCGCCGGTGATGCCGCCGAAGCGGCGGACGCAGTGGCGAAGGAGCAGTTCGGCGGCGCAGACCGCGAGGACGACGGCGACCGCGTACCGCACAACCTCGTACGTACCGAAGGGCAGAGCCGCAGCCGCGGCGGCCGCGGTGACGGCGGCCGCCGTGAGCAGCGCGGCCTTCCTCGGAACGGTCCCCGCCACGGCGGCGCCGAGGCCCTCCGGGCGGGCCGGGGGTACGCCCGTGCGGGCGGCCAGGGTGAGGGCGAGCCGGGCCGCCGCCGCGGAGACGACGGCGGCGAGGGCGCCGCGGGTCCACGAGGCGTCGTAGAGCTGGAAGAGGACGGCGACCTGGGCGAGCAGCACGAAGAGAAGCGTGATGACGCCGAACGGCCCGACGTCGGACTGCTTCATGATCCGCAGCGCGTCCTCGGCGGGCTTGGCACTGCCGAGACCGTCGGCGGTGTCGGCGAGCCCGTCGAGGTGGAGGCCGCGGGTCAGCGCGGCGGGGGCCGCGACGGTCGCCACGGCGGCGAGCAACGGCCCCGCACCGAGGGCCATGAGCCCTCCGCCGACCGCCGCGGCACAGAGCCCGACGGTCAGCCCGGCGAGGGGAGCGCAGAGCATCCCGGAGCGGGCGGCTTCACGGTCCCACCGGGTGACGTCGACGGGCAGCGCGGTGAGGGTGCCGAAGGCGAAGCGGGGGCCGTCGGCGGGGGAGGATCGGGGCACCGCGGAAGGGTATCCGGGGCGGCAGCGGGTGCGGTGCCGTACCCCCCGGCCGAGGATGGCCCCATGGCCGACTGGTGGGAAACGAACATCGTGGAGCCGGGGAAGCTTCCGCTGCTCCTGGCCCTGCTCTCCTTCGTCGCCACCTTCCTCGTCACCCGCACCATCACCCGCCTCATCCGCGCGGGCAAGGGCCCCTTCCGGAACATCAGCACGGGCGACGTACACATCCATCACGTCGTACCCGGCATCTTCCTCATGCTCGTCGGCGGCTTCTGGGCCGTGGCCGCGGGCATGCACAGCCTGGGGTCGATGCTCGCGGCGGTCATGTTCGGGGTCGGCGCCGGCCTCGTCCTCGACGAGTTCGCGCTGATCCTCTACCTCGACGACGTCTACTGGAGCGAACAGGGCCGCAAGAGCGTCGAGGTGGTGATGCTCACCGCGGCCCTGGTGGTGCTCATCCTCACCGGCTTCACCCCGTTCGGCGTGAACGACCTGTCGCCCGAGGAGCGGAACAACCGCGCCGCGCTCGCCCTGAACATCGCCTTCAACTGCTGCTTCGCCCTGATCGCCCTGGCCAAGGGCAAGCTGCAGACGGCCCTGATCGGCATGGTGGTCCCGCTCGTCGCGATGGTCGGCGCGATCCGCCTCGCCCGCCCCGGATCGGCATGGGCCAGGCGCTTCTACCGCAACCGGCACCGCGCCCGCGCCCGAGCGGGCCTGCGCGCCTACCGCCACGACCGCCGCTGGGCGGGCCCGCGCCGCAAGTTTCAGGATCTGATCGGCGGCAAGCCCGACACGGAACTCGCGCGCCCGCGCCGCTGAACCACCGCCGAGCAGCCGCACAGCACGAGTACGGCCGCGATCGCCGCCAAGTGCTCCTTGCCCGCGAGGTTGTTCTTCACGAAGACCTCGATGACCATCACGGCGATCACCAGGGCCCCCGTGAACCACGCCCGGTACCGCCAGCACACATAGACCGCGAGCCCCACCACGGCGGCGGAAGGCCCGGTGTCGACGACCTGCGCGTCGGACGCGGGAAGCCCCAGCGGGTTGCCGGGACCCCACGCGATGCCCACGCGCGCGTAGAGCGTGCCCGCGAGGGTGGCCGCGTAGCCGATGACGAGCGTGCGCCACCAGCCGACGCAGATCTCGGCGATGCCGAACACCAGCAGGACCTGCGCGAGCGCTCCCCAGACGGGCAGGTCGAGCGCGGGTACGAAGAGCGAGAGCGGGGTTCGAAGGAGGGCGAGCCAGAGCGGGTCATCGGCCCGTACGGAACCGATGTTCTGGACGAACTGATAGCCCCAGGACTGGTTCTGCACGAACTGGAGGAGGGCGGTCAGACAGACCGCGGCGAGCGTCATCGGCGCCGCCCGCCACCGCCGCTCGGCGATGCCGTCCCGCACGGCGGCGTACAGCGGCCCCCACTCGTCGCGTGCCATCCGGGACAGGGACAGGGGCAGGGTGTTCATCGTCGGGACTCCAGATGCTTGCGATGCAGCCACTTCGGCAGGCCCGGCGCTTCCAGGAAGCCCTCCGCACGGGCCGACGCGATGCCGATGCGCGGCAGGTCACCGCTCTTCTCGAAGAGAAGGAAGCGCGGCTCCCAGATCGGGCGGTACTTCGCGTTGGCCCGGTACAGCGACTCGATCTGCCACCACCGTGAGAAGAAGGTGAGCAGCGAGCGCCACAACCGCAGGACCGGGCCCGCGCCGAGCCGCGAGCCGCGTTCGAAGACGGACCGGAACATCGCGAAGTTCAGCGACACCTGAGTGATGTCGATCTCCGGGGCGCGCTGGAGCAGCTCGATGACCATGAACTCCATCAGGCCGTTCTCGGAGTCGCGGTCGCGCCGCATCAGGTCGAGGGAGAGCCCGTTCGGCCCCCAGGGCACGAACGAGAGCACCGCTCTCAACTCGCCGGCGCCTTCCCCCGCGCGGCTGTCCCTGCATTCGAGCATCACGCACCGCCCGTCGGCGGGGTCGCCCAGCCGCCCGAGCGCCATGGAGAAGCCGCGCTCGGTGGCCCCGTCCCGCCAGTCGTCGGCGCGCTCGAGCAGATACGCCATCTCGTCGGCCGGAATATCCTCGTGACGCCGGATCCGCACCTCGTACCCGGCCCGCTTGACCCGGTTGTACGCCTGCCGGACGGTGCGCATGGCCCGCCCCTCCAGCGTGAACTCAGCCGTCTCGACGATCGCTTCGTCGCCCAGCTCCAGCGCGTCGAGACCGTGCCGCGCGTAGATCGTGCCCGCCTCCTCGCTCGCCCCCATCACGGCCGGGATCCAGCCGTGTTCGCGGGCGGCGGCGAGCCACGGCTCGATGGCGCCGGGCCAGGCCTCCGGATCCCCGATGGGATCACCGGAGGCCAGGGAGACGCCCCCGATCACCCGGTAGGCGACCGCCGCCTTGGCGCTCGGCGACCACACGACGCTCTTCTCGCGGCGCAGCGCGAAGTACCCGAGCGAGTCGCGCTCCCCGTACTTGTCGAGCAGCCCGTGCAGCTTGGCCTCGTCGTCCTCGGTGAGCGGGTCGACGGCCTTGCGTGAGCGGAAGGCGGCGTACAGCACGGCAAGGAGGAGGAGCGTGCTGAGCACGTTGATGGTGACGTTGACCCAGCCCGGCGTGGCGATGCCCTCGAACCGTGTGTCGTCGGCGGCGAGCGAGACGAGCCGCATGGTGCCGTAGCGCCAGCGGTCGAGGAAGGTCGAACGGTACTCGTCGTCCGCGTGGTTGGTGACGGTGACGAGGAGTGCGGCGATCAGCGAGGTCACGAGAAGACCGCCGACCGCGACGGCCGCCGCGAGCTTCGGATTCGACCGGTCGCCCTTGGCGTAGAACTCCCGGCGCCCGACGATCAGCGCGGCGACGAAGGCGGCGGTCAGGACGAGGGAGATCCAGTTCTGCGCGTGCTGACGGATCTCCGGAAAGATCATCGCGAACGCGAAGAGAAGCAGGAAGAGCCCGCTGAGTACGAGGTTGAGAATCCAGGCGGCGCGTTTGCGGCGGCGCATCGTGATGGCCAGGAACATCGTGAACGCCCCCGAGGCGAATCCTGCCGTCAGCAGATACGGGGTGAAGTAGTTCTCGGTGTTGTGCCGCCGCAGATCCTGCCCCAGGGAGACCCAGACCGCGCTCAGAAAGTTGATGAAGGTGACGGCGCGCAAGTACCAGACACTGAAGCCCGCAGCGATCCGCCGATTACGCCCAGAAGCAACATTCGGCTCATCTCCCATGAAAGGGGATCATATGGGCCGTGATGTCCGAGTTGCGGGCAGGCGTTCCGCACGGCGGCGCCCCGCGGCTACTCCGCGTCCTGCGCCGCCGGTTCAGGCGCAACCGGCAGCTCGGCGGAGAGCGCCGCCGCGGCCCGCACCAGCGGCACGGCGAGCAACGCGCCCACGCCCTCGCCCACCTTCACGCCCTGCTCGAGCACCGGATCGAGCGCCATCCGGTCCAGCGCCTTGGCCTGCGCAGGCTCCCCGCTCGCATGCCCCGCGAGCCACCAGTCCGGCGCCCGGAAGGCGACCCGCTGGGCCACCAGCGCGGCCGCCGAAGCCACCACGCCGTCAAGAATCACGGGCGTACGCCGCACCGCGCACTGCAGCAGGAACCCGGTCATGGCGGCGATGTCCGCCCCGCCGACCGCCGCGAGCAGCTCCAGCTGGTCCCCGAGCACGGGCCGCGCCCGCCGCAGCGAGTCACGGACCGCCGCGCACTTGCGCATCCACGCCAGGTCGTCGATCGGCGAGCCGCCCCGCCCGGTCACCACGGACGCGTCGGTCCCGCAGAGCGCGGCGACCAGCGTCGCGGCGGGTGTCGTCCCGCCGACGCTCACATCGCCGAGCACGACCAAGTCGGTGCCGGAGTCGGCCTCTTCGTCGGCGACGGCCATCCCGGCCCGCACCGCGGCCTCGGCCTCCTCGGCCGTCAGCGCGTCCTCGATGTCGACGCGCCCCGAGCCGCGCCGCACCCGGTGACCCGCCACCTCGGCGGGCAGTTCGGCCGGGTCGCAGTCCAGGGCCATGTCGACGATGCGGACGGGCACGTCCAGGCGGCGCGCGAGCACGGCGACGGGGCTCTCGCCGGAGAGTACGGAGCGCACGAGTTCGGCCGCGCCGCCGGCGGGCCTTGCGGAGACGTCGAGCTCGGCGACCCCGTGGTCGCCCGCGAACAGGATCACGCGCGGCCGCTCGATCGGCTTGACCGGAACCGACGACTGGGCGGCGGACAGCCACTCGCCCAGCTCGTCGAGGCGCCCGAGCGCCCCGGGCGGCACGCTCTGCCGTTCCCTGCGCTCCTCGGCGTCGCGCCGCACGCCGCCGTCGGGGCGCTCGATCAGGTCGGTGAAGTCGTCGAGATTCAGCGAGCTCATTCGCCGAACAGTACCGGGAGGGTCGGGGACCCGTGCGGTCGCCTCCGTGGTGTCATTGCACCGGTGTCGATCATCCCTTACGTGCCGTTTCAAGGGGATTGTCGTACTGCTCGAACCGCCTGACAGAGGAGCCCTCCACCCCCATGGACGCCGCCCAGGTCGCCGCAGCCCAGGCCGAGAAGATCCTCGCCGCCCCGCACTCGGCGGCCCGCCGCCACCAGGCACGCGCCCGCGCGATGGGCCGCTTCATCGAGCCCGAGAGCTGGCTGGACGTCGACACCGGACACGGGCACTTCCCCGCCGCCGCCAAGCAGGTCCACCCGTACACCGCCTTCGACGGGCTCGACCGCACCGAGCGGGTGGAGGCGGGCCGCGAGGCGGGCCGCGTGGAGGAGGCCCACCGGGGACTGCTCGCCGATCTCGCGCCGAAGCTCGCGGGGCGCTACGACGCGCTGAGCATGTTCCACTACCTGGAGCGCAGCGCCGATCCGCGCATCGAACTCATCGCCGCCCGCACGGTGTTGCGGCCCGGCGGCCATCTGATGATCGAGGTCCCCGTCCCGGAGAGCCGGTACGCCAGGCTCCTCGGCAAGGGCTGGATCCGGCCCGAGCCCCACCACCGCATCCCGCTCACCGCGCTCCGGCGCGAGCTGGAGAGCCTCGGCTACACCGTCGTGGCCACCGACCGGCGCGAGCCGCACATCCCGCTCGACCTCACCGCGGGCCTCGCCGTCACCCTCGGCCGCATCCGCGCCGCGGCCCGCCTCGCGACCCCGCTGCTGGCCGCCGCCGCCCTGGCCGACCGGCTGCTCGCACCCGTGGTCAGCCGCACCCGGTTCTCCAACGCCTACCGGATCATCGCCCGCAGGAACCCGGACGCGTGAGCGGCCCGGTCGGCCCGGTCGGCCCGGTCGGCCCGGTCAGCCCCGCAGGGCCAGCGCCTGGCCCGCCACGACCATCAGGACCTGCTCGCACTCCGCCGCGAACGCCGCGTTGAGACGGCCCAGTTCATCGCGGTAGCGGCGGCCCGACGCGGTCGCGGGGACGATGCCCGAGCCGACCTCGTTCGAGACGGCGACGACCGTGCGCCGGGTCGCCCGCAGCGCGTCCGTGAGCTCGGCGACCCGCTTGCGCAGGGCCCGCTCGCCGCCGCCCGCCCACTCGGCGTCGTCCCACGCGTTCACCTCGTCCATCGCGTACGTCAGCCACAGCGACAGGCAGTCGATGAGCAGGGGAGGCCCGTTCCCGGCGAGCAGCGGCACGAGGTCGCAGGTCTCGGCGGTGCTCCACGAACCGGGCCGCCGCTCGCGGTGCGCGCTCACCCGGTCCGCCCACTCGGAGTCGCCGTTCCTGGTCCCGCCCGTCGCCACGTACAGCACATCGGGGAACGCCTCGAGCCGCCGCTCGGCCTCCACCGACTTCCCCGACCGGGCGCCGCCCACGACGAGGGTGCGCCGCGGCACATCCGGTACGTCCTCATAGGCGCCGACCACCAGCGTCGCACCGTCCCGCACGGCCCGCGCACCGGCGGCCGCGAGCCTGCGCCGCAGCTCCGCGCCCGGCGGCACCTCATGGCTCAGATGCACGGCGATGATGTCCGTCGTCGGCCCGATGGCGCCCGCCGCCCGCAGCCGGGCGAGCCCGTCGGGCCGCCCGATGACATCGGCCACGACCATCTCGTACGCCGGTGCGCCGTCCGGCACCCCGGACGGCGCACCCCCCGGCGGCAGATACAGCAGCCGCTCGCCGTCGGGCCCGGTCACCTCGTACCCCGTGCCCGGGTGGTCCATCGCCACCGCGCGCACCCGGTGCCCGGTGAGCAGCGCGAGCTCCCGCCCGTCCGGCACCCGGCCCGGCTGCGGCAGACCGGCCGGTACCTCCACCGAGGGGCCGTCGTGCGGATGGGAGAGGAGGACCTGGCGTACGCCGCCGAGCGTGTGCCCGGAGCGGGCGGCCGCGAGGGCGGCGCCAGGAGTGAGGTCGAGCAGCAGAACGCCGTCGACGAGGAGCGCGGTGGCGGCGCGTGCGGCGTCGCCGAGCGCCGTCGCGCAGGCCGCGCACGGGCAGCCTGGGACGGGCAGGCCTTCGGGAGCGCCGGTGCCGAGCAGAGTCAGTTCCACGAGAAGATCCTCCCGCGTCGCCGCGAGCGCCGCTCGCCCGGCTAGGCTTCAAGCGGCTTCACACAGCTGTCGGACCATCGGGAGGCTGGCATGGCGGCATGGACGTGGCGGTTCGAGAAGGCGGACGGGACGGAGGTCCAGCCCGCGCTGCAGCCCGAGGAGTTCACCACTCAGGGCGACGCGGAGTCCTGGGTCGGCGAGTACTGGAAAGAACTCGCCGACGGCGGCGCCGACCAGGTGTCGCTGTTCGAGGACGCGAACAAGATCTACGGGCCGATGAGCCTGCACGCGGAGGACGCGGCACAGGGCTGAGCCGGGCCTGGACGTGAGGGAGGCGGTGGCCGTCGGCCACCGCCTCCCTCACGTCCCGCTACATCTCGCCCAGCGTGACGTCGACGGTCTTCTCGGCGCCGTCCCGTACGTACGTCACCTTCGTCTCGTCGCCCGGCTGCTGCCCGGCGAGGGCCTCGGAGAGCGAGGTGATCGTGGTGATGTCGGCGTCGCCCACCTTGGTGATGATGTCGCCGGTCTCGATACCCGCATCGGCCGCCGCACCGTCCTGCTGCTCGTCGACCACGGCGACGCCCGCGGGCCGGTAGTCGTCGCCGAGGACCGTGCGTCCCGTGATGCCGAGCGCGGCCCGGCCCGAGTCGGTGACCTTGCCGTCCTTGATGATCTGGTCGGCGACGGTCTTCACCATCGAGGACGGGATCGCGAACCCGATGCCGGGCGCCGCGCCGTCCCCCATGTCCGGGTCGGTCGCCGCGAGCGTCGGGATGCCGATGACCTCGCTGTCGAGATCGACCAGGGCGCCGCCGCTGTTGCCCGGGTTGATCGCCGCGGACGTCTGCACCATGTTGGCGATGGTGGCGCCGGTCCCGCCGCCCGTGCTGCCCTCGCTGACGGTCCGGCCGGTGGCGGAGACGATGCCTTGAGTGACGCTGGACGAAAGACCCAGCGGCGAACCCATGGCGAGCACGATCTGCCCGACCTCGGCCTTGTTGGAGTCGCCGAACTTCGCGGCCTTGAGCCCGCTCGGCACGTCGTCGAGCTTGATGACGGCGAGGTCCTGCTCCGGGTACGCGGCGACGAGCTCCGCGCCGAGGGTCTGCTCGCCGGTGGCCGTCGTCACCTTGAAGGTCCGCTCCTTGCCCACGACATGGGCGTTGGTGACGATGTGCCCCTTGTCGTCGTAGACGACGCCGGAGCCGAGGCTGTCGGAGGCCTCGATCTGCACGACGGACGGCAGGACGTCCTCGATGACCTGCTGGTAGTCGTCCTCCAGGTCGTTCGCTGCGGCGGGCGCGGCCTGCGTGGTGGACTCACCGGAGTCCCCGGAGCCGCCGCTCGAACAGCCGCCGAGAAGGAGCCCCGCGACGAGGGCCGCGGCGACGGTGGCGTGACGGGTACGCGAGACATTCATGCCCCGAGTGTCGTGTTTGCCCGAATGTGCCGCTCTGGGATGCGGGGCAATCGGGTGGCTGCACGGATCCGGGGCGTACCCCTAGTCCCGTACCCCGCAGAGATGCAGCAGCGCCGCGACCCGGCGATACGGGTCGGTACGCCCGGCCCGCTCCTCGGCCGCGAGCAACGCGTCCAGCTCGGCCTCCGCAGGAGGCGCGACCCCGTCCGCCGCCGTATCGGTGAAGACCCGCACCCCGTACCAGGCGTGCAGCGGCGCCGCGATCCCGGCGAGGGACGCGACCACCGCGTCGAGCCGGTCCGCACGCGCCTCGATGCCGATGCGGTTGCGATAAGTGGTGGAGTCGAAGGCGGCCAGCGCCCCCGCCCAGTCCCCGGCGAGCCCCGGCCGCATGGCCAGCGCGTCCGCGTTGCGGACGAGCAGCGAGAGGAGCCCCCCGGGCGCCAGCATCCGGGCAAGCCCCGCGAGCAACGCGTCGGGCTCCTCGACGTACATGAGTACGCCATGGCACAGCACCACATCGAAGCTGCCCGGCAGGAAGTGCACCCCGGTCTCGTGCCCGTCGCCCTCGACGATCCGCACCCTCCCGCGGATGCCCTCGGGCTCCGCGTCGAGCGCGGCACGCGCCGCGGCGACCATCGTCGGATCCTGCTCGACGCCCGTCACCTTGTGACCGGCACGGGCGAGGCGCAGCGCCTGCGTGCCCTGGCCCATGCCCACGTCGAGCACCCGCAGCCGCTGCCCCACGGGGAAGCGCGCGGCTATCTGTTCGTCGAGCTGCCGGGACACCAGCTCCTGGCGTACGGCATTGCGCAGGCCGCCCAGCTTCTCCAGCCAGGCGGCGGCCCCGCCGGCGAAACCGCTCAGGGCCGCTCTCCGCGCTTGACCTGCGGCTTGGGCAGTCGCAGTCGGCGCATCTGGAGCGTACGCATCAGGGCGTAGGCGACGGCGCCCTTCTTGCTCTGGTCCGGGAAGCGCTCGGCGAGGCGCTTCTTCAGGCGGAACGCCGTCGTGACGGAGTCCAGGATGATCAGGACGATCACGACGAGCCAGAGCAGCAGCGCGATGTTCTGCAGCTGCGGGATCCGGACCATGCTCAGTACGAGGATGATCACTGCCAGCGGCAGGAAGAACTCGGCGATGCAGAACCGCGAGTCCACGAAGTCACGGGCGAACTTGCGCACCGGACCCTTGTCGCGAGCGGGCAGATAGCGCTCGTCACCGCTGGCGAGCGCCTGACGCTGCTTGTCCATCTGGACGCGGCGCTCGCTGCGCTGCCGCTTCGCGGCCTCCTTGCGCGTCACAGGCGTGTTGGCCACGCTGCGGCGCTGGGTCTGGGCCTCACTGCGCTTGGGCGTGGGGCGGCCCTTGGGGGCCTCGGGGTCACGGGTCTGCTGGGAGTCGGTCACCGGGGCCTTGCTCGCCGGGGCCTTCTCGTCCTTGGATCGGCTACGGAACACAAAACCCAAGGGTACGGGGTAAAAAATAGGTGCGGGGCCGAAGGCCCCTCTTTGCAAGGGCGGTGGTGGGAGACGGGCGGGCGTGTGGACTCCAGCCCGACGGGGAACGATCCGGCAACACCGGGCGTCTTGATTATGTGTCTACGGGGACGTTCAGTGCGGTTTGCAGCCGCTTTGCGGGCGCTTGCAGAGGGGTTCACAGGGGTGCACCTACTCCCTGCGCCGGAGCGCGGCAGGACGCAGTCGTCCTTGGGGATGAGCGCATCCGCACGCGAACAGTGCGGTAATGGATGCAGGGCCCGTACTGTGGGTTCTGTTGCAGTACCTGGAGCTGAGAAGTCCGTCAGAAGGGGGCGCGCGAAGCCCATGAGCGGTGTCATGAAGCGTATGGGGATGATCTTCCGCGCGAAGGCGAACAAGGCCCTTGACCGGGCCGAGGACCCGCGCGAAACCCTCGATTACTCCTACCAGAAGCAGCTGGAGCTGCTGCAGAAGGTGCGCCGTGGTGTCGCCGACGTGGCGACGTCGCGCAAGCGCCTCGAGCTGCAGCTGAGCCAGCTCCAGAAGCAGTCCTCCACCCTCGAGGACCAGGGTCGCAAGGCCCTCGCCCTGGGCCGTGAGGACCTGGCCCGCGAGGCGCTGTCGCGCCGGGCCGCCCTGCAGCAGCAGGTGACCGACCTGGAGACGCAGCACCAGACCCTCCAGGGCGAGGAGGAGAAGCTCACTCTCGCGGCGCAGCGCCTCCAGGCCAAGGTCGACGCCTTCCGTACGAAGAAGGAGACGATCAAGGCCACGTACACCGCGGCGCAGGCGCAGACCCGGATCGGCGAGGCCTTCTCCGGCATCTCCGAGGAGATGGGCGACGTCGGCATGGCCATCCAGCGTGCCGAGGACAAGACCGCGCAGCTCCAGGCGCGGGCCGGCGCGATCGACGAGCTGCTCGCCTCCGGTGCCCTCGACGACTCCTCCGGGCTGGCCAAGGACGACATCCAGACCGAGCTGGATCGCCTCTCCGGTGGTACTGATGTAGAGCTGGAACTGCAGCGCATGAAGGCGGAACTGGCCGGCGGCTCGACGCCGAAGCAGGCCATCGAGCCGGGTCAGGGACAGCCCCAGGCCCAGCAGCCGCAGGACACCCCGCGCTTCGACAAGCAGTAGCTCCACATCGGCTCACCGCTCACGTCCGAGGAGGACGACATGATCGTACGGATCATGGGGGAGGGGCAGGTGAAGCTGGCCGACAGCCACTTCACCGAACTGAACAAGCTGGACGACGAGCTGCTGGCCGAGATGGAGAGCGGCGACGAGTCCGGCTTCCGCAGAACGCTGGCCGCGCTCCTCGACAAGGTCCGGGAGCTGGGCGAGCCCCTCCCGGACGAGGCGCTGGAACCCTCGGAACTGATCCTCCCCGCCGAGGAAGCGACGCTGGACGAGGTCCGCCAGATGCTGAGCGACGACGGCTTGATCCCCGGCTGACTGCGGGTCAATCGGACGGGTGGGCGGCGGACGGCTCCCGGTGCCCAAAGCAGCCGAGCCGGCAGACCGGTCCCGGCAGCCCGCAGGGCCCCGTACCGTTTAAGGCGTGACGACTCTCGTGCGAGGCCGCTGTTGGGCCAAGGCTCATCCCCTGGCGGTGGACGGCGCCCTCGCGGCGGCCGTTCTCGTCTGCATGATCATCGGGTCGTTCGTCGAGCCGTACCGGCACGACGGAGGACCCAGCTGGGGCACCCGCACCCCGAGCACCTTGAGTGTGATGCTGATGGTGCTCGGGGCCGCGGCGCTGGTCTTCCGGCGCCGCGACCCCTGGATCGTGCTCGCCGCGACCTCCACCGTCTCCGTCATCGACCTCGTCACCGGCGCGTACCGCGGTGCCGTGGTCATGAGCGCGGTCGTCGCCCTCTATACCGTCGCCGCCACCACCAACCGGCCCACCACCTGGCGCGTCGGCCTGGTCACCATGACGGGACTGACAGGAGTGGCGATGGTCGCGGGGCCCCTGCCCTGGTACTCCCAGGAGAACCTCGGCATCTTCGCCTGGACCGGCATGGCCGCCGCCGCGGGCGACGCCGTCCGCAGCCGCCGTGCCTTCGTCGACGCCATAAGAGAGCGTGCCGAGCGGGCGGAACGGACGAGGGAGGAAGAGGCCCGGCGGCGCGTCGCCGAGGAGCGGCTGCGCATCGCCCGCGATCTGCACGATGTCGTCGCCCATCACATCGCCCTCGTCAACGTGCAGGCCGGAGTCGCCGCGCATGTGATGGACAAGCGGCCGGACCAGGCGAAGGAAGCCCTCTCCCACGTGCGCGACGCCAGCCGCTCCGCGCTCAACGAACTGCGCGCCACCGTCGGCCTGTTGCGGCAGTCCGGCGACCCAGAGGCCCCCACCGAGCCCGCCCCCGGCCTCGCCCACCTCGACGATCTCGTCGACACCTTCCGGCACGCGGGCCTCCCCGTGGAGGTGACCCGCGGCGACGCGGAGACGGAGCTGCCCGCCGGGGCCGACCTCGCCGCCTACCGGATCATCCAGGAGGCGCTCACCAACGTACAGAAGCACGCGGGTACGGGCGCCAAGGCCGAAGTCAGCGTCGTCCGCGTAGGACCGAACATCGAGGTGACGGTCCTCGACGACGGGCCGGGGGAGGGCACCGAGCCCCAGGATGACGAGGACAACGGCGGCGGGCACGGTCTGATCGGGATGCGTGAACGCGTCAGCGCGCTCAGCGGCCGCTGCACCGCGGGCCCCCGCTACGGCGGCGGTTTCCGCGTCCATGCGATCCTGCCCGTCACGGCAAAGCCGGTCAGCCCGGCAGAGGGAGGGACCACCGCGTGACGATCCGGGTGCTGCTCGCCGACGATCAGGCACTGCTGCGCAGCGCGTTCAAGGTGCTCGTGAACTCCGAGTCCGACATGGAAGTCGTCGCCGAGGCGTCGGACGGCGCGGAGGCCGTCGAGCTCGCCAGGGCGCAGGCCGCCGACGTCGTCCTGATGGACATCCGCATGCCCGGCACGGACGGCCTCGCCGCCACCCGGATGATCAGTGCCGACCCCGCCCTGGCCCACGTACGCGTGGTGATGCTGACGACCTTCGAGGTCGACGAGTACGTGGTGCAGTCGTTGCGCGCGGGTGCCTCCGGATTCCTCGGCAAGGGGGCCGAGCCGGACGAGCTGCTCGGCGCGATCCGCATCGCGGCCGCCGGCGACGCGCTGCTCTCCCCGGCGGCGACCAAGGGCCTGATCGCCAAGTTCCTCGCGCAGGGCGACGGTTCGGACGGTGACGGCGCGGGCGGGGTGCGCGGCGAGCGGCTCGACGCGCTCACCGGGCGTGAGCGCGAGGTCCTCGTCCAGGTCGCGGGCGGCCACTCGAACGACGAGATCGCCGAGCGGCTCGAGGTCAGCCCGCTCACCGTGAAGACCCATGTGAACCGCGCGATGGCGAAGCTGGGCGCCCGTGACCGGGCACAACTCGTGGTGATCGCCTACGAATCCGGCCTGGTACGTCCAAGGGTGGAGTGAGCCGGAGTGCGGTGTACTGCGCCCGCAGTATGCGCCGCATCAGAACGGGACCCGGGAGTGACAGTTCCCTCTCCGGACATGGCAGATCGTGTAGGGGGCACCGGCCTGCCGGTGCCCGTTCCTGCGCAGTACGCCACAGAGAGAGACCACCATGTCCTGGCTGTCCCGATTCAGCCTGGCCCAACGGGCCCTGATCGGGCTGATATCGATCGTCGCGCTCGTCTTCGGCGCCATCGCGATCCCTCAGCTCAAGCAGCAGTTGCTGCCCTCCATCGAACTCCCGATGGTGTCCGTCCTGGCCCCGTACCAGGGCGCGTCCCCCGATGTGGTCGAAAAGCAGGTCGTCGAGCCGCTCGAGTCCTCCATCGACGCGGTCGACGGGATCACCTCAATCACCTCCACGGCGAGCGAGGGCAACGCCGTGATCATGGCCCAGTTCGACTACGGCAACGGCTCCAAGCAGCTCGTCGCCGATGTCCAGCAGGCCGTGAACCGCGCCGGGGCCGAACTCCCCGACGACGTCGACCCGCAGGTCATCGCGGGCTCCACGGACGACATCCCGACCGTGGTCCTCTCCGTCACCTCCGACAAGGACCAGCAGGCGCTCTCCGACCAGCTCGACCGCACCGTCGTCCCCGCCATGGAGGACATCGACGGCGTCGGCCAGGTCACCGTCGACGGCGTACGCGACCTCCAGGTCGATGTCACCCCCGACGACAGGAAGCTGGCCAAGGCGGGTCTGACCCAGGCCGCGCTCGGCCAGGCGCTCCAGGCGGGCGGCGCCACGCTCCCCGCGGGCTCCTTCGACGAGGACGGCAAGAACCGCACCGTCCAGGTCGGCGGCGGCTTCACCTCCCTGAAGCAGATCCAGGACCTGATGGTCACCCCCGAGGCCAAGCCCGGGGAGCGCCCCGGCAAGCCGGTCCGCCTCGGCGACCTCGCCACGGTGAAGCAGCAGCCGGCGGACCCCACGTCCATCACGCGCACCAACGGCAAGCCGAGCCTCGCCGTCGCGATCACCATGGACCAGGACGGCAGCGCCGTCGCCATCTCCGACGCGGTCAAGGACAAGCTGCCCGACCTCCGCAAGGACCTGGGCAGCGGCTCCGGCCTGACCGTCGCGAGCGACCAGGGCCCGGCCGTCTCCAAGTCCATCGAGGGCCTCACCACCGAGGGCGCGCTCGGCCTGGTCTTCGCGGTCATCGTCATCCTGGTCTTCCTGGCGTCGATCCGCTCGACGCTGGTCACCGCGGTCTCCATCCCGCTCTCGGTCGTCCTCGCACTGATCGTCCTGTGGACCCGCGACCTCTCCCTCAACATGCTCACGCTCGGCGCGCTGACCATCGCGATCGGCCGCGTCGTCGACGACTCGATCGTGGTCCTGGAGAACATCAAGCGCCATCTCGGATACGGCGAGGAGCGCGAGGCCGCGATCATCAAGGCGGTCAAGGAGGTCGCGGGCGCGGTAACGTCCTCGACCCTGACCACGGTCGCGGTGTTCCTCCCCATCGGCCTGGTCGGCGGCATGGTGGGCGAGCTCTTCGGCTCGTTCTCGCTGACGGTGACGGCGGCGCTCCTGGCGTCCCTGCTCGTCTCGCTGACCGTCGTCCCGGTTCTCTCGTACTGGTTCCTGCGCGCCCCCAAGGACGTGCGCGGCGCCGACCCGGATGAGGCCCGCCGCAAGGCCGAGGAGAAGGAGGCGAAGAGCAGGCTCCAGCGCGTCTACGTCCCCGTCCTGCGGTTCGCGACGCGGCGCCGCCTCACCAGCCTCGCCATCGCGATCGTGATCCTCGTCGGTACGTTCGGCATGGCGCCCCTCCTGAAGACCAACTTCTTCGACCAGGGCGAGCAGGAAGTCCTGACCATCAAGCAGGAGTTGAAGCCCGGTACC
This sequence comes from Streptomyces sp. MZ04, assembly GCF_004684775.1. GTDB lineage: Bacteria > Actinomycetota > Actinomycetes > Streptomycetales > Streptomycetaceae > Streptomyces. Next base: position 65,293 of record NZ_SRIC01000001.1, read on the forward strand.
AGCCTCTCCGCCTCCGACGCCTCGGCGAAGAAGATCGAGAAGATGCTGGACGGCCTCGACGAGATCAAGGACTACCAGGTCACCGTCGGCTCGTCCGGTTTCATGGCGGCCTTCGGCGGCGGCACGGACACCAACCAGGCCTCGTACACCCTGACGCTCAAGGACAAGTCGTCGTACGACAGGACCCAGGACCTGGTCGAGGAGGAGCTCGGCAAGCTCTCCGGCATCGGCCAGACGTCCATCGCGGCCGGTGACGGCTTCGGCAGCCAGGACCTGAGCGTGGTGGTCAAGGCCGCCGACGGGGACGTGCTGCGCAAGGCGTCCGACGAGGTGCGCGCCGAGGTCGCGAAGCTCGACGACGTCACGGACGTCCAGAGCGACCTCTCGCAGAGCATCCCGCGCATCTCGGTCAAGGCCAACTCCAAGGCGGCGGCGGCCGGTTTCAACGACACCACGCTCGGTCAGGCCGTCGCCCAGGCGGTCCGCGGCACGAAGAGCGGCAAGGCGATCCTGGACGACACCGAGCGCGACGTGGTGGTGAAGTCGGCGAAGCCGGCGAAGACCCTCGCCGAGTTGCGCAGGCTGAACCTCGGCACTGGCGTCAGGCTTGGTGACATCGCTTCCGTCAAGCTGGTCGACGGACCGGTCTCGATGTCCCGCATCGACGGCGCGCGCGCCGCGACGATCACGGCGAAGCCCACCGGTGAGAACACGGGCGCGGTCAGCGCCGACCTCACCAAGAAGCTCGACGCGCTGAAGCTGCCGGACGGTGCCACGGCGTCCATCGGCGGTGTCTCCGAGGACCAGGACGAGGCGTTCGCCTCGCTGGGCCTGGCGATGCTGGCGGCGATCGCGATCGTCTTCATGCTGCTGGTGGCGACGTTCCGGTCCCTCGCGCAGCCACTGATCCTGCTGGTCTCCATCCCGTTCGCTGCCACGGGCGCGATCGGCCTGCTCATCGCGACGGACACCCCGATGGGCGTCCCGGCGATGATCGGCATGCTGATGCTGATCGGCATCGTCGTCACCAACGCGATCGTCCTGATCGACCTGATCAACCAGTACCGCAAGCAGGGATACGGCGTCGTCGACGCGGTCATCGAAGGCGGCCGCCACCGCCTCCGCCCGATCCTCATGACGGCCTTGGCGACGATCTTCGCTCTCCTCCCCATGGCCCTGGGCATCACGGGCGAGGGCGGCTTCATCGCCCAGCCGCTCGCGGTGGTGGTGATCGGCGGCCTGATCACCTCGACCCTCCTCACCCTCCTCCTCGTCCCGACGCTGTACGCGATGCTGGAACTCCGCAAGGAGCGGCGCCGCGCGAAGCGCGAGACGAAGCGGGCGAAGAAGGCGGGCGTCCCGGCGCAGATCTAGCACGCGGTAAGGGGCGCCCGCAGTGGCGGGCGCCCCTTACCTACGAGCCTACGTACGAGCCTTACGTACGAGAAAAGAAACAGGACTACGGAAGCGCCAGCATCCGCTCCAGCGCCAGCTTCGCGAACTGCTCGGTCTCGCGGTCGACCTCGATCTGGTTGACCAGGTTGCCCTCGGCGAGGGACTCAAGCGCCCAGACCAGGTGCGGCAGGTCGATCCGGTTCATGGTCGAGCAGAAGCAGACCGTCTTGTCGAGGAAGACGATCTCCTTGTCCTCGGCGGCGAAGCGGTTGGCCAGGCGGCGTACGAGGTTGAGCTCGGTCCCGATGGCCCACTTGGAGCCGGCAGGCGCCGCCTCCAGGGTCTTGATGATGTGCTCGGTCGAGCCGACGTAATCGGCCGCGGCCACGACCTCGTGCTTGCACTCCGGGTGCACCAGGACGTTCACGCCGGGTATCCGCGCCCGCACGTCCTCGACCGACTCCAGCGAGAAGCGCCCGTGCACCGAGCAGTGCCCGCGCCACAGGATCATCTTCGCGTCGCGCAGCTGCTCGACGGTCAGGCCGCCGCCCGGCTTGTGCGGGTTGTAGACCACGCAGTCCTCGAGCGAGAAGCCCATGTCGCGGACCGCGGTGTTCCGGCCGAGGTGCTGGTCGGGCAGGAAGAGGACCTTTGTCGAATGGGGCTCCCCCTGCTCGAAGGCCCACTCAAGGGCCCGCTTGGCGTTCGACGACGTACAGATCGTGCCGCCGTGCTTGCCGGTGAAGGCCTTGATGTCGGCGGAGGAGTTCATGTACGAGACGGGCACGACCTGCTCGGCTATCCCGGCCTCGGTCAGCACGTCCCAGCACTCCGCGACCTGCTCGGCCGTGGCCATGTCGGCCATTGAGCAGCCCGCCGCCAGGTCGGGAAGCACGACCTTCTGGTCGTCGGTGGTCAGGATGTCCGCCGACTCGGCCATGAAGTGCACGCCGCAGAAGACGATGTACTCCGCCTCGGGCTTGGCGGCCGCGTCCTTGGCCAGCTTGAAGGAGTCGCCGGTGACATCCGCGAACTGGATGACCTCGTCGCGCTGGTAGTGGTGGCCGAGTACGAAGACCTTGTCCCCGAGCCTCTCCTTGGCGGCGCGGGCGCGCTCGACCAGGTCGGGGTCGGAGGGCGACGGCAGGTCGCCGGGGCACTCCACACCGCGCTCGCTCTTGGGGTCGGCCTCACGGCCGAGCAGCAGCAGGGCAAGCGGCGTGGGCTGAACATCGAGGTCCACGAGGTCCACGGGGGACTGGGCGGTGGTCACGAGACACGCACCCTTTCTCTTCTGCAGACGAGCCTTTTCGTCTAATTGACGTTATCTATCATAACCGCTTCACGTCAGTTTGACGATGGCCATAGTGTCGATGTGACGCGTTCGCCTTTCACGGGTCGGTGCTCCGGCGGATGTCATGTGCGAGCATGAAGGGACAGACGGCCGAGAGACACAGCGCTCGGCCCGGAATGAATCCGCGGCCCCGACGGTTGCAACCGTCGGCAAGCAGTCTCCGTACAACCCGGGAGAGAAGCAGATGTCCGTATCGGACGAGACCACCACCGTGAGCGACGGCATCCTCCTGTCCGACGCCGCCGCGGCCAAGGTCAAGGGCCTTCTTGAGCAGGAGGGCCGGGACGACCTGGCGCTGCGCGTCGCCGTTCAGCCCGGCGGCTGCTCCGGCCTGCGCTACCAGCTGTTCTTCGACGAGCGCACGCTCGACGGCGACGTCGTCAAGGACTTCGACGGCGTGAAGGTCGTCACCGACCGGATGAGCGCTCCTTACCTGGGCGGCGCCTCCATCGACTTCGTCGACACCATCGAGAAGCAGGGCTTCACGATCGACAACCCGAACGCCACCGGCTCCTGCGCCTGCGGCGACTCCTTCAGCTAAATCCGTACGCCGGGCCAACGTCCGGTCCCGTACGTGGAAGACGGCCCCCGAGATCTCGGGGGCCGTCTTCGTCTGCCGGCTGCGGCTACTTCCGCGGCACCGTCTCGCCGCCCGCCGCGTCCACGACCTTGCGGTCGCCGAGCGGCGCGTCCAAGGTCACGGTCTCCGTGAACTCCTTGGCGATCATGATGCAGACCTCGCCCTTCTTGTGGGTCTCGGTCACCTTGACGCTCACACTGCCCTTGCTCTCCTCGGCCGACGCCGAGTAGTCACTGCACACGCCGCCCCAGAAGTGCAGCGTCAGCGACTTGCCGTCCGCGCTGTAGGACTCGACGCGCAGCGTCGGGTTCTCGCCCGGCTTCCCGGAGGGCGTGGGAGTCGGCTTGGGGGTCGGCGTGCTCGGCGAGGTCAGGAACTTCGGCTCCACCGCCGGGTGCGTCACGGTGAAACTGTCCTGCGCGCCCTGCGGCTTCACCTCGAAGAGCCAGGACGGCACGAGCGCCTGGCGCCCGTCCACGAACTGCACGGCGAGCCCGAACGTCGCACCCTTCACGGTGATCGGCTGCGGCTTCGGGGGAGCGGACGAGGGCTCGCAGGGCGCCTGCGTCCGCTTGTCGTCGTCACCCGCTGTCTGCTTGTCGCCGTCACCCGCCGCCGGCTGCTGTCCGTTGCCCGGCGCCGGCTGCTCCCCGGAGCCCGTCGCGTGGTCCGGCACCGCCGTGGCGCAACCGCCGATGCCGACACGGCCATCGCCCTTGCCCGACTTGTTGAGCTGCTTCAGGGTCTCGTCGGCGCTCGTCACCGGATACGTCGCGCCCTTCTCCGGCGCCTTCAACTGGCCGCTGCCGCCGACCACTTGACCGTCCGAGCCGACCTGGATGCCGGTCGACCAGCCGTACGTCGGGAGGCCGCCCACCTTTGGGTCGGCGTTCACCACCCGTACGGCGCCCATGAGTTGGCGGGCGTCGAGCTTCGCGTCGTCCTGGCCGAGCGCCTTCAGGACCGGCGCGGCGGCCTTCTTCGCCGCGCTCTCACCGACCGCGTCGCCCGAGCCGTTCGGTGCGGTCGACGTCCCCGAACAGGGCTTGCCCTTCTGGCAGTTGTCGGTACCACCGGTGGCGTACTGGGTGAACGTCCAGGTGCCGGGGGCCTGCTTGCTCACCTGGAGCGAGGGTCCCGAGCCGTCCTTGGCCGGACCGATCCGCCAGGCCCCGTCCCGCGAAGTGGGCTTGCCCTCGACGCCCAAGGCCCGGGCGAGCTCGGTCACTTGGTCCGCGCCGACCGTGCCCCGCGCGTGGTACACGGCCGCCGAATCCGGCCCGTCGGGCAGCTTGCCCTCGGCGCGGTAGGCGGCGCCGTTCGGGTCGGGCTCGCCCGGGGCGATCCCTCCGGTGCCGCCGCTCCGGTCGCCGTCCGTGTATCCGTCGAGCGCGAGCGGCGGGGGCGCCCCGCCGTCCCCCGCGGGCGCGCCGCCGTCATTGCTGCTGCCGCTGCCGCCGGTCGCCGTCGCGGCGAAGTAGGCGCCGCCGCCACCGACGAGCAGGACCGTTGCCGCCACCGACGCGACGGCAAGGCGGGAACGCCGCCGCTGCGGCTCGGCCGCGTCATGAACGGATCGCTCGGTGCTCACCGCATCGCTCCTTCGACTGCACTGCTGTCCCTTGAGACCCGTGGGTGAGTCTCGTTCGTATCCCGCATCCCCTTTACGGGGGACAGCGGTGGGACGCAGCGGGGGAGCGCACGGTTCCCTCCGTGCGCTCCGGTGCCCCTGGAGTCAGTTTCGGTCAGTCTCCGTACTCGGACATTCCGTCGATCAGCCGCGCGGACGCGGTCGGCACGGTGACTCCGTGGATCAGGGCGGGCGACACCGGGGCGGCGGTGGCCGCGGCGGGCGCCACCCAATGCCGGGCCATGCGGGCGCAGTCGCCGCGCAGGGTCTCCATGTTCTCCGGGGGCTCGGAGGGCAGCTCGACGGGACGCGTGGTGACGACATGCTTCGAGATAACGGCCATAAACGCACCGTACGCATCTGAAGCCCTGCGAAAAAAGCCCTACTATCGGGTAGTTTTGCCTCTTCAGTGGGGGTGCTCTGACCCGGTAGCGTGAACTGTCAACCCCTCGCCTCTCCTCCACAGGAGTACTCAGCCGTGCGTATCGCAGTCACCGGCTCCATCGCCACCGACCACCTGATGACCTTCCCCGGCCGCTTCGCCGACCAGTTGGTCGCCGATCAGTTGCACACGGTCTCCCTCTCTTTCCTGGTCGACGCCCTCGACGTCCGCAGGGGAGGCGTCGCCGCGAACATCAGCTTCGGCATGGGGCAGCTCGGCACCGACCCGATCCTGGTCGGCGCCGCGGGCTCCGACTTCCACGAGTACCGCGCCTGGCTCGACCGGCACGGCGTGGACACCGCGTCGGTGCGCATCTCCGAGACCCTGCACACCGCGCGCTTCGTCTGCACCACGGACGCCGACCACAACCAGATCGGCTCCTTCTACACGGGCGCGATGAGCGAGGCCCGCCTCATCGAACTGAAGACCGTCGCCGACCGCGTGGACGGCCTCGACCTGGTCCTGATCGGCGCTGACGACCCCGAGGCGATGCTCCGCCACACCGAGGAGTGCCGCTCCCGCGAGATCCCGTTCGCCGCGGACTTCTCGCAGCAGATCGCGCGCATGGAGGGCGAGGAGATCCGCACCCTCCTCGACGGCGCCACGTACCTCTTCTCCAACGAGTACGAGAAGGGGCTCATCGAGTCCAAGACCGGCTGGAGCGACGCCGAGATCCTCTCGCGGGTCGGCCACCGTGTGACGACCCTCGGCTCGCGCGGCGTCCGCATCGAGTCCGTCGGCAAGGACCCGATCGAGGTCGGCGTCCCCGAGGAGGAGGCGAAGGTCGAGCCGACCGGCGTCGGTGACGCGTTCCGCGCGGGCTTCCTCTCGGGCCTGGCCTGGGGCGTCTCGCACGAGCGCGCGGCACAGGTCGGCTGCATGCTGGCCACCCTGGTCATCGAGACCGTGGGCACGCAGGAGTACGAGCTGCGGCGCAGCAACTTCATGGAGCGCTTCACCAAGGCGTACGGCCATGCGGCTGCCGCCGAGGTCCAGACGCACCTGGCCTAGGGCCTGTCCGATGGGTCAGGCCGGCCTTCGCGCCGGGTGCCGATTGATCAGGGCCCGCGACCCCGGCAGGACCCATCGGACAGACCCTAGTCACGATCCGGGCGCACCTGGCCCGGTCACGAGCTCCGGCGGACCACATAGGCGGTTCCGTGGTCCGCCGGCCGCTCGCCCACGTACTCCTGCTCCCGCATCTCGCACCACGCCGGGATGTCGAGCCGCGCCGCCTCGTCGTCCGCGAGGACCGTGACGGTGCCGCCGACCGGCACGTCCCCGATGACCTTCGCGAGCTCGATGACGGGCAGCGGGCAGCGCTTGCCGAGCGCGTCCACGACCAGCGACGCGGGGGATTGCGCGCACGGGGGCGCCGCCACCGGAGCGCCCAGCTGTTCGCGCACCCCGGCCACCACACCCGGCAGCACCTCGAGAAAGCGCTCGACCTCCGCCTCCTGGGTCCCCCGTGGGAGTGACACCCGGACATTGCCCTCGCTCAGTACGCCCATGGCCTTCAGGACGTGGCTCGGGGTCAGCGTCGAGCTGGTGCAGGACGAGCCGGACGAGACCGAGAAGCCGGCCCGGTCCAGCTCGTGCAGCACTGTCTCCCCGTCGACATAGAGACAGGAGAACGTGACGAGATGGGGCAGGCGCCGCACGGGATCGCCCACCACCTCCACGTCCGGCACGAGCCCCGGCACCCGCGCCCGGATCCGCTCGGTCAGCTCCCGCAGCCTGGCCCCCTCCGCGGCGGCCTCGGCCCGCACGGCCCGCAGCGAGGCCGCGGCGGCGACCACGGCGGGGATGTTCTCGAAACCGGCCGCCCGCCCCGACTCCCGCTCGTCGGCGGGGCCTTGAGCGGCGAACCGCACTCCCTTGCGTACGACGAGAAGTCCCGTACCCGCGGGCCCGCCCCATTTGTGGGCACTCGCGGCAAGGAGTGACCAGTCCCCGTCGACAGGACCCCACGGAAGCGACTGCGCCGCGTCCACGAGCAGCGGCACCCCGGCGGCGCGACAGGCCGACGCGACCTCCGCCACCGGCTGTTCGGTGCCCACCTCGTGGTTGGCGGACTGGAGGCAGGCGAGTGCCGTGTCGGGGCGCAGCGCCCCGGCGTACGCCTCGGGGTCCACCGCACCGGCCCGGTCCACCCCCACCTCGGTGACCGTCCCGCCATCGGCCTCGTGCGCCGCGGCCGCATGGAGGACCGACGAGTGCTCGACCGCGGACACCACCAGATGCCGCCCGACGCGCCGCCGCCCGGCGAGCGCCCCGGCGATCCCGGAGTGCACCGCGCGGGTGCCGGACGAGGTGAAGGAGAGCTCGTCCGGGCGGCACCCGACGGCCTCCGCGGCGGCCTCCCGCGCGGCATCGAGCAACAGCCGGGCCCGCCGCCCCTCCCGATAGAGCCGCGCGGGATCGGCCCACCCCTCATCGAGCGAGGCCTGCAGCGCCTGCCGGGCGACGGGATGAAGGGGAGCGGAGGAAGCGGCATCGAAGTAGGACACACCACCACGCTATAGAACGCCCGCGCCCGAGGAGCGGCCCCGTAGGGGCGCGAGGAACTGCGCGACAAGCCCCAACGCACCCGCACTCGCGGACGGACGGATTCCACCGAGCTACTGGGCGCCCCGACCCCCCGTCAGAAAGCCGCCGCCGGAAGGGGCGCCCACCCTTCGGAGTGACCCGCGGCGCGTTAGGCACCCTCCCCGCGCGACCCCAAATAGCGTCCAGTAAGGTTTGGCCCGCATAAACATCCAAACCCCTGCCCGCCGCAGGGCGGCGACCGACCACCGAGAAGGCCGCAGCCGAAGCGCGGGCCGAGACTCTCGGGAAGGCGCTACGTGAGTCCCAACGGCTCCGACCGCTCGTCGCGGCGCCCGATGCGGCGGAAGCTGCCGCAGGTGCTGACTGCGGGCCTGATCCTTGCGACCGCTACAGGTTGCACATACAAGGACTTCCCCCGCCTTGGTATGCCCACCCCCGTAACGGAAGAGGCTCCGCGGATCCTCTCCCTCTGGCAGGGCTCGTGGGCGGCAGCGCTCGCCACGGGCGTGCTGGTCTGGGGTCTGATCCTGTGGAGTGTCATCTTCCACCGGCGCAGCCGCACCAAGGTGGAGGTACCTCCGCAGACGCGTTACAACATGCCGATCGAGACGCTGTACACGGTGGTCCCGCTCATCATCGTCTCGGTGCTCTTCTACTTCACGGCTCGCGATGAGTCGAAGCTCCTCAAGCTCGACGCAAAGCCCGCCCACACGGTCAACGTGGTCGGCTTCCAGTGGAGCTGGGGCTTCAACTACATCGAGGACGTGCCGGGTTCCAACAAGGGCGACGCCAAGACGTCCAAGGAGCTCGAGGCCATCCCGGACAAGTTCCGCAAGGCCTTCCCGGCGAACGCCGGCGGTGTCTACGAGGTCGGTACGCCCGGCGAGCGGAACCCGCAGAACGGCAACCCCGGCCCGACCCTCTGGCTCCCCAAGGGCGAGAAGGTCCGCTTCGTACTGACTTCGCGTGACGTCATCCACTCCTTCTGGGTGGTGCCGTTCCTCATGAAGCAGGACGTCATCCCGGGCCACACCAACGCCTTCGAGGTGACTCCCAACAGGGAGGGCACCTTCATGGGCAAGTGCGCCGAGCTCTGCGGTGTCGACCACTCCCGGATGCTCTTCAACGTGAAGGTCGTTTCCCCCGAGCGCTACCAGAAGCACCTCGAGGACCTCGCGAAGAAGAACCAGACCGGTTACATCCCGGCCGGCATCGAGCAGACGAGCCACGAGAAGAACCGGGAGACGAACAACCTGTGAGCATCCTCAACGAACCTCAGGGTGCCGAGGCAGCAGACGACTCGTACGAGAATGAGCTGCCGGTACGGCGCAAGCAGCCGGGAAACGTCGTCATCAAGTGGTTGACCACCACTGACCACAAGACGATCGGCACGCTCTATCTGGTCACGTCGTTCGCGTTCTTCTGCATCGGCGGCGTGCTGGCGCTCTTCATGCGCGCCGAACTCGCTCGTCCCGGCTCGCAGCTGATGTCGAACGAGCAGTTCAACCAGGCGTTCACGATGCACGGCACGATCATGCTGCTGATGTTCGCGACGCCGCTGTTCGCCGGATTCGCGAACTGGATCATGCCGCTGCAGATCGGCGCGCCCGACGTGGCGTTCCCGCGGCTGAACATGTTCGCGTACTGGCTGTACCTCTTCGGCTCGCTGATCGCGGTGGGCGGCTTCCTCACCCCGCAGGGTGCGGCCGACTTCGGCTGGTTCGCCTACTCCCCGCTGTCGGACGCCGTCCGCTCGCCGGGCATCGGCGCCGACATGTGGATCATGGGTCTGGCCTTCTCCGGCTTCGGCACGATCCTCGGCTCGGTCAACTTCATCACCACGATCATCTGCATGCGCGCGCCCGGCATGACGATGTTCCGGATGCCGATCTTCGTGTGGAACGTCCTGCTGACCGCCGTGCTGGTCCTGCTGGCCTTCCCGGTCCTGGCCGCCGCGCTGTTCGCCCTGGAGGCGGACCGCAAGTTCGGTGCCCATGTCTTCGACGCGTCCAATGGCGGCGCGCTGCTATGGCAACACCTCTTCTGGTTCTTCGGCCATCCAGAGGTGTACATCATCGCGTTGCCATTCTTCGGAATCATTTCCGAGGTCATCCCGGTCTTCTCCCGGAAGCCGATGTTCGGCTACATGGGCCTGATCGGCGCGACGATCGCGATCGCGGGTCTCTCCGTGACCGTGTGGGCGCACCACATGTACGTCACCGGTGGCGTGCTCCTACCGTTCTTCTCCTTCATGACGTTCCTGATCGCCGTGCCAACAGGCGTGAAGTTCTTCAACTGGATCGGAACGATGTGGAAGGGCTCACTGAGTTTCGAGACACCGATGCTCTGGGCCGTCGGCTTCCTGATCACCTTCACCTTCGGTGGTCTGACCGGCGTCATCCTGGCCTCGCCGCCGATGGACTTCCACGTCTCGGACTCGTACTTCGTGGTCGCGCACTTCCACTACGTCGTCTTCGGCACCGTGGTCTTCGCGATGTTCTCCGGATTCCACTTCTGGTGGCCGAAGTTCACCGGCAAGATGCTGGACGAGCGGCTCGGCAAGATCACCTTCTGGACGCTGTTCATCGGCTTCCACGGCACGTTCCTGGTGCAGCACTGGCTGGGCGCCGAGGGCATGCCGCGTCGTTACGCGGACTACCTCGCGGCCGACGGCTTCACCGCGCTGAACACGATCTCGACGATCTGCTCGTTCCTGCTCGGCCTGTCGATCCTGCCGTTCTTCTACAACATCTGGAAGACGGCCAAGTACGGCAAGAAGGTCGAGGTCGACGACCCGTGGGGCTACGGCCGCTCGCTCGAGTGGGCGACGTCCTGCCCGCCGCCGCGGCACAACTTCCTCACGCTGCCGCGCATCCGCTCGGAATCCCCGGCGTTCGACCTGCATCACCCTGAGATCGTGGCGCTCGAGCAGCTCGAGCACGGCGGTCACGGTGCCAGCGTCCTCACCGGTGGCAAGGAGGCCGGCAAGTGAAGATCCAGGGCAAGATGTTCATCTGGCTGAGCGTCTTCGTGCTCGCCATGGCGATCGTCTACGGCTGGTGGTCCAAGGAGCCGGCCGGTACGACCGCGCTCTTCCTGGCCTTCGGCCTGTGCATCATGATCGGCTACTACCTGGCCTTCACGGCCCGGCGTGTCGACGCGGCCGCACAGGACGACAAGGAGGCCGAGGTGGCGGACGAGGCCGGCGAGGTGGGCTTCTTCAGCCCGCACAGCTGGCAGCCGCTCTCCCTGGCCGTCGGTGGCGCGCTCGCCTTCCTGGGCGTCGTCTTCGGCTGGTGGCTGCTGTACTTCTCGACCCCGATCATCCTGATCGGTCTCTTCGGCTGGGTCTTCGAGTACTACCGCGGCGAGAACCAGACCCAGTGAGTCTGTAGTTCACCCCGCACCGAGGGGCCCGGACACTCCGTCAAGAGAGTCCGGGCCCCTCGGCGTGTCGGCTTGACACTCGTACGGGTCACCCGACGCGCCGGAGGTGATGAACCTTCATAGCGTGTGTTTCATGAGCCACTCACCGCGAATCCGCACTGTATTGAGCTGCACGATGCTGGTGGCCGGCCTCGGTGTCGGGGCCACGGCATGTGTCGGTTCCGACGGCCATCCGCTCTCGGCCAAGCCGTACGACGCGGCCGGCCAGATCGCCTTCAACGGCCCCGTGGGCAGCCAGAAGGCGGACCCGGACAAGGCGCTCGAGATCACCGCCGAGGGCGACGAGGGGCGTATCACCGATGTGACGGCCACCGACGCCATGGGGCGGTACATCGCCGGTGAACTCGCCGCCGACGGCGCCCGCTGGCACAGCACTTCGCCGCTCGCCGCGGGGGCCCACTACACGGTGCGGGTCAGCACCGAGGACGAGGACGGCGCGCCGGGCCGCAAGGTCCTTGCCTTCGACACCGACGCCCCGGCCAAGAAGCGGCGCCTCGACGTCACCTTCGGCCCCGAGTCGGGCAAGTACGGCGTGGGGCAGCCCGTCACGGCCGCACTCAGCCACAATGTGAAGGACAAGAAGGCGCGGGCCGTCGTGGAGCGCGCGCTGAAGGTGGAGACGCAGCCCGTGACGGAGGGCGCCTGGCACTGGGTGGACAGCAAGACGCTGCACTACCGCCCCAAGGAGTACTGGCCCACGGGCGCCAGCATCGCCGTACGCAGCAACCTCGAAGGCATCAAGGTCGGCAAGAAGCTCTGGGGCGGCGACGCCAAGCCGCTGAGGCTGACCATCGGCGACCGGATCGAGGCCGTGACGGACGCCGGGTCGCACTACATGACGGTCTACCGCAACGGCGAGGAGATCAACTCCATGCCGGTGACCACGGGCAAGCCCGGCTATTCCACGCGCAACGGCGTCAAGGTGGTCCTTGGCAAGGAGTACTCCGTACGCATGACCAGTGCCAGCATCGGAGCGTCGGACTTCTACGACAAAATGGTCTACTACGCGACGCGGGTCACCGACTCCGGCGAGTACGTGCACGCGGCGCCCTGGTCGGTCGGCTCGCAGGGCAACGAGAACACCAGCCACGGCTGCACCGGCATGAGCACCGACAACGCCGCCTGGTTCTACGAGACCTTCCGGCGGGGCGACATCGTGAAGGTCGTCAACAGCTACGGCGCGGACATGGATCCGTTCGGCAACGGATTCGGCGACTGGAACGTCGACTGGAAGAAATGGCGCGACGGCAGCGAGCTGCTCGCCGGCGCCAAGGAAGGCCCCACGGCGGTCGACGCGGCCCGGCTGCGGCCGCAGGTCTGACCCGGCCTCAGGGAGACGTGCGGGAGGGGCTCACGCGGCGCGTGAGCCCCTCCCGCACGTCCTGTGCGCCCAGAAGGTCGCCTCAGGCTCCGACAGCCGGCCTGACACGCAGCAGGGCGGCCAGCGCTTCGGCGAACTCGACCGGCTCCACCGGAAGGGTCACCGCCGACTCCGCGCGGCTCCAGGTGGCCAGCCAGGCGTCCTGCGGGCGGCCCATGAGCAGCAGTACGGGCGGGCACTGGAAGATCTCGTCCTTGAGCTGACGGCAGACGCCCATGCCGCCCACGGGCTTGGCCTCGCCGTCGAGTACACAGACGTCGATGCCGCCCCGGTCCAGTTCCTTCAGCACGGCGGGCAGCGTCGCGCACTCGATGAACTCGACCGCGGGAACGTCCGCAGCCGGCTTGCGTCCGGTGGCCAACCGGACCTGCTCGCGGGTGCTCGCGTTGTCGCTGTAGACCAGCACCGTGGCGGTCGGCTGCATTGTTCCTCCGCTTTGTTGAGGGGCTCTCGGCCGGGGACCGATGCGCGGATGCTACTCCTCCGAACACCCCGTCAACAGCGGTTCGGACAGCCCTTCGATGGGCCATACGGGCAGGACACACGCCGTAGACACTCCGAACGGCACCCCCCGGGGTGAGGGCGGGATAAGCGACCGACATAATGTCGGTCGTGGCGACAGCAACGACAGTAGATACCGGGCACGCGCACCCGCCGGTCAATCGGCCGAACCTCACCAGCGTCGGAACCATCATCTGGCTCAGTTCCGAGCTGATGTTCTTCGCGGCCCTCTTCGCGATGTACTTCACCCTGCGATCGGTGACAGGTCCTGATCACTGGAAGGAAATGGCTTCGGCCCTCAACTTCCCGTTCTCGGCGACGAACACCACGATCCTGGTGCTCTCCTCCCTCACCTGCCAGCTCGGCGTATTCGCCGCCGAGCGCGGTGACGTGAAGAAGCTCCGGATGTGGTTCATCGTCACCTTCATCATGGGTGCGATCTTCATCGGCGGTCAGGTCTTCGAGTACACCGAGCTGGTCAAGAAGGATGGGCTCTCGCTCTCCTCCGACCCGTACGGCTCGGTCTTCTACCTGACCACCGGTTTCCATGGCATGCATGTGACAGGCGGCCTCATCGCCTTCCTGCTGGTCCTGGGTCGCACCTACGCGGCCAGGAGGTTCACCCATGAGCAGGCGACCGCAGCCATCGTCGTGTCCTATTACTGGCACTTCGTCGATGTCGTGTGGATCGGTCTCTTCGCCACGATCTACATGATCAAGTAGCCGGGCCCGAACCCGAACCATTCCGAAGCATCGACGCAGAAGATCCTGACACCGGGGTAATCCGTGAAAAAGCTCTCCGCACGACGACGCCACCCGCTGGCGGCGGTCGTCGTACTACTCCTCGCGCTGGCGGCCACCGGGGGGCTGTACGCCGCGTTCGCACCCGCGGACAAGGCGCAGGCCGACGACACCGCCCAGTCCCTTGCCATCGACGAAGGCAAGAAGCTCTACGCCGTTGGCTGCTCCAGCTGCCACGGAACCGGCGGTCAGGGGTCCTCCGACGGTCCGAGCCTGGTGGGCGTCGGCGCCGCCGCTGTTGACTTCCAGGTCAGCACCGGCCGTATGCCGCTCCAGCAGCCGGGCGCCCAGGCGCCGAAGAAGAAGGCCATCTACAACCAGGCCCAGGTCGACCAGCTCGCGGCGTACATCGCCTCGCTGGGCGCCGGGCCGAACGTCCCCACCGAGAAGCAGTACAGCCCGGAAGGGGCGGACATCGCCAAGGGCGGCGAGCTGTTCCGCACCAACTGTGCGCAGTGCCACAACTTCACCGGTGAAGGCGGCGCGTTGACGAACGGCAAGTTCGCACCGTCGTTGGAGGATGTCTCCCCGAAGCACATCTACGAGGCCATGCAGACCGGCCCGCAGAACATGCCGTCCTTCCCCGACACGGTCATGCCGGAGAAGAATAAGAAGGACATCATCGCGTACGTCGACGCGGTCAACGGCGAAGAGACCGAGAGCCCCGGTGGTCTCTCGCTGGGCGGTCTGGGACCGGTCAGTGAGGGCCTGTTCGGCTGGATCTTCGGCCTCGGCTCGCTGATCGCGGTCGCCGTGTGGGTCGCCGCTCGGACCGCAAAGGCCAAGAAGTCATGAGTAGCCAAGAGAATCCAGAAGAGAACCTGCCCAGCGTGCAGGAGACCGAGCACACCTCGGTAGCGGTCGCGGACGAGGAGAACCCGTTCGCCGACCCGGGGCTGCCGCCCCATCAGCATCGCGTCCAGGACATCGACGAGAAGGCCGCAAGGCGCTCCGAGCGCACAGTCGCCTTCCTGTTCCTGCTCTCGATGCTGTCCACGGTCGGCTTCATCGCCGCGTTCGTGGCCTTCCCGGTCGACCAGAGCGTCTACATCTTCCCGATCGGCCGCATCAGCGCGCTCAACTTCGCGCTGGGCATGACCCTCGGCATCGCCCTCTTCAGCATCGGCGCGGGAGCGGTCCACTGGGCCCGCACCCTGATGTCCGACGTGGAGATCGCCGACGAGCGGCACGCCATCGAGGCCTCGCCCGAGCTTCGGGCCAAGGTCATGGACGACTTCAAGACCGGCACCGAGGAGTCCCAGTTCGGCCGCCGCAAGCTGATCCGCAACACGATGTTCGGTGCGCTCGCCATGGTGCCGCTCACCGGCCTCGTCCTGCTGCGTGACCTCGGTCCGCTGCCCGAGGACAAGCTGCGGCACACGCTCTGGGGCAAGGGCAAGCTGCTCGTGAACATGAACACGAACGAGCCGCTGCGCCCGGCGGACGTCGCGGTCGGATCGCTGACCTTCGCCAAGCCCGAGGGCCTGGAGGAGCACGACCACGGCTTCCAGACGGAGATCGCCAAGGCGGCCCTGATGATCGTCCGGATCCAGCCGGACAACATCAAGGACAAGCGCGAGCTCGACTGGTCGCACGACGGCATCGTCGCCTACTCCAAGATCTGCACCCACGTGGGTTGCCCGATCTCCCTGTACGAGCAGCAGACGCACCACGTCCTCTGCCCGTGCCACCAGTCAACCTTCGACCTCTCCGACGGTGCCCGAGTGATCTTCGGCCCGGCCGGTCACGCACTGCCGCAGCTGCGCATCGGCGTGAACGACGAGGGCTACCTCGAGGCGCTCGGCGACTTCGAAGAGCCCGTCGGTCCTGCATTCTGGGAGCGCGGATGAGCACTTCGGCAAGCGACAAGCGCAAGAAGGAGGCGCCCGCCGGTGAGCGGCTCGCCGACTGGGCGGACGGCCGGCTCGGGATCTACTCCCTGGCCAAGTCCAACATGCGCAAGATCTTCCCGGACCACTGGTCCTTCATGCTCGGTGAGATCGCCCTCTACAGCTTCATCGTCGTCATCCTCACGGGTGTGTATCTGACGCTGTTCTTCCACCCGTCGATGAACGAGGTGGAGTACCACGGCACCTATGTCCCGCTGCAGGGACAGCTGATGTCGGAGGCGTTCAACTCGACCATGCACATCAGCTTCGATGTGCGCGGTGGTCTGCTGATCCGGCAGATCCACCACTGGGGCGCGTTGATCTTCATCGCCGCGATGTTCGTGCACATGATGCGCGTCTTCTTCACGGGCGCCTTCCGCAAGCCGCGTGAGGTCAACTGGCTGTTCGGCTTCACGCTGCTCGTCCTCGGCATGTTCACCGGCTTCACCGGTTACTCGCTCCCGGACGACCTGCTCTCCGGCACCGGTGTCCGCTTCATGCAGGGCGCGGTCCTGTCCGTGCCGATCGTCGGTACGTACCTGTCGATGTTCCTGTTCGGCGGAGAGTTCCCCGGCACCGACTTCGTGGCCCGGTTCTACTCGGTGCACATCCTGCTGCTGCCCGGCATCATGCTCGGCCTCGTGGTGGCGCACCTGATCCTGGTCTTCTTCCACAAGCACACGCAGTTCGCGGGCCCCGGCAAGACCAACAACAACGTCGTCGGCATGCCGCTGCTCCCGGTCTACATGGCCAAGGCCGGAGGCTTCTTCTTCCTGGTCTTCGGTGTCATCACGGCCATCGCGGCGATCGCCACGATCAACCCGATCTGGGCGCTCGGCCCGTACCGTCCGGACCAGGTCTCCACCGGAGCCCAGCCCGACTGGTACATGGGCTTCTCGGAAGGCCTGATCCGCTTCATGCCGGGCTGGGAGATCAACCTCTGGGGTCACACGCTCGTCCTGGGTGTGTTCATCCCGCTGGTGATCTTCCCGCTGGTCCTGGTGGCGATCGCGGTCTACCCGTTCATCGAGGCCTGGGTCACCGGGGACAAGCGCGAGCACCACATCCTGGACCGCCCGCGCAACGCCCCGACCCGTACGGCCTTCGGCGTCGCCTGGCTGTCCTGGTACTTCGTGCTGCTCATCGGCGGCGGCAACGACCTGTGGGCCACGCACTTCCACCTGTCGATCAACTCGATCACCTGGTTCGTGCGGATCTCCTTCTTCGTCTTCCCGGTCCTCGCGTTCATCATCACCAAGCGGGTCTGCCTGGGGCTGCAGCGGCGTGACAGGGACAAGGTGCTGCACGGACGCGAGTCCGGCATCATCAAGCGCCTGCCGCACGGCGAGTTCATCGAGGTCCACGAGCCGCTCAACAAGGAGCAGCTGCACACGCTCACCGCGCACGAGCAGTACAAGCCGGTCGAGATCGGCCCGCTGGTCGACGAGAACGGCGTCAAGCGCAAGGTGACCGGTTCGCAGAAGCTCCGGGTCAAGCTCTCGAAGGGCTACTACGGGGAGGAAAGCCAGATCCCCAAGCCCACCGTCGAGGAGTACAAGGAGATCACGAGCGGCCACGGCCACCACTGATCCCTGAGCTCATCGAGCTCTGACCACAAGGTCGCCACGGCAAGAGCCCCGTCCATTGCGCGGACGGGGCTCTTTGCCGTCCCCGGACCTGGATAGGGTGTCCCTGGCCCCTTTATACGAACTCAGGAGCGGCAGATGAGCGCTGTGACCCCCGCAGGAGGCAACACCGCGGCGGGCCGTTCCTGGCCCGACGTACTGAACGGACTGCTCGACGGGCGCGACCAGAGCGCCGACGACACCGCCTGGGCCATGGACCGCATCATGCGGGGCGAGGCCACCGACGCGCAGACCGCCGGCTTCGTGGTGGCGCTGCGGGCCAAGGGCGAGACGGTCGAGGAGATCTCCGGTCTCGTACGCGCGATGTACGAGCACGCCAATCTCATCGAGGTGCCGGGGCGGACCGTCGACATCGTCGGTACCGGCGGTGACGGCGCGAAGACCGTCAACATCTCCACGATGTCCGCGATCGTCATCGCCGGCGCGGGCGCCAAGGTCGTCAAGCACGGCAACCGCGCGGCCTCCAGCGCCTCGGGCGCCTCCGACGTACTGGAGAAGCTCGGGGTGAACCTGGAGCTGTCGCTCGACCGGGTCGTCGAGGTGGCCGAGGAAGCCGGGATCACCTTCTGCTTCGCCGTGAAGTTCCACCCGGCGCTGCGGCACGCGGGCGCGGCGCGCAGCCAGCTGGGGATCCGGACCGTCTTCAACCTCCTCGGCCCGCTCACCAACCCGGCCAAGGTCCGCTCCCAGGCGGTCGGCGTCGCCGACGCCCGGATGGCCCCCGTCGTGGCCGGAGTCTTCGCCGAGCGCGGGAACTCGTCGCTTGTCTTCCGCGGTGACGACGGCCTCGACGAGCTGACGACGACCTCGACGTCCCGGGTCTGGGTGGTGCGGGACGGGCAGGTGCGCGAGGAGGCCTTCGACCCGCGGGACGTCGGCATCGACCTCGTGCCCATCGAGGCGCTGCGGGGCGCCGACGCCTCGTACAACGCGGATGTCGCGCTGCGGCTGCTCGACGGTGAGACGGGGCCCGTGCGGGACGCCGTGCTGCTGAACGCGGCGGCGGCCCTGGTCGCCCTCGACCCGACCGACGAGCCGCTCGCGGCGCAGATCGGGGCCGGTATGGCGAAGGCGGCGCAGTCGATCGACTCGGGGGCCGCGAAGCGGACCCTGGAGCGCTGGGTGGCGGCCAGCAACCGCTGAGGCGGCCGACAGGTGTGACGCAAGGCGCAGTCCGGATTCTGGACTGCGCCTTGCGCGTCGAAGATCGTGTGGCAAGATGCTCAACAGGTCATGAGTGACAGCGATTAGGCCCCGGCTCGCTGTCCGGCAACCCTCCGTCCGTGGCGGGGTGCCCCGGGTGAAGACCAGGTCGTACGCAGCAAGGCGTATGGCAAGCGCGGACCCCTGCGCACTCGATGAGTGTCGCATCCCTGGGGTCCTGGTCCTCAAGGGAGCAGTCTCGTGAGCAAGCGAATGCGATAGGGCTTCTCGGCCCCTTTTCCGCACCCCCCTTTTCTCTTCATCACTGCACCGCCCTGCGTGCCGCACGGGCGTCGACGCAGTGAACTCGCCTGCCTTCCCACGGGAGTTCGCCATGTCTGTTTCCGCCGTTGCCGCCGACTCGTCCGTCTGTGCCCCCCTCGCCGTCCTCGGCCGTGACGTCACCGTGCCGCTCGTCACCGGTGGCGAGGTGACCTACGCCGCGCTCGACTACGCGGCGAGCGCGCCGGCCCTGCAGCGGGTGTGGGACGACGTGGCCGCGTACGCGCCGTACTACGGCAGCGTGCACCGCGGGGCCGGGTACCTCTCGCAGCTCTCCACCGACCTGTTCGAGAACAGCCGGGTCGCCGTCGCCGAGTTCCTCGACTGCCGCGAGGGCGACCAGGTCGTCTTCACGCGCTCGACCACCGACTCGCTCAACCTGCTCGCCGCCGCGCTCCCGGCCGACTGCCAGGTCTTCGTCTTCGAGACCGAGCACCACGCCTCGCTGCTGCCCTGGCGCGACGCCCGTGTGACGTACCTGAACGCCCCGCGCACCGCCGACCAGGCCGTCGCCACCCTCGAGCGCGCCCTCGCCGACCGCGACCCTTCCCCAAGCTCTCAACTTCGTTCGAGCAGGGGAGGCCCCACTGGGCCCGCCCTGGTCTGCGTGACCGGTGCGTCGAACGTCACCGGTGAGCTGTGGCCGGTCAAGGAACTCGCCGCCGCCGCCCACGCGCACGGCGCCCGTATCGTGCTCGACGCCGCGCAGCTCGCGCCCCACCACCCCGTCTCCGTCAGCGAGTTGGACGTCGACTGGGTCGCCTTCTCCGGTCACAAGCTGTACGCGCCCTTCGGCTCGGGCGTCCTCGCGGGCCGCTCCGACTGGCTGCGGGAAGCCGATCCGTACCTCGCCGGCGGCGGCGCCTCGCGGAAGGTGGCGCGGCGCACGGACGGCGGCGTCGACGTCGAGTGGCACGACACCGCCGCGCGGCACGAGGCCGGTTCGCCGAACGTCATCGGCGTGTACTCCATCGCCTCCGCCTGCAAGGCGCTGACCGAGGCGGGCTTCGACGAGCTCGTCGCCCGCGAGAACCACCTCATCGCCAAGGTCCGCGAGGGTCTCGCCGAGGTGCCCGCGGTGAAGGTGCTCTCGCTCTTCGGTGACGACGCCCCGCGCGTCGGCGTCATCTCCTTCGTGGTCGAGGGCTGGAACAGCTCGCACTTCGCGGCCGCGCTCTCCGCCGAGTACGGCATCGGCGTACGCGACGGTCTCTTCTGCGCCCACCCGCTGGTGCGCACCCTGCTCGGCAGCGACCCGCAGACCCAGGGCGAGTGCGGCGCTCCCGAGGCCGCGCCCGGCGAGAAGTCGCTGAACGCGATCCGGGTGAGCTTCGGCGCGGGCACCCCGGACGAGCACGTCGAGCGTTTCGTGCGCGCCGTCAAGGAGCTGGTGGCGGACGGCGCGCGCTGGAACTACCGCACCGAGGACGGGCGTTGCGTGCCGGACACCACCGGGGCCTGAGTCTGCGCGAGCGCGGCGCGCCCGGAGGTCGCGGGCACCGCGAAGGCCGTCACGACCAGGGCCGCCGTCGTCAGATGCGTCAACTGCCGTACGCTGCGCGCCCCGGTGACCAGAAAGGCCGCCGCCCGTCCCGCGAGGCCGCTGCGGGCCACGGCGGCGGCGAGCACGGAAGCGCAGATCAGCAGCCAGACGGTCTCGTCGCCGAGGGTGCCGAAGAGGGTGTCGCTGCTGATCACGCCGGTCGCAGAGGGTGATGCCTTGGCGCGGGTTCAGGGTCACGCCGTTCAGCGTGGTGCGGCGCCGTGAGCCCTCAATGAGCCGTAGATGAAAGGAAGTTCACCGGACCTATGGGGGGCTCTGTCCCGGAAGCCGGTACCCCACACGTGCCGTCAGGTCCACCGTCCGCTCGTCCGAACGCGCCCTGCGGGTCCGCAGATCCAGCGTCAGATCCCCGCCGCGCAGCACCGTCACCTCCGGGCCGCCCGCCGCCGTACGCAGCAGCATGAGCCGCGGATGAAGAAACCCTCATCCAGGCGACACGGCTAGGAGTCGAGGCCGATCGCGAACGCCGCCTCCAGGTCGTGCTGCGAGTACGTACGGAACGCGACATGCGTGTCCGTCGCCTCCACGCCGGGGATCTTGCTGATCTTGCCGGGGATGACATCGGCCAGGTCGTCGTGGCGGCCGACGCGCACCATGGCGATCAGGTCGTAGGTGCCGGTGACGGAGAAGACCTCGCTGACGCACTCGAGGGCGGAGATCGACTCGGCGATCTCCGGGATCCGGTCCACGCTGGTCTTGATGAGCACGATCGCGGTGATCACGGCTGGCTGTCTCCCTCGGTGGCCGGTGCTGGTTTCTTCACTCTATCCGTCCGGCCATAGCGCACCCACGCGTACAGAAAGCCCAGCGAGAAGCCCACCAGATGGGCCAGATAGGCGACGCCGGGACCTTGCCCGCCCTGGAGCGCGGCGAGCCACTGCAGTGTCACCCAGAACGGCAGCACCACCCAGGCGGGGAAGCGCAGCGGCAGGAAGAAGAGGAACGGGAAGAGGCTGGTGACCCGCGCCTTGGGGAAGAGCCGCAGGAAGGCCCCGAGGACCGCCGAGATCGCCCCCGACGCGCCCACCAGGGTCTGGTCGGAGCCGGCGTGCGCGGCCGCGTAGGCGAGCAGGGCGAGATAGCCGCAGCCGAGGTAGAAGAGCGCGAACTGCAGGTGCCCCATCCGCTCCTCGACCATTGCCCCGAAGACGTAGAGGAAGAGCATGTTGCCGAGCAGATGCAGCCAGCTGCCGTGCACGAAGAGCGCGGTGGCCGGGGCGAGCGCGGCGCGCGGCACCCCGCTGATCAGCTCCGAGGGGACCACGCCCCACCGCGCGAAGTAGTCCTGCTGGGCGGCGAGCAGCTCGTCGCCGGTGCCGTACACGGGGTTGAGCCCGGACACTGGGGAGATCGCGAAGACCAGACAGCAGACGACGATCAGGCCGTACGTCACCGGGGCCGACTGGCCCCTGACCAGCCGGACCGCCGTCGCACCCCATGTGGTGATCATGAACAGAGCATGACGTAACGGACGCTACCCGCACAGACCGCCTCGCCGCCGTGGACGCCGCCGCATGGAGACCCTTACAGGCCTTAGGGTTACGGGCACCGCGCACCATGGAATCCCGAAGGAAAGCGATACAGCCACGATGACGGTTCCTCTGCCGACCGACACCACCCGGTGGCGCTGCACGCTCTGCGGCAACCTCACGCGTTTCGACGTGACCCGCTCGTCGAAGGTCGTCGAATATGTGCACCTCGACCTGGCCGGTGAGTCGAACGTCGAGGAACGCGAGGTGGTCAGTGAGACCATCGAGTCGGTGCGCTGCCGCTGGTGCAACGCGGTGGACAAGGTGGAACTCGTGGACAGGCCGGGCGCCGGCTCCTGAGGGAGCGGGCCCCGCACAGCAAGTGGGGTGAGCGATGGTGGAGAGCGCGAGCGGGGAGCCGGACGACGGCGCCGCTGAGGTGCTCGACCGCCCGCTGCCCGACGGGGTGCGCCGCCGGGTCGTCCAGATCGTCTCGGACGGGTTCGGCGGACTCACGGTGAGCGAACTGCCCGCACAGCTTCGGCAGTACGCCCGTTTCACACCGACCCGGCGCACGAAGTTCGCGGGCAACGCGATGGCGACCGCCCTGGAGGGCGATCCGCTCTTCCGGCAGCGCATCGGCGAACGTCTCAGAGAGGCGCAGCCCGAGCTCACCGGCGCCCTGGACGCGGGCTCACCGCCCCCGGCCGCGGACCCGCTCGACGTGGCGGCCGCGGCCTATGTGTTGCGCCCCACCGGCTGGGTGAAGCTGGTGACCGCCGCGGGCGAGGAGGCCCAGCGGGCGGACGCCGAGCGCGTCGACGACGAGACGCGGGCCGAGCTGGAGCGGCTGCGCGAGGAGCTCGCGGCGGCCCGCGGCCAGACGAAGGCCGAGACGGAACGGCTGCGCGCGGAGCTCGAGTCGGCGAAGAAGGAAGCCGAATCGATGCATCGCAAGCTGCGCGGCGCGCTCAGCGACGTCAAGCGCGGCGAGGCGGCCCTGCGCAAGGCGGCGGCCGACGCCGACGCCGTACGCGCCGAGGTCCAGGCGCAGGTCTCCGCCGCCGAGAGCGAGACCCGGCGGCTCAAGGCCCGGCTCGGCGAGACCGAGGCGGCGCTCGAGGCCAGCCGCAGGGCGGCGCGCGAGGGCCGCAGCGTCGAGGACATGCGGGTGCGGCTGCTCCTGGACACGGTCCTGGAGGCCACTCAGGGGCTGCGCCGTGAACTCGCCCTGCCGCCCGTGTCGGTGCGGCCCGCCGAGACCGTGGACGCCGTCGAGCCGGGGCGGATGACCCCGAAGGACATCGCGGCCCGCGCGCTCTCCGAGAACGATCCGGCCATCCTCGACCAACTGCTCGCGCTGCCGCAGGCGCACCTGGTCGTGGACGGCTACAACGTCACCAAGACCGGCTATCCCACGATGCCCCTGGAGAAGCAGCGCCTCCGCCTGCTCGGCTCGCTCTCGCAGCTCGCCGCCCAGACCGGCGCTGAGGTGACCTGCGTCTTCGACGGGGCCGAACTCGCCGCGCCCGTCCTGCTCGCGCCGCCGCGCGGAGTACGGGTGCTGTTCTCCAAGCCGGGCGTCACCGCGGACGAACTGATCCGCCAGCTGGTGCGCGCCGAGCCTCCCGGGCGCCCCGTGGTCGTCGTCTCGACCGACCGCGAAGTGGCCGACGGGATCGCGAAGGCGGGGGCGCGACCGGTCGCTTCGGTCGTCCTCCTGAAGCGGCTCTCGCGCGGCTGACCGTACGCCCGATTCTGTGGAGCTAAGGGTGCCTGAGTAACTCCTGTGCCCTATGCCCGAATTGGGGCGACGCTTACGCAACGTAGCGTCAAGTGCCCATCACCGCCTGTGCGTCAACGGTAAAGAATGCGCCCGACCGGCGACTTTTTGCTGGTCAGGATTTGAACTGATCACAAGAAGGTCACTAAGGTCTCGCCTCGAACCTCCGCTCGGTTGATCACCCATCCGGGGTGACAGCGGTGGTACCCGCCCACCGGGTTTCGGTAGGCGGCTGGAGGAAGAAGGAGCCGCCTTCGTGGCGTCCCACCGTCGACCCAAGCAGCCGAGCCGCACCCGCGTGACCGTGCTCACCGCGACCGCCGCCGCTGCCGTGGCGCTCACCTCGCAGGCCGCCAACGCATCGCCGAGCGAGAAGCCGAGCAAGGACGAGGTCAAGTCCAAGGTCGACAAGCTCTACGAGGACGCGGGCCGGGCCACCGACCGGTTCAACGGCGCCAAGGAGAAGCAGGAGAAGCTCGAGAAGGAGATCGGCGAGCTTCAGGACAAGGTCGCGCGCGGCCAGGGGGACCTCAACGACCTGCGCAGCGGCCTCGGTTCGATGGCCAGCGCGCAGTACCGCTCCGGCGGCATCGACCCCTCCGTCCAGCTCTTCCTCTCGGCCGACCCGGACGACTACCTCGACAAAGCGTCCACCATGGACCAGTTGAGCAGTCAGCAGGTCGAGGCGCTCCAGAAGGTCCAGGACAAGCAGCGGACCCTCGCGCAGGAGCGCAAGGAGGCTTCCGACAAGCTCAAGGACCTCGCCGACACGCGCAAGGAACTGGGCAAGAAGAAGAAGGAAGTCCAGAGCAAGCTCGGCGCAGCCCAGAAGCTGCTCAACACCCTGACCGCCGAGGAGAAGGCGGAGCTCGCCGCCAAGGAGCAGCGCGCCAGCCGCGACGCCGGCGACCGCGTGGACCTCGGCAAGGAGGTCCCGGCCTCGCAGCGCGGCCAGGCCGCCCTGAGCGCCGCCGCGACCCAGCTCGGCAAGCCGTACGTCTCCGGCGGCAGCGGCCCCAACTCCTACGACTGCTCCGGCCTCACGCAGTGGGCGTACAACCAGGCCGGTGTGCAGATCACCCGCACCACCTACACCCAGCAGAACGACGG
Source organism: Streptomyces sp. MZ04 (assembly GCF_004684775.1). GTDB lineage: Bacteria > Actinomycetota > Actinomycetes > Streptomycetales > Streptomycetaceae > Streptomyces. The sequence continues at coordinate 90,320 of NZ_SRIC01000001.1, forward strand.
CACGAAGATCGGCCGGGGTGAGCTGAAGCCCGGCGACCTGGTGTTCTTCAACAGCCTCGCGCACGTCGGCTTCTACGCGGGCAACGGCCAGGTGCTCCACGCCCCGAAGCCGGGCGCCGTGGTGCGCTACGAGTCGATGTCGACCATCGGGTCCTTCCAGTTCGGCGTCCGCATCTGATTTCCGGTCGGATTCCCGTCCGGCGGTCCGCATCTGAAACGACCGGCATGCCGCCCGAACGGGCGAATTCCGCCAACTACCGCTGACTCAACGCCCCGTCCTCGACCTGCGTCGATGGCGGGGCGTCCGGCTGTGCACAGGCGATCCGCGTCGCGCTGCGTGATAGCTTGCGCGCTGTCCGTCAGCCCCGGCCGACGGATCTACCGCCGGACGGGCGGGAAGTGACGCCTGTGGAGGCTCGCGTAAGACCGGAACACAGCGTCCGGCAGGGGCCCGTGAAGCAGGAACCCGCCGGAAGCCGGTCCGCGACGCGGGTCGGCAGGCCGGAGCCTCGGCCGCCGTGCCGGGGAGGACGTCAATGTCGCGCGCATTCCCCGACCGTCGGGGGCGTCAGCGGAAGAGGAGAGCGGCTTCCCTTGGGATCCCATCGTCGTCCCGCAGATTCCGGACCCGACCGGGGTGCGCGTGGCACCCGCGTCACCGTTCTTTCCGTCGCGGCGGCCACCGCTGCCGCCGCCCTCGGCGCCGCACCGGCGGGCGCCGCGCCGCAGGACACTCCGTCCGACACCAAGGCCAAGGTGGACCGCCTCTACGAGCAGGCCGAGCAGGTCACCGAGTCGTACAACAAGGCCGACGAGCGCGCGGACAAGCTGCGCGAGCAGGTCCGAATCGCCAAGGACAGCGTCGCCCGCGGCCAGGAGCGCATCAACACGATGCGCGGCGCGCTGGGCGCGCTCGCCGGGGCCCAGTACCGCTCCGGCGGCATCGACCCCTCGCTCGCCCTGCTGCTCTCCTCCGACCCGGACGGCTATCTGGACAAGGCGGCGGCGCTCGACCGCATCGGCGCCCGGCAGGCCGATGAGCTGACCGATCTGCACAAGGCCCAGCGCGCCCTGGCCCAGGAGCGCACGGAGGCGACCCGCAAACTCGCCGAGCTCGAGGAGAGCCGCAAGGCCGTGGCCCGCCACAAGCGCACCGTCGAGCACAAGCTCGCCAAGGCGCGGCGGCTGCTCAACTCGCTGCCGTCCGACGAACGCGACGCGTACGACAGGGCGTCGCGCTCGGGCCGCGGTGAGCTGCCCGACCTCGGCGCCGCGGTGCCCGCGTCGGCGCGGGCCGCGGCCGCCACGGCCGCCGCACGCTCGGCGGTCGGCCGCCCCTACGTGTGGGGGGCCAACGGTCCCTCCGGCTTCGACTGTTCGGGCCTCACGCAGTGGTCGTACGCACAGGCGGGCGTCGGCCTGCCGCGCACCTCGCAGGCGCAGCGGTACGCAGGGCGGCAGGTGCCGCTCGCGCAGGCGCAGCCCGGCGACCTCGTGGCCTACCGCGATGACGCGAGCCACATCGGGATGTACATGGGCAACGGCCAGGTCGTGCACGCGCCCTACCCCGGCGCGGCCGTGCGCTACGACCCGGTGGGCATGATGCCGGTGTCGTCCGTGACGCGGATCTGACCGGCGCTCCGCCGCCCGCTGCCCGTACGATCTGAAACATGGCTGGTCGCGGGCGTGGGTCGGGGGTGCTTGGGCTCTGCGTCGCGCTGCTCGTCGGGTGCGGCGGTCCTTCGGCGCCCGATGCCGCCCCCGGTGATGTGCGCCGGATGCTCGAGCGGCGCGCGGAGGCGGTGCTCGACCGGGACGCCGCCGCGTACCGCGCGACCGGCCGCCCCGCCGACGCCTACGACAACCTCCGTGATCTCCCGCTCGCCTCATGGGGGTACCGCCTGACCGCCTTCGACCGGGACGGCGAGCGGGCCACGGCGACCGCCGAGCTGCGTTACCGGATCAAGGGCTACGACACGGCGCCGCTGAGCACGACGCGCACGCTCTCGCTCCGGGAGCGCGACGGACAGTGGTACGTCGCCGCCGAGCGCCCCGCGAAGAAGGCCACCGAGCAACTCTGGGACCAGGGGCCCGTCGCGTCCGTACGGGGCGCTCACAGCCTCGTCCTGGGCGTCGGGCGCAGCGATGCGGAGTTGCGGGAGTACGCGGACATGGCCGACCGTGCGGTGCCCTTGGTGCGGGACGCCTGGCGGGGGAAGTGGCCCGGCCGGGTCGTCGTCCTGGTGCCCAAGTCCCTGGACGGCATGGCGGGGCTGCTGGGGGCACCCGCCTCCGGCTACCAGGGGATCGCGGCGGTGACCACGGGGGAGGCGGGCGGCTCCGGGCAGGCGCCCGCCGACCGGATCATCGTCAACCCGGAGGCGTACGGCGTGCTCGGCGCCTTCGGCAAGCAGGTCGTCATCACCCACGAGACGACCCACGTAGCGACCCGCGCGCACACCTCTCCGGCCACCCCGCTGTGGCTCTCCGAAGGCTTCGCCGACTGGGTGGGCTACCGCGGCACGGGCCGCACGGCGGCGCAGGCCGCGCCCGAACTGAGGCGCGCCGTACAGGAGGAGCGGCTGCCCGGAGCGCTGCCCGAGGACGGCGACTTCGGCTTCAGCGGGGACGCGGGGAAGCTCGCGCAGGCGTACGAAGGGGCGTGGCTGGCCTGCCGGATGATCGCGGACCAGTGGGGCGAGGAACGCCTTACGGCGTTCTACGAAGAGGTCGGCGAGCACAAGAAGAGGCCGGGTGCGGTGGAGGGCGCCCTGAAGGAGGTCCTCGACACCACTCCGGAGGAGTTCACGGCGCGGTGGCGTACGTATCTGCGCGCGGAGCTCGGCTGACCTCTCCGGGGGACGCGTCGCACCCCTGGAGGCGGGGCTCGGACACCGTCCGCCGCCACAGGCTCCGGCAGGCGAGCAGCGCGGCGGCGACGAGCAGACCATTGCGTACGAAGAGCAGCGCGATGCCCAGCGGATCACTGGCCACCACGTGCGAGAACCAGACGGGGAACTCCAGGAAGGTGACGAACGTGGCCGCGAGGACGAGCCGGGCGGGCAGCACCATTCGGCTCGTACGGAACACCAGGCACACGGCGGCGATCCCCACCAGCCAGACCAGGTACTGCGGGCTGATCACCCGGCTCGTCACCGTGAACAGCAGCACCGCGACGAAGGCCGCGTCCGCGACCGTGCCCGCCGACCAGGCGCGCGCCCGCAGCCGCCACACGAGCAGCCAGCAGAAGGCCGCCACGGACAGCGCCTGCGCCGCCGTGCTGACCAGCGGGACGTAGGGGCCGAGGAACTCCACCGAGCCGTAGTTCAGCTGCACCTGGCCGCTCCAGCCGAAGTGCCGCGCGACATGGAAGACGAGGGCGCCGAGCGACTCGACCTCGGTGCCCCGGTCGCGCTGGAAGGTCAGGAAGGCGAGCGCCCCCGGCATCGTCACCAGGAAGGCGAGGGCGACACCGATGGCCGTGACCGCCGCCGCGCCCCAGGAGCGCCGGGTGGCACGCGCGCGTGGAGTGCCGACGAGCAGCAGCACCGGCCACACCTTGAGCAGCGCGCCGAAGCCCGCCAGCGCCCCCATCGTGCGCGGATGCCGGGCCCCCGCGAGCAGCGCGGCGACCGCGACGGCCGTCACCATCAGGTCGTAACGGGCGTACACGGTGGGCCCGAGCAGCGCCACGCCCACGACCCACACCCAGGCCCCCCGCAGCGTTCTGCCGGGCCGCGGCCCCGCGTACAGGAGCAGCCCGAGGGCCAGCGCGTCGGCGAGGAGCGCGAGGACGAAGAAGGCGGTCCCGTAGCCGATGAAGGGCAGCAGGGCGGGGGAGAGGACCGCGAGGGCGGCGGCGGGCGGGTACTGCCAGGTGACGTCGTCGAGCGGGAAGGTGCCGGTGCGCAGGACCTCGTACCAGCCCTGGTAGATGACCCAGACGTCGCTGGTCACGTCGGGGCCCGGGGCGGTGAGGACCTTGAGGACGCAGAGCAGCAGGACGGTCCGGGTCAGGACCCAGACGGAGAGGATCCGCACCACGCGCCACCACGCCCCTTTTCAGCCGGTTCATTGGGATTCGGGAGCCATGATGGCGGACGGGGCCGTGGATCGGCCACGAGGCGGGGCGGTGAAGGGGCCAAGAGGCGGGGCCGTTCGGCGCCTTGCCCGGCTTTCGGTACTGTCGGCGACGATGCACAAGACCCTGATCGTCACGAACGACTTCCCGCCCAGGCCCGGTGGCATCCAGGCGTTCCTGCACAACATGGCCCTTCGCCTGGACCCCGAGCAGCTCGTCGTCTACGCCTCGACCTGGAAGCGCGGCCGCGAGGGCGCGGAGGCGACGGCCGCCTTCGACGCCGAGCAGCCCTTCAAGGTCGTACGCGACCCCACGACGATGCTGCTCCCGACCCCGCGCGTCACCCGGCGCGCGGTCTCGCTGCTGCGCGAACACGGCTGTACGTCGGTGTGGTTCGGGGCGGCGGCACCGCTGGGGCTCATGGCGCCCGCGCTGCGCAAGGCGGGGGCGACGCGGCTCGTGGCGACGACGCACGGGCACGAGGCGGGGTGGGCGCAGCTGCCCGCGTCGCGGCAACTCCTGCGCCGGATCGGCGAGTCGACGGACACGATCACCTATCTCGGTGAGTACACGCGCTCCCGGATCGCCGCCGCGCTGACCCCCGCGGCTGCGGGGCGGATGGTCCAACTGCCGCCCGGCGTCGACGAGAAGACGTTCCACCCGGGCTCGGGCGGCGACGCGGTCCGGGCCCGGCTCGGCCTGACCGACCGGCCGGTGGTGGTGTGTGTCTCCCGCCTCGTGCCGCGCAAGGGGCAGGACACGCTGATCCTCGCGATGCCGCGGATTCTGGCGCGGGAGCCTGAAGCGGTGCTCTTGGTGGTCGGAGGCGGCCCTTACGAGAAGGAGCTGCGGAAACTGGCCGCCGAGACGGGCGTCTCGGAGTCGGTCCGCTTCACCGGAGCGGTGCCGTGGGAGGAACTGCCCGCGCACTATGGGGCGGGCGACGTCTTCGCGATGCCTTGCCGCACCCGGCGCGGGGGCCTCGACGTGGAGGGGCTCGGCATCGTCTACCTGGAGGCTTCGGCGACGGGCCTTCCGGTCGTCGCAGGCGACTCCGGGGGCGCGCCGGACGCGGTCCTCGACGGGGAGACGGGGTGGGTCGTCCGCGGCGGCGTCCCCGAGGACGCGGCCGACAGGATCGTCACCCTGCTCGGCGACGGTGAGTTGCGGCAGCGCATGGGGGAGCGGGGGAGGGCCTGGGTCGAGGAGAAGTGGCGCTGGGATCTCTTGGCGGAGAGGCTCAAGGAACTTCTGTAGCGCCTATGGGGGTGCTGCTGGGGGTTCGTTGGCGGCTTTCTGCCGTCATGGGCTGGTCGCGCAGTTCCCCGCGCCCCTGGGAAGCGGGGCGCAGCCCCGGCTTCAGGGGCGCGGGGAACTGCGCGAGCAACCAGCCGCGACCGGGAGTCGCGAGACAGCACCAGCCCCCACGGTGAGGGGGCGCACCGTCAGCCCCGGTAAAGCGCTTCAATCTCGTCGGCGTAATCCTTCGCCACAACGTTCCGCTTCAGCTTCAGCGACGGAGTCAGATGCCCCGACTCCTCCGTGAACTGCGTAGCGAGAACGCGGAACTTGCGTACGGACTCCGCCTTGGAGACCGCCGCGTTGCCGTCGTCGACGGCACTCTGGATCGCCGCAAGGAGATCCGCGTCGTTACGGAGCGACGCGGCCGTGGAGTCCGCGGGCTTCCCATGGTCCAAGGCCCAGCGGCCCACGAACTCGTCGTCGACCGTGACGAGCGCGCCCACGAAGGGGCGGCCGTCGCCGACGACCATGCACTCGGCGACAAGCGCGTGCGCGCGGATCCGGTCCTCGATCACCGCGGGAGCGACGTTCTTGCCGCCCGCCGTCACGATGATCTCCTTCTTGCGGCCGGTGATCCGCAGATACCCGTCCTCGTCGAGCGTGCCGATGTCGCCGGTGTGGAACCAGCCGTCGGCGAGCGCCTCTTCGGTCGCGCCCTCGTTGTTCCAGTACCCCGTGAACAGGTGCTCGCCGTGCAGCAGCACCTCGCCGTCGTCGGCGATCCGGACGACCGAACCGGGCAGCGGCTGGCCGACCGTGCCGATCTTCGTGCGGTCCCACGGGTTGAAGGCGGTGGCCGCGCAGGACTCCGTCAGGCCGTAGCCCTCGAGGACGGTGAAGCCGATGCCGCGGAAGAAGTGGCCCAGGCGCTCACCCAGCGGCGCGCCGCCCGAGATCGCGTACTCGCCGCGGCCGCCGAGGACGGCCCGCAGCTTGCTGTAGACCAGCTTGTCGAACGTCTTGTACTTGATCTTCAGGCCGAGCGAGGGACCGCTCGGGGTGTCGAGCGCGCGGCTGTACGCGATCGCCGTGTCCGCGGCCTTGTCGAAGATCTTGCCCTTGCCGTCGGCCTGCGCCTTGGCGCGCGCCGAGTTGTAGACCTTCTCGAAGACGCGCGGGACGCCCAGGATCATCGTCGGCCGGAACGACGCCAGCTCGTCCGTGAGGTTCTTGACGTCGGGCGCGTGGCCCAGCTTGATCGGCGCCATCAGCGCGCCGACCTGGACGAGACGCCCGAAGACGTGCGCGACGGGAAGGAAGAGGAGCACCGAGCACTCGCCGGTGCGGAACAGCGGCTTCAGCCGCTCCACCACGTTGCCGCACTCCGCGAAGAAGCTGCGGTGCGTGAGCACACAGCCCTTGGGGCGGCCGGTGGTGCCCGAGGTGTAGACGATGGTCGCCGGGTCGTCGGCGCCGGCGACCGCGCTGCGCTCGTCGACGGTCTCTTCCGGGACGTCGGCGCCCGCGCGGTTCAGCTCCTCGACACCGCCGCGGTCGATCTGCCATACGTCGACCAGGTCGGGAAGCCGGTCGCGGACGGAATCGACGGCCGCGCTGTGCGCGTCGAGCTCGACGACGATGGCCACGGCGCCGGAGTCACCCAGGATCCACTGGATCTGCTCGGCCGAACTCGTCTCGTACACCGGCACGGTGACCGCGCCCGCGCTCCAGATCGCGAAGTCCACGAGCGTCCACTCGTACCGGGTGCGGGACATCAGCCCGACGCGGTCGCCGGGGCGCACTCCGGAGGCGATGAGCCCCTTCGCGGCGGCGCGCACCTCGGCGAGGAAGTTCTTGGCGGTGACGTCCTGCCAGGTGCCGTCCACCTTGCGGCCGATGACGGCGACATCCGGATGCTGCACGGCATTTCTGCGGACGATGTCGGTCAGATTGCCGTCCGCGGGGACCTCGTACAGGGCCGGAAGGCTGAACTCGCGCAAGACTGCTGCTCCTACATAGGGCGCCGGCGCCACGACGTTGTGCGATGCGACGGTGCGGTCCAAGATCGGGCAGGTGCTCCCGGGGGGAAGTTGAACTGGAGCACTACTGGACTGCCCGGACGTTACCCATGGGTATGGCTTGTTCGGTAGGGGGTCCGGGCCAGATGTTCGGTGCGTCACACGTCGTTGTGGTCTGAACCGCACAGTACGCCACGCTCCTCACGACTCGGAAGTAACCGCAGGTCCGCCCGCTCATGAGGCCTCTACCCACCTTTGCCCGCTCGTTCTAGGGTGATCGGCATGCCAGGTTTCCGGATCAATGTGGTCAGTGACGTGCACGGCAACACAAAGGATCTCGCCCGCGCGGGCGAGGGCGCGGACGCGCTCATCTGTCTCGGTGACCTGGTGCTCTTCCTCGACTACGCCGACCACTCGCGCGGCATCTTCCCCGACCTCTTCGGCGAGGAGAACGCCGACCGCCTGGTCGAGCTGCGCACCGCGCGCCGCTTCGACGAGGCCAGGGAGCTCGGCAAGCGGCTGTGGGCGGGCATAGACAGGGGACCGGCCATCGAGCGCGCGGTGCGCAAGCAGTACGCCGAACTCTTCGCCGCCTTCCCCACGCCTACGTACGCCACATACGGCAACGTCGACATACCGGCCCTGTGGTCCGAGTACGCGGCGCCCGGCACCACCGTCCTCGACGGCCAGCGCGCCGAGATCGGCGGGCGGGTCTTCGGCTTCGTCGGCGGCGGACTGCGCACGCCCATGCGGACGCCCTACGAGATCAGCGACGAGGAGTACGCGGCCAAGATCGAGGCCGTCGGCGAGGTCGACGTGCTCTGCACGCACATCCCGCCGGAGGTTCCCGAGCTCGTGTACGACACCGTCGCGCGCCGCTTCGAGCGGGGCAGCCGGGCACTGCTCGCGGCCATTCACAAGACCCGCCCGAGATACGCACTTTTCGGCCACGTCCATCAGCCGCTGACCCGGCGCATGCGCATCGGGGCCACCGAGTGTGTGAACGTGGGGCACTTCGCGGGCTCGGGCAGGCCGTGGTCGCTGGAGTGGTGACAGCGGTCGACCCGGTGCGCGATAGCCTTCACGCGTCACACACGTCTGCATGACCCCTTTGACGGACCGCATCTGGAGGAGCCACGGCGATGGCGGAACACACCAGCTCGAGCATCACGATCGAGGCGGCACCGGCCGAGGTCATGGGAGTGATCGCCGACTTCGCGCGCTACCCGGACTGGACGGGCGAGGTGAAGAAGGCCGAGGTGCTGACCACCGACGACCAGGGCCGCGCCAAGGAGGTCCGCCTCGTCATGGACGCGGGCGCGATCAAGGACGACCAGACGCTCGGCTACACCTGGACCGGCGAGAGCGAGGTCAGCTGGACCCTCGTCAAGTCCCAGATGCTGAGGTCGCTCGACGGGGCGTACATCCTGAAGCCGTCCGGCGAGGCCACCGAGGTCACCTACCAGCTGACCGTCGACGTCAAGATCCCGATGCTGGGCATGATCAAGCGCAAGGCGGAGAAGGTCATCATCGACCGGGCTCTGGCGGGCCTGAAGAAGCGTGTGGAGGCCGGGGCTTAAGCGCTTCGGGGCACCGCAGGCCAGGGGCGTACCGTTCACCCTTATGCGCACCCTCCTCGTCACGGGCCCCGGCGGTTCAGGCCGTACCACTGTCGCCAAGGCCACCGCGCTCACCGCGGCCCGGGAGGGCGCCCGCACCCTCCTCATCTCCGCCGACCCAGTCGACACCGCCGAAGAGCCGGGCCTCACCGTCCGGCGACTGACCCCCGGCGACGCATTCCGTGACGACCTCCTCGCCCTGCAGAAGAAGGCGGCCTCCGCCCTGGACCTGCTCGGCGCCGGACGCCTCGAGGGCGAGGAGCTGACCCCGCTGCCCGGCAGCGACGAGCTGGCCCTGCTGCGCGCCCTGCGCGACGCCGGGCAGGCCGCGTACGACACCGTGGTCGTGGACCTCCCTCCGGCACCCCGCGCCCTGGCGCTGCTCGCGCTCCCCGAGCAGCTGCGCCGCTACCTGCGCAGGCTGCTGCCCCCCGAGCGGCAGGCCGCCCGCGCCCTGCGCCCGATGCTCGGCCGCATCGCGGGCGTCCCGATGCCCGCCGGCTGGCTGTACGACACGGCGGCCCGCTGGGACGCCGAACTCGCCGCCGCGCAGGCCGTGATCGAGGATCCGGGCACGACCGTGCGGCTCGTCGTTGAACCGGGCCCCGCGGGCGCCGACGCGGTGCGCGCCGCCGCCACCGGCCTCGCCCTGCAGGGCCTGCGCACCGACGCCGTCCTCGCCAACCGCGTGCTGCCCGACGACACCACCGACACCTGGCTCGCCGGGCTCATCGCCCAGCAGCGCAAGACCCTGGCCGAGTGGACGGGGACGTACGGCGAAGAGCTCCGCACACTGCCGCACCTGGGCCACGACCCGAGCGGCGCCGACGACCTGGCGGCCCTCGGCGTGCCCGCGCCGGGCGCCGCCCGTGAGCCGGTCGAGTGGCCCGTCACCGACGCCCTCGCCGACGACGGCGTCCTCGTCTGGCACATCCCGCTCCCCGGAGCCGTGCGCGACGAGCTCGGCCTGATCCGGCGCGGCGACGAACTGGTCGTCACGGCGGGCCCGTTCCGGCGCATCGTCACCCTGCCGTCCGCGCTGCGCCGCTGCACCGTCGCGGGCGCCGGTCTTCGCGAGGGCGAGCTGCGGGTGCGGTTCACGCCCGACCCGGATCTGTGGCCGCGTACACGGTGAACGGCCTACCGCCGTTCGGGTAACGTCGGGAGTACGAATCCATAGGTCCCCGGTCCATGGTCCCGGTCCATGGGTCCACCGGCCGCCCTCCGCAGGAGTCTGCCCGTCATGAGCGATGCCACCGAGCGCGAAGTGCCCGAGCCCGAAGCGGCCGACACCGACGCCGACGCCTGGGAGAAGGCGTGCGCCGAGGACCTCGCGGCGGAGAAGGCCCGCCGCCGGGAGCAGTACGGGACACCGCCGGGATCGGCGGGCGAGGAGCTGCGCAAGCTCGTCGACGCCGTCTCCGAGAAGCTGTCCGGACTCCAGACGCCGCTGCTCGGCGCGGTCGCGCAGGGCGCCGTCGAGCAGACGGTGAAGCAGGTCGTCCAGCAGGCGAAGGCCGCCGTCGAACCGGTCATCGAGCGCAACCCCGATGTCTTCGACCACCTCGCCGCCGCGGGCAACGAACTGCTCGCCGCCTACCGCTCCGCGGTCGAGAGCCAAGAGGGCCGCTGGACCCGCGGGAGCGATTCGGCGGGCGGCCCGGAGCGGCGTGACGAAGGGCCTGGGCCCGGCGAACACATCGACTTGGACTGACACACCCCTCGGGTACGGTTGGCCGTAGCGGGGCTCGACCGAAACTGAGGGACACATGGGACTCACCATCGGCGTCGATATCGGCGGCACGAAGATCGCGGCCGGAGTGGTCGACGAAGAGGGCACCATTCTCGACACCCACAAGGTGCCCACGCCGCCGACCGCCGACGGCATCGTGGACGCGATCTGTGCCGCCGTGTCGGGGGCCGGCAAGGGGAACGACGTGGAGGCCGTCGGCATCGGTGCCGCCGGATACGTCGACGACAAGCGCGCCACCGTTCTCTTCGCGCCGAACATCGACTGGCGCCACGAGCCGCTGAAGGACAAGGTCGAGCAGCGGGTCGGCCTGCCGGTCGTCGTCGAGAACGACGCGAACGCGGCGGCCTGGGGCGAGTACAGGTTCGGTGCGGGCCAGGGCCACGAGGACGTCATCGTCATCACGCTGGGCACGGGCCTCGGCGGCGGCATCATCATCGGCAACAAGCTGCGCCGCGGACGCTTCGGCGTCGCCGCGGAGTTCGGGCACATCCGGACCGTGCCGGACGGACTGCTGTGCGGCTGCGGGAGCCAGGGCTGCTGGGAGCAGTACGCGTCGGGGCGTGCCCTTCTGCGGTACGGGCGGCAGCGGGCCAACGCGACGCCGGAGGCCGCGGAGATCCTCCTCGGGCTCGGCGACGGCACGGTGGACGGCATCGAGGGCAAGCACATCAGTGAGGCGGCCCGGCAGGGTGATCCTGTCGCCGTCGACTCCTACCGTGAGCTGGCCCGCTGGGTCGGCGCGGGCCTGGCCGATCTGGCCTCGCTCTTCGACCCCTCGGCGTTCATCGTCGGCGGGGGGCTCTCCGACGAGGGCGAGCTGGTCCTCGACCCGATCCGGAAGTCCTTCCGGCGGTGGCTGATCGGCGGGGAGTGGCGCCCGCATGCGCAGGTGCTGGCGGCTCAGCTGGGCAACAAGGCGGGGCTCGTCGGTGCCGCTGACCTTGCTCGGCAGGGGTAGTCGCTGCTCGGTGATTTTTTCTTGGCGCCCGTTGCCCCTCTGCGGGGCGGCGGGCGCCTTGCTGCGTCGGTGCCCGGCGTCGGTGCCCGGCGTCGGTGCCCGGCGTTGCTGCCCGGCGTTGGTGCGTTGTGCCCACCCTTCCCCAGGCTCTCGGCTCCGCTCGAGCAGGGGAGGCCCCATGCGCCGTGCGGAACGCCTGCCCACAACGCAGGCGGCCAGCGCGTATCTTGGCCCGCATGGCGATCACTCCGCTGCCCAACTCACGGACCGGTGAAGACGGTTCAGCCGTCGTCCGGGTGCTCAGTTACAACATTCGGTCCATGCGGGACGACACCGACGCGCTGGCCCGCGTCATCGCCGCGTGCGAGCCCGATCTCGTACTCGTCCAGGAGGCGCCCCGGTTCTTCCGGTGGCGCAAGAAGCTGGCGCGCCTTGCACGTGCGGCCGATCTGGTGATCCTCTCGGGCGGGGCCACCGCCTCCGGGCCCGCGCTGCTCTGCTCGCTGCGGGCGACCGTGGAGCGGACCGAGGACGTGCTGCTCCCGCTCACCCCCGGCCTGCACCGGCGCGGCTTCGCGACCGCCGTCGTGCGGTTCGGGGGCGCCAGGCTCGGCGTGCTGAGCTGCCATCTGAGCCTGCGGAGCGACGAGCGGTACGCGCAGGGCGGGATGCTGCTCGACCGCCTCGCCGGGATGGGCGTGGAGCACGCCGTCGCGGGCGGTGACCTGAACGACCGCCCCAAGGGGCGTACGTTCCGCAGGCTCGCCGCTCAGCTGCGGGACTGCTGGGCGACGGCGCCCTGGGGCGGCGAGAACACCTCGACGCCGGGCGACCCCCATCAGCGTATCGACGCGATCTTCGCGACGTCCGGGGTCGAAGTGCTCGGCTGCGGTGTGCCGTTGGAGCTCGACGGGGTGAGCGAGGCGGATCTGCGGGCGGCCACGGACCATCTGCCCGTGCTCGCCGCCCTCAGAATCCCGGCAGCTCAAGGGGGTTAGACGACCGCGCCGCGCCCCGGATCGTCGTCCTCGTCGTCGTCACCCTTCATCCGCGTCACCAGCGTGGCGAAGCCGCCGAGGAAGCCGCCGATGCTGAGCGTGGCGATCCACCACGTCATGTTCCAGCCGAGCAGCACGGTGAGCAGGAGCAGCACAGGCCCGCCGATCACGGCCAGCCAGGCGAACTTCGCCGTCACGTCGGCCTCGGGCAGCGGCGGCGGCTCCGGCGGGACGAAGTGGCCCTCGTCGTCCGCGTCCAGGTCGTCGTCGGAGGCCTCGGGCGCGTCGTAGTCACGCGGACCGCCGACTCCGGGCGCGAAGGAGACGGAGCCGCCGAGGGGTGTCTTCGTGCCGGACGCGTCGGTGTCCTCGGAGTCCTTGCCCCGCTTGCCGTCCTTCTCCGAAGGCTCGTTCGTCTCGGGCTCGAGCAGCGCCAGGTCCTCCACGGACTTGAACGGCTTGGCGCCCGGCGGGTCCGCCGGTTCCTGGCCGTACCCGGCGACGATCTCCTGCCAGACCGCGTCCTCGTCCAGCGGCACGCCGCCCTCCGGGGTCGCCTTCTCCTCGGGCTCGCGGTCCTCGTCGTGGTCCGGTTCACGTCGGTCCTGCTCAGCCACCGGAGGCCGTCCCTTCCTTGCCGACACTGGGGGCGAGCCGGCCGATGAACGCGAGGCTCTCGTCGAAAATCCGGTCCGCGTCGTGGTCCAACGTCGCGACGTGGTAGCTCTGTTCCAGCAGGATCTCGGTGACGTCCGTCGAGGACACCCGGCTGAGGATCCTGGCCGAGTCGACCGGCGGCACCACATGGTCCTGCGGGCTGTGCAGAAGCAGCAGCGGCTGGGTCACCTGCGGCAGCTCCCCGTCGACCCGGGCGAAGAACTGGCGCAGGGAGTGCGCCGCGTGCAGCGGCACCCGGTCGTAGCCGACCTCGTCCGAGCCCTCCTTGGCGATGTCGCTCGCGATGCCCTTCGTCGTACGCACCAGATGGCGGGCGACCGGCAGCGCGCGCGCCGCGAGGCCGTGCACCTTGTTCCCCGGGTTCACCAGGACGATGCCGCGCACCGCGTCGCCGTGCTTCGCGGCCAGCCGCAGGGTGAGCGCGCCGCCCATGGAGAGGCCGAAGACGAAGACCTCCGAGCACCGCTCGAGGAGCCCGTGCAGCTCGCGCTCCACCTCCGCGTACCAGTCCTGCCAGCCGGTCATCTGCAGGTCCTCCCAGCGCGTGCCGTGTCCGGGCAGCAGCGGGAGGGAGACGGTCAGGCCCTGTTCCGCGAGGTACTCGGCCCAGGGGCGCAGGGACTGCGGGGATCCGGTGAAGCCGTGACAGAGGAGGACGCCGACCTCGCCGCCCTCGTGGCGGTACGGCTCGGCTCCGGGGAGGACCGGCACTTCGGTCTCCTTCGTGAGATGTGGCTGCGGGGTTACGCGGAGTACTTCACGGTACGCGACCGGACTGACACCGACCAGGGCCGTCGGGCCCTTTGGGCTTACAGCGGGTTAAGGTCTGATCCACACATAACAGGAGGCACTCGGTTTGATCTACGGCGCAATGAAGGTCGCCATCGGAGGGCCGCTGAAGCTCGGCTTCAGGCCCTGGGTGGAAGGCCTTGAGAACGTACCCGCCGAAGGACCGGCCATCCTGGCGAGCAACCATCTCTCCTTCTCGGACTCCTTCTTCCTGCCCGCGGTGCTCGACCGGAAGGTCACCTTCATCGCCAAGGCGGAGTACTTCACGTCACCCGGTGTGAAGGGCAAGCTCACGGCGGCCTTCTTCAAGGGCGTCGGCCAGCTCCCCGTGGACCGCTCCGGCGGGCGCGGCGCGGGCGAGGCGGCCATCAAGAGCGGCATCGAGGTCCTGGAGCGCGGTGAGCTCTTCGGTATCTACCCGGAAGGCACCCGTTCGCCCGACGGGAGGCTCTACCGTGGCAAGCCCGGCGGCCTGGCCCGCGTGGCGCTCGCCACCGGGGCGCCGGTGCTTCCCGTGGCGATGATCGACACCGAGAAGATCCAGCCGCCCGGCAAGGTCCTTCCGAAGCTGATGCGGCCCGGCATCAAGATCGGTGAGCCGCTCGACTTCCGCCGGTACCAGGGCATGGACCACGACCGGTTCGTCCTGCGGGCGGTGACCGACGAGGTCATGTACGAGATCATGAAGCTTTCCGGCCAGGAGTACGTCGACGAGTACGCGACCGCCGCGAAGCGCCGTCTCGCGGACGAGGCGAAGGCCGAGAGGGAAGCCGAGAAGAAGGCCGCGGTGGCCGAGAAGGAACGGTCCGGCGCCTAGCGGCGTCGGTGCGGAGGGGGAGCCGAGAGGCGCCCTCAGGGGCAAGGGGGGACGTGACCAGCACAGCTAAGCGTGTACGCGTCATGAGAATGTCGGTCGAGCAGCCGCTGTGGCGTGCGCTGACCGGCTACCGCGTGCTGACCATGCTCTACGCGATCGGCCTGTTCGTCGCCGCGTACGAGCGGTTCGACCGCCCCTGGGTGGCCATCGCGTACTACGTGGTGCTCGTCTGCTGGACGCTCGCCACCCTGCCGAAGGTCGCGGGCGCCGCGAGCTGCACCAAGCGGTTCCTCGTCATCGACCTGACCGTCGCGATCACCGGGATCCTGCTCACGCCGGTCGCCGACTCGCACCAGCGGATCGTGCACGACGGCCCGACGCTGCCCTCGATATGGACGGCGGGCGCGGTGCTCGCCTTCGCGATCAAGGGCGGCTGGCGGTGGGCGGCCTTCGCGTCGGCACTCGTCGGCGTCGCCAACATCGCGCAGCGCGGCAGGCCCACCCAGGACACGCTGCACAACGTCCTCCTGGTCTGCATCGCCTCCATCGCCATCGGTTACGTCGTCGAGGTGGCCCGCGCCTCCGAGCGCACCCTCGCCCGCGCCCTGGAGATCGAGGCCGCGACCCGCGAGCGTGAGCGCCTGGCCCGCGACATCCACGACAGCGTGCTCCAGGTCCTCGCGATGGTGCAGCGGCGCGGCAGCGCGCTCGGCGGCGAGGCGGCGGAGCTCGGCCGGCTCGCGGGGGAGCAGGAGGTCGCGCTGCGCGCGCTGGTGGCGGGCGGCCTGGTCCGTACGTCCCATGTGTCGGAGGACGCCTCGCTGGGGGCCGTGGTCCGCGCGGTGGAGGAGCCCGACGAGGACGCGGAGGACGCCGACCCCTGTGACCTGCGCTCGCTGCTCTTTCCGTACGCGGGCGCGAAGGTGACCGTCTCGGAGCCGGGCGCCCCCGTCGGGCTCCCGGCGAAGACCGCACGGGAACTGGCCGCCGCGGTCGGCGCCGCCCTGGACAACGTCCACCGGCACGCGGGCCCGGACGCCGCCGCCTGGATCCTCGTCGAGGACGAGCCGGACGCGGTGATCGTGACGGTGCGGGACGACGGCCCCGGCATCCCCGATGGCCGCCTCGCGGAGGCCGAGGGCGAGGGGCGGCTCGGCGTCGCCCTGTCGATTCGGGGGCGGCTGCGGGACATCGGGGGGACGGCCGAGCTGATCTCGGTGCCGGGGCAGGGTACGGAAGTGGAAATGAGGGTCCCGCGGATCGCGGGGAGCCCGGAGAACGTGGGCAGCACACGGGGGAAGGCAGGAAAGGAACGATGAGCGAGCAGCGGCAGGACGTGCGGGACGACCGGGACGGCAAGGGTGCGGTCAAGGTCATGGTCGTCGACGACCACCCGATGTGGCGGGACGCGGTCGCCCGCGACCTCGCGGAGGCGGGCTTCGACGTGGTCGCCACGGCGGGCGACGGCGAGCAGGCTGTGCGCCGCGCGCAGGCCGCCGCGCCGGACGTCCTCGTACTCGATCTGAACCTGCCCCTGAAGGCGGGCGTCCAGGTCTGCAAGGAACTCGTCGGCGCCAACCCGGCCCTGCGGGTGCTCGTCCTCTCGGCCAGCGGCGAGCACGCCGATGTCCTGGAGGCGGTCAAGTCGGGGGCCACCGGCTATCTCCTGAAGTCGGCCTCCACCGCCGAGCTGACCGACGCGGTGGGCCGCACGGCCGTCGGCGACGCGGTCTTCACGCCGGGCCTCGCGGGCCTGGTCCTCGGCGAGTACCGCCGCCTCGCGTCCGATCCGGCGCCGGGCACCCCGGACGACCCGAAGGCCCCGCAGCTCACCGACCGCGAGACCGAGGTGCTGCGGCTCGTGGCCAAGGGCCTGAGCTACAAGCAGATCGCCGAGCGCCTGGTCATCTCGCACCGCACCGTGCAGAACCACGTGCAGAACACCCTGGGCAAGCTCCAGCTGCACAACAGGGTGGAGCTCGTGCGGTACGCGATCGAGCGCGGACTCGACGACGAGTAGCCCTCATTCGACCCTCATTCGAGTGAACATGCTTGATCAACTCCCTTGCGGGGCAACGGAATTGACCGTCCGCACCGTCCCTCAGTGACCTGGATCACCATTAGCGTGACTCGCATCAGGTCACTGAGGCGAAGGGACATTCCATGGCGGCCAAGAAAGTCGGAGTACTGACCGGAGGCGGCGACTGCCCCGGGCTCAACGCCGTCATCCGGGGCGTCGTCCGCAAGGGCGTCCAGGAGTACGGCTATGACTTCGTCGGCTTCCGGGACGGCTGGCGCGGTCCCCTGGAGGGCGACACCGTCCGGCTCGACATCCCGGCCGTGCGCGGCATCCTGCCCCGCGGCGGCACCATCCTCGGCTCCTCGCGCACCAATCCGCTCAAGGTCGAGAACGGCATCCGCCGGATCAAGGAGAACCTCGCCAAGTACGAGGTCGACTCCCTCATCGCGATCGGCGGCGAGGACACCCTCGGCGTCGCCGCCCGGCTCACCGACGAGTACGGCATCGATGTCGTCGGCGTACCGAAGACCATCGACAACGACCTGTCCGCCACGGACTACACCTTCGGCTTCGACACCGCGGTGGGGATCGCCACCGAGGCGATCGACCGGCTGCACACCACCGCCGAGTCGCACATGCGGGTCCTCGTCGTCGAGGTCATGGGGCGGCACGCGGGCTGGATCGCCCTGCACTCGGGCCTCGCGGGCGGCGCGAACGTCATCCTCATCCCCGAGCAGCGCTTCGACCTCGACCAGGTCTGCGCCTGGGTGACCTCGCGCTTCAAGGCCTCGTACGCCCCGATCGTCGTCGTCGCCGAAGGGGCCATGCCCAAGGACGGCGAGATGGTCCTCAAGGACGGGACGCAGGACTCCTTCGGGCACGTCAGGCTCTCCGGGGTCGGCGAGTGGCTGGCCAAGGAGATCGAGGGGCGGACGGGGAAGGAAGCCCGGACGACCGTGCTCGGTCACGTCCAGCGGGGCGGCACCCCCAGCGCCTTCGACCGCTGGCTCGCCACCCGCTTCGGCCTGCACGCGATCGAGGCCGTACGGGACGGCGACTTCGGCAAGATGGTCGCGCTGCAGGGGACGGACATCGTGCGGGTACCGATCGCTGACGCCACGTCGAAGCTGAAGACCGTGGATCCGAAGCTGTACTCCGAGGTGGGGGTCTTCTTCGGCTGAGTGGAGCGCCCCGGAGGCTCCGGCCTCCGGGTGCCGTCCCCCAGGGCGGTACCTACACTCGGCCCCATGGAGATCCTCGCCTTCGGCGTGCAGGCCGACGAGAAGCCGCTGATCGAGAAGGCCTTCGCCGCCCACCACGACGTCCGCTGCCTGGACGTCTTCCTCACCGAGGACACCGCCCCCATCGCCGCCGGCTACGAGATCATCTCCACCAGCGTCAACGCCGACCTCGGCAACCGCGTCCTGCAGACCCTCGCCGCCGGCGGGACGCAGATGATCGCCCAGCGCTCGACCGGGTTCAACAACATCGACCTCCAGGTCGCCGAGCGCCTCGGCTTCACCGTCGCCCGCGTCTCGTACTACTCGCCGTACTCCGTCGCCGAGTTCGCCTGGACCCTCGCGATGGCCGTCAACCGCCGCATCGTCCGCGCCAGCAACCGCACCCGCGACTTCGACTTCCGCCTCGACGGCCTGATGGGCCGTGACCTGCGGGGCCGCACGGTCGGCGTGCTCGGCACCGGGAAGATCGGCGAGGCGTTCACCCGGATCGCGCACGGCTTCGGCATGAAGCTGCTCGGCTGGGACATCACCCAGAACCCCGCGTGCGTCGAGCTCGGCATGAAGTACGTCGAGAAGGGCCGGCTCTTCGCCGAGGCCGACCTGATCAGCCTGCATGTGCCGCTGCTCCCCGCCACCCACCACATCATCGGCGCCGACGCGCTGCGGATGATGAAGGACGACGCGATCCTGGTGAACTCGAGCCGGGGCGGGCTCATCGACACCGAGGCCCTCGTCAGGGAGGTGCGCGCGGGCCGTTTCGCGGGCGTCGGGCTCGATGTGTACGAGGCGGAGGCGGGGCTCTTCTTCCTCGACAAGTCCCTCCAGGTCGTCGAGGACGACACCCTGGCCCGCCTGGTGACATTCCCGAACGTCGTGGTCACCTCGCACCAGGCGTACTACACCCGGGACGCGGTGGGCCAGATCATCGACACCACGGTGCAGAACGTCCTGGACTACCGGGAGGGCCGCCGCGGCGAGAACGTGCTGGTCCCGGCGGCCCCCGCCCCTGCCCCTGCCCCCTAGACCAGTACGCCCGACAGGAGCTCCCGCACGATCGCCGTGCCGCGCAGCGAGAGCACCGACTCGGGGTGGAACTGGACGCCCGCGAAGCCGGGCCCCCGCAGCGCGTGCACCTCGCCCGTCGCCGCGTCCCTGCTGACCTCGACGCCGTGCGCGGTCAGTTCGGCCGCCGTCTCGTCGTCGCAGCGCGCCACGAAGCTGTTGTAGAAGCCGACCGTCTCCGGCCGCCCGAACAGATCGATCCGGGTCTGCGCGCCCTGGTACGGGACCTCCTTGCGGACGATGTCCAGGCCGAGTTCGGCGGCGAGCAGTTCATGGCCGAGGCAGACGCCGAGGACTCCGTGCCGGTGGTTCCTGATGGCGTCGGCCGCGAGCGAGCGCAGGAAGGTCATCTTCGGGTCGGTGGAGTCCGCGGGGTCGCCGGGGCCCGGGCCCAGGACCAGCGGGCCCTCGTGGGCGAGCACCGTCTCCCGCAGGCCCGGCTCGTCGTAGCGCCGGATCGTCACGTCCAGTCCCGAGGAGCGCAGCAGGTGCGCGAGCATCGCCGTGAACGTGTCCTCGCCGTCGACCACCAGGGCGTGCCCGGACAGCTCGGCCGTCTGTTCCTGCATCCGCAGCCAGAACGGGGCGAGCCCGGCCCGGCGGCTGTCCAGTGCCGCCCGCACTCGCGGGTCGTCGGCGAGTGCGGGGCGTACGTCCTCGTGGCGGGGCCGTCCGGGACGTACTCCCAGAGCCGCGAGCACGCCCGCCGCCTTCGCGTGGGTCTCCGCGACCTCGCCCGCCGGGTCCGAGCCGCGCACCAGCGTGGCGCCGACCGGGACGCGCAGGCGGCCCGCGGGGGAGATGTCGGCGGTGCGGATCAGGATGGGGGAGTCGAGCGTCTGGGCGCCGCCCGCGTCGCGGCCGATGAGGGCGAGGGCGCCCGCGTAGTAGCCGCGGCCCCCGGTCTCGTGCCGCTCGATGACCCGGCAGGCGTTCTGCACCGGCGACCCGGTGACCGTCGCCGCGAACATCGTCTCCTTGAGGACCTCGCGCGCGTCGAGCGACGACTTGCCCCGCAACTCGTACTCGGTGTGCGCGAGATGGGCCATCTCCTTCAGGCGCGGGCCGACGACGACACCGCCCATGTCGCCGACCGTGCACATCATCTTGAGCTCCTCGTCGACGACCATCGACAGCTCCTCGGTCTCCTTGCCGTCGGCGAGGAAGGTGAGCAGATCGTCCGCGGTGGGGCCGTCGGCCGGGTAGCGGTACGTCCCGCTGATCGGGTTCATCACGACCGTCCCGCCGGACATCCGCACATGCACCTCGGGGCTGGCCCCGACCAGGGTGCGGTCCCCGGTGTGTACGACGTACGTCCAGTAGGCACCCCGCTCGCCCACCAGCAGCCGCCGGAAGAGCGCGAGCGCGTCCGCCCTGCCGAAGCCGGGGATCGCACCCTCGTACGTACGGCGGATGACGAAGTTGGCGCCCTCGCCCCGCCCGATCTCCTCGCGCAGGACCCGCCCGACGATGTCCGCGTACGCGTCGTCGTCCACGTCGAAGGCCCCGTCCTCGACCCGCACGTCGTGTGCGGGCAGTGCCGACAGGGCCTCGGCGAGCGGGAGTTCGTACGTCTCGTCGGGGGTGAGGACGGCGAGCGGCGTGCCGTCGTCGCGCACGTCGAAGCCGCGCTCCCTGATCTGCCGGAAGGGGATGAGCGCGAGGCCCTCGTCGGGGATGTCGGCGAGCCGGTCGTAGGTGCCGACGGAGCCGATCAGGACCTCGACCGTGTCGTGGTCGTGGCCGGGGGTGCGGCGGCGGAGCACGGCGAACGGGCGGTCGTCGGACAGGAGGTCGGTCAGGTGCATCGGTGTCGTTCCTTCTCACTCGGAGAGGAACGGCCTCAGAACGCAACAAAGGCCGCCCCTCGGGCGGCCTTCGCGATTCGGTGTACGCGCAGTCAGTGGGCCGCCGGGAGAGCGGTCCACCACCAGTTCTGGATCGATGCGTGCGCGAACATGAGCGGCAGCCTACCGGAATCCTTCGCGTCGCAGATGCCAGCGGCTCCAGCGGGCGAACCGGCTGCGCCATCCGGCGTCCCAGTCCTCGGTATCCGGATAGATCACGCCGTGCTCGCGCAGGGCGACGTCGGTGAGGTCACGCAGATCGGCGCGCGTCACCACCTCCTGGAGGCTCGTGTAGCGGCCGATCTTCTCTCGGGCTTGCACCACTGACTCCGCCTCTTCCGTCGATATCTCACATCCGTGGGAAATGGAATACACGGTTTCCCTGTTTACGTCGACAAGGCCGCCGTCCCGGGGGTCCGGAATGCGGGACGGCCGGTTGGTGGGGTGGCCTATACGCCTTGCGTCAGCCTCATGTGGATTGAGAGCCACCAGTTTTCGCGCGTTGTAGCGGCGTTCGCGGCGGTCGCGGGAAATCCATTCGGGGTCATGGTGGGGCAGAGTGTAGGCGAAGTGGCGTATCCGCGCCGAACGGGCGGCAGCGACCGTGGAGCCCAGTGCAGCAAGGGAGATCTGCAGCTGGCGCAGGGGGATGAAGTACACGGCGATGAAGGTGAGTGCGCCGGTCGCGGCGAATAGCGTCCCCTCCCTGCGCAGCCTCTGCCATTTCAGTCGCGCGGAGGCATGGAAAACCGGGATCGCCGCTAGAAGCCACCCCGCGGGGATCGTGAGAACGAAGTACCACCTGCCGTCACGGACGGCCTCTCGGATAACTTGCTCAGCTTCCATCGAGACCCCCTCGGACGGAGAGGTCGGGTGACCGGTCCCGGCCTCTAAAACGTAGCGCCGAGAATGCGTGGCGAGGAAGGGAGGCGTTCACCCGGAGAAACTCACGGAAGGAATTGGCTGATTTCTGTCAGGAGGCCTGGGTGGGATGGTGTCATGCTCCCCGCGTCTCAACTTCTGGGCACCTGCTTGGACGCCCGGCCCGACCCCGTAAGGTTAACGAGGTGACCGTGAACGCTAAGACCACCGCAACCGGTGGCAACACCTGGCGAGACCTTCCCGCGGCGCAGCAGCCTGAGTACCCCGATGCCGAGGCTCTGCGCGATGTGATCGCGGACCTCGAGTCGTATCCGCCGCTCGTCTTCGCAGGCGAGTGCGATCAGCTGCGCGCCCGCCTTGCGTCTGTGGCCAAGGGCGAGGCGTTCCTGCTCCAGGGCGGCGACTGCGCCGAGGCCTTCGACGCCGTGTCCGCCGACCACATCCGAAACAAGCTGAAGACGCTGCTCCAGATGGGCGCCGTCCTGACCTACGCCGCCTCCGTGCCCGTCGTGAAGGTGGGCCGCATCGCGGGGCAGTACTCGAAGCCCCGCTCCAAGGGCACCGAGACCCGCGACGGCGTGACCCTGCCGACGTACCGGGGCGACTCGGTCAACGGCTTCGACTTCGACGAGAAGTCCCGCGTCCCGGACCCCGAGCGCCTGAAGCGGATGTACAACGCCTCCGCCTCGACGCTCAACCTGGTGCGCGCCTTCACCACCGGCGGTTACGCCGACCTGCGCCAGGTGCACGCCTGGAACCAGGACTTCGTGAAGTCGTCCCCCTCGGGCCAGCGCTACGAACAGCTGGCGCGCGAGATCGACAACGCGCTCAACTTCATGCGGGCCTGCGGCACCGACCCGGCCGAGTTCCAGACCGTCGAGTTCTACGCCTCGCACGAGGCGCTGCTGCTCGACTACGAGTCGGCCCTCACCCGCGTCGACTCGCGCACCGGGCGCCTCTACGACACCTCGGGCCACATGGTCTGGATCGGCGAGCGCACCCGTCAACTGGACGGCGCGCACATCGAGTTCGCATCCAAGGTGCGCAACCCGATCGGCATCAAGCTCGGCCCGACGACGACCACGGAGGAGGCGCTGCAGTACATCGAGCGCCTCGACCCGGACCGCGAGCCCGGCCGCCTCACCTTCATCGTCCGCATGGGCGCCGACAAGGTCAGGGACAAGCTCCCCGAGCTGGTCGAGAAGGTCACCGCGTCCGGCGCGACCGTCGCCTGGGTCACCGACCCGATGCACGGCAACACCTTCGAGGCGGCGTCCGGGCACAAGACCCGCCGCTTCGACGACGTGCTCGACGAGGTCAAGGGCTTCTTCGAGGTCCACAAGGGCCTGGGCACCCACCCGGGCGGCATCCACGTCGAGCTCACCGGTGACGACGTCACCGAGTGCGTGGGCGGCGGCGACGAGATCTTCGTCGACGACCTGCACCAGCGCTACGAGACGGCCTGCGACCCGCGGCTGAACCGCAGCCAGTCCCTGGACCTGGCGTTCCTGGTCGCGGAGATGTACCGGGACCAGTAGTTCCCGGGTATTCACCGGCGTATCCGGGGCTTTTGCGAGCAGGGAGTGGCGGGTAAGGTTAGGTTAGCCTCACCGATCAATCGGGACGGGCACCACTGATAGATCCTGCCGTCGATCCCGATCGATGACGCACCGGGGAGGTGAACCGCATGTTCGTCTGCAACTGCTTCGGCATCACCGAAGAGCAGGTGAAGAAGCATGCGGACGACGGTGCCTGCACCCCCCGCCAGATAGCGTCGGCCTGCAAGGCGGGCACGGACTGCGGTTCGTGCGTGCGACGCATCCAGGCCCTGCTCGGCCGGGGCGCGTGCCCCACTCGCGAGCTGGTCGCTCCGGAGGCGGAACTCCCGGAAGCTGCGTAGCTCTCCGAAGGTGTTTGGCTCTTAGCTCTCCGGCTGCTCGACGAGCTGCGCGATGTAGAGCGGCTCGCCCAGCTTCTCGATCAGCTCGAGCTGGGTGTCGAGATAGTCGATGTGGTGCTCCTCGTCCTCGAGGATCGACT
The DNA here is from genome assembly GCF_004684775.1 of Streptomyces sp. MZ04. Lineage (GTDB taxonomy): Bacteria > Actinomycetota > Actinomycetes > Streptomycetales > Streptomycetaceae > Streptomyces. Next base: position 114,365 of record NZ_SRIC01000001.1, read on the forward strand.
CGAAGATGTTCGCGGACGTGATGTCCCCCTTGCCGCGCATCACCTCGACCCCGCGCTTGAGGCGGTCGATCGCCTCCACCTCGATCTGCCGGTCGGCCTGGAACATCTCGGTGACCGTCTGGCCCACGCGAACATGGAAGAGCCGCTGGTAATTGGGCAGACCGTCGAGGAACAGGATCCGGTCGGTCAGCACTTCCGCGTGCTTCATCTCGTCGATCGACTCGGACCTGGTGTACTTCGCGAGCTTCGGCCAGCCGAAGTTCTCCTGCATTTTCGCGTGAAGGAAGTACTGGTTGATCGCCGTCAGTTCGGCGGTCAGCTGCTCATTGAGAAACTCGATGACCTCGGGGTCGCCCTGCATCGCAGAGGCTCCTTCCAAGTGTGTTGACTGGCCAGGTAGCGCGCATCCTTGCACCGGTGTTCGGAGGTCGTCCAGTAAGTGCACGCTTAGTAGGAGTTGCCCGAATCGGTGTTTGGCCGGGGGCCGTCTGGTCACGTCCACTGCCCCGGGTCTGTCAGGATGGAGGCATGGGTCAGCCGGCGGATCACGCATCTCGGAGAGCAGCGGAGCCGGAGCTTCCACCGGGACAGCGCCTGCAGCGCGGCTGGCCGGTCACGCACTACGGCCCGGTGCCGAAGTTCCGCCCGGAGCGCTGGGAGTTCAGGGTCTTCGGGGCCACCGCCGACGGCGAGAAGCACTGCTGGACGCATGAGGAGTTCTCGGCTCTTCCGTACGCCACCGTGGTCGCCGATCTGCACTGCGTCACGAAGTTCAGCATGCTCGGCGCCGAATGGGGCGGTGTGCCCGCGCGTGCGCTGCTCGACATCGCGCCGCCCGCGCCCAATGCCACGCATGTGATGGTCTGGGCCGAGTACGGCTTCAGCTCGAATCTGCGGATGGCCGACTTCGCCTCCGACCGCACGATTTTCGCCACGCACAAGGGCGGCGAACTGCTCACCGCGGAGCACGGATTCCCGCTGCGGCTCGTGGTGCCCCATCTGTATGCCTGGAAGGGCCCCAAGTGGGTCCGCGGCATCGAGTACATGACGGCCGACCGCCGCGGCTTCTGGGAGGAGCGCGGCTATCACAACGTCGGCGACCCCTGGAGCGAGCAGCGGTACTCGTACCAGGAAGAGCCCGGGGACGGCCCCGAGCTCTAGTCCTGCGTACGCTGCCGACTTCGTTGGTTTCGTTGGTTTCGCTGGTCAGTGGTGGTACTGGTGCACCACGGCGTGGCCCTTGCCGTGGCCGATCATCCACTTGTTGACCGGAGTGGTGATCACGAACGCGGCGGCCAGCGCGATGGCGAGGATCCACCAGAACATGGGGTCCGAGAGGTGGGCGTCCATCGCTCCCGGCCAGAGCGCGATCACCCCGTTGTCGATCAGCTCCATCACCGCGATGGACAGGGTGTCGGCGGCGAGCGCGACGCGGAACGCCGTCCTGAAATCGACGCCGGCCTTGAGGATGCCGCGCAGGGTCAGGGCGTAACCGAAAGAGAAGGCCAGGATGATCGCCAGGATCATCGTCTGCATGTTGCCCCAGCCGAGCGCGGTGCCGATGATCATGCCGAGGATCTCGCCGATGGCGCACCCGGTGAGGCAGTGCAGCGTCGCCTGGGCCGCCATGCGCCAGCTGACCTTGCCGATGCCGTGCGCGTGACCGTGGTGCTCGTGCTCGTGGTGCGCGTGGTCGTGGTGCGCGGGCTCGTGCTGGTGCTCGGCGTGAGTGTCGTGCTGCATGAGGAGTCCCCAACGTCGGATAGCCGTTCCTGCCGTCAGACAAGAACGGTATACCCCTGGGGGGTATTCCTCAAGGGGGCTGCTTGCTCCTCAGTTCCTCAGCTCCTCACTTCCTCAGTTCCTCAGTTCCTCAGTTCCTTCAGCCGTGCCACGTCCGCCGCGTGCCCTTCCTTGCCGCCGGGCGTCTCGATGATCAGCGGTACGCCCTCGGTCGCGGGGTGGGTCATCAGCGCGCGGAACGGGTCCTCGCCGATGTGGCCGGTGCCGATGTTCTCGTGGCGGTCCTTGTGGGCGCCGACCACGTCCTTGGAGTCGTTGGCGTGCACCAGCTTCAGCCGGCCCTCGCCGACGGTGTCGACCAGCAGATCGAGGGTCTGGTGCATGCCGCTCGGCCCGGTCAGGTCGTGGCCCGCCGCGAAGATGTGGCAGGTGTCCAGGCAGATCCCCAGCTTCGGGTGGGCGTCCAGTGCCTCGAAGTACGGGCCGAAGTCCCAGGTGCGGGAGCAGAGCGAGAAGCCCTGGCCGGCGGTCGACTCCAGGAGGAGGCAGGGGTCGTCGTCGTGCGTCAGCTCGTCCAGGAGCGGCAGCATCCGGTCGCGTACCTGCTTCAGGGCGACGGAGCGGTCCCGGCCGCCGGTCGCGGAGCCGGTGTGCACGACGACGCCGAGGGCGCCGATCTCGCGGCCGCGGCGCAGCGAGTGGCGCAGGGATTCCACGGACTTCTCGACGGTCGCCTCGGTGTGCGAGCCGAAGTTGATGAGGTAGGGCGCGTGGACGTACGCGGGGATCTTCTCGGCGGCGCAGGCCGCGCGGAACTCCTCGTCCTGCTTCGGGTTCCCGGGCGGCGTCGCCCAGCCGCGCGGGTTGGCGACGAAGACCTGGACGGCCTCGGCGCTCAGTTCACGGGCGTACGAGAGCCCTACGGAGGCGAGCCCGCCGGCTACGGGGACATGGCCGCCGACGGGGTTGCGGGGCGTGGTGCTGAGGGACTTTGTGCTCACCGTTTCAGGGTGTCACGCGGTCCCACGCTCTCTGTCAGCGGATCTCGATGGTGATGGTCGACCCCTTGGGGGCCTCCTCGCCACCCTCCACGGACTGATCATTCACGGTGTCCCCGAAGAGGCCGAGCAGACCCTTGTCTTCCTCGACCTGGAAGCCCGCGTCCTCCAGCTCCTGCGTGGCGTCGTCGACGCTCATGCCCTCGACGTCCGGGACCTCGACCATCTGCGGGCCCTTGGAGAGCGTCAGCGTGACCGTGTCACCCTCGGCGAGCTGCTTCTCGCCCTCCTTGGGGGACTGCTGGGCGACGTCGCCCTTGTCCTCCTCGGAGTGGACCCGCGTCGTGGCGATCTTCACCTTGAGGCCGGCGTCCTCCAGGTCGGCGGTCGCGTCGGCCTCGGACTCGCCCGTCACGTCGGGGACGTCGACCGGGGAGCCCTTGCTGACGACGATCGCGATGGCGGAGCCCGCCTTGCGCTTGGTGCCCGAGCCCGGGTCCGTGCTGATCACGGAGCCCTTGCGGACCTCCTCGCTGAAGGCCCTGGTCGTCATCCCGGGAGCGAGACCGGCGTCCTTGAGCTTCTTCTTCGCCGCGGCCAGCGGGGTGCCCTCGAGGTTCGGGACCTTCACGATCTCGGGGCCCATCGAGACGGTCAGCGTCACGTCGCCGTTGTCCCCGATGCGCTCGCCCGCCTTGGGATCGGTGGCCATGACCGTGCCGCGCTTGTCGGTGTCGCTGTACGCGCGCTTGACGTCCTTCACGTCGAGCCCGGCCTCGTCGAGGCGCTTCTTGGCAGCGGCCTCGGTCTTCGCGAGGAGCGGCGGGACCTTCGTGAACTGGCCGGAGTTGATGTACCAGACGCCGGCGCCGAGGCCGAGCGCGAGAAGTACGGCGGCGACGATCGCCAGGACGCCGCGGCGCGGGTTGGACCGCCCGCGCCCGCGCCCGCGTCCGGGGCCGGGGGCGGTCGGCGGGGCCGCCGGAGGCGTCGCCAGGATGCTGGTGCGGTTGAGCGGGTCCTGCTGCTGGTTCTCGCCGTCCGTGGGGAGCGACATCTGCACGGACCGCGCGGCGCGCGGAATCACGCTCGTACGGTCGTCGGCGTTGTCGTGCTCGGTCGTGCGCGCCTGCGGCGGCACCGCGTCCAGCTGCTCCAGGGAGAGCGCGGCCCGCGCCTCCCTGGCCTGCCCGAGGAGGGCCACCGCGTCGTGCGGGCGGACGTCCGGGGTGCGGGCGGTGGCGGAGGCGACCAGTTCGTCGAGCTCCACGGGGAGCCCGGGGACGGCCGCCGACGGGGGCGGCACGTCCTCGTGGAGGTGCTGGTAGAGCACCTGGGCGGGCGATTCGCCGGAGTGCGGCTTGGTGCCGGTCAGCATCTCGTAGAGCACGACCCCGCACGCGTACACGTCGACGCGGGTGTCCGCCGTGCCGTGCTCGATCTGCTCGGGCGCGAGATAGGAGACCGTCCCGAGGACCGTGCCGGTGGTGTTCGTGACGGTGTCCACCGCGCGTACGAGCCCGAAGTCGGCGACCTTGACCCGGCCGTCGTCCCCTATGAGGACGTTCTCCGGCTTCATGTCGCGGTGCACGAAACCGGCGCGGTGCGCGGCGCCGAGCGCGGCGAGGACCGGCTCCAGGATGTCGAGCGCGGCCCGCGGCTGGAGGGCGCCCCGCTCGCGCAGGACGTCGCGCAGGGTGCACCCGGCGATGTACTCCATCGCCAGATAGACGTACGCGCCGTCGGCGCCCTGGTCGTAGACCCCCACCACGTTCGGGTGCGAGAGCCGGGCGACCGACTTCGCCTCGCGGATGAAGCGGTCGACGAACGAGACGTCGGCGGCGAGCGTCGGGTGCATCACCTTGAGCGCGAGCACGCGGTCGAGGCGGGTGTCCACGGCCCGGTAGACCGTGGCCATCCCGCCGACCGCGATCCGCCCGTCCACGCGATAGCGGCCGTCGAGCACCTGCCCGACGATGGGGTCTCCCCGGCCGAAGGCTGGGGAAGGGTCCTGAAGGGTCGTGTCCACGGAGGGAGTCTACGAGCCGCCGCTGACACCGATGCCCGCGCGGGCGGCCCCGGGGCCCGACTGCAGCCGACCTGTGACAGGCGCGGGCGTTCAGAACGCCGGCCGCTCCGGATCGAGCCGCGCCATGCCCTCTCCGGGGGAGGACGCCTCGGCGAAGTGCCGCCGCGGAATCCGCCCCGCACGGAAGGCGAGGCGCCCCGCCTCGACCCCGTGCCGCATGGCCTCGGCCATGATCACCGGCTCCTGCGCCCGCGTCACGGCCGAGGCGAGCATCACACCCGCACACCCCAGCTCCATCGCGAGCGCCACGTCGGACGCCGTGCCCGCCCCCGCGTCCAGGATCACCGGCACGCGTGCGTGCTCGACGATCAGCTGGAAGTTGTGCGGGTTGCGGATGCCGAGCCCGGAGCCGATGGGCGACCCGAGCGGCATGATCGCCGCGCAGCCCACGTCCTCCAGCTTCCGCGCGAGGACGGGATCGTCGTTCGTGTACGGGAGGACGGTGAAGCCGTCGTCGACCAGGGTCTCGGCGGCGTCGATGAGCTCGATCGGATCGGGGAGCAGGGTGCGCTCGTCCGCGATGACCTCCAGCTTCACCAGGTCCGTGCCGAGCGCCTCCCGGGCGAGCCGGGCGGTCAGGACGGCCTCGCCCGCGGTGAAGCAGCCCGCCGTGTTCGGCAGCACACGGATGCCGAGCTTGTCGAGCACGGAGAGCACCGAGCCCTGTACGCCCGGGTCGAGGCGGCGCATGGCGACCGTGGTCAGCTCCGTTCCGGAGGCGACGAGGGACCGCTCGAGCACGTCGAGGCTCGGCGCACCGCCCGTACCCATGATCAGTCGTGAGGAGAGCGTGAGCCCGCCGATGACGAAGGAATCGTCTGCCATGTCGGTTCAGCCTCCCTGGACGGCGGTGAGCACTTCGACGCGGTCGCCGTCGGCGAGCGCCGTGGTGGACCACCGCGTGCGCGGGACGACGGTTTCGTTGAGCGCCGCGGCGACGCCGGACGGGGCCGCGGTGAGTGTGGCGACGAGGGCTTCGAGCGTGGTGCCCGCGGCCACCTCGCGGACTTCTCCGTTGACTGAGACGGCTGAGAGGGTCATGCGGGCTGCTCCAGGAAGGGCTGTGCCGAGGGGGCCGGTGCGAACCGGCGGGGAGTGAACGCCCTTGCCTCGTCCGGCAGTTCACCGGTGACCAGGGCGTGCGCCATGACGTCGCCGGTGACGGGCGTCAGGAGTACGCCGTTGCGGTAGTGGCCGGTGGCCAGCTGGAGGCCGGGCAGGGCGGTGGGGCCGAGCATCGGCGCGTTGTCGGGGGAGCCGGGGCGCAGACCCGCGCGGGTCTCGGTCAGCGGCAGCTCCGTGATGCCCGGTACGAGCTCGTGGGCGTCCCGAAGCAGCTCGTACACGCCGCCCGCGGTGACCGTCGTGTCCCAGCCGAGCTCCTCGCTGGTCGCGCCGACCACGAGCTCGCCGTTCTCGCGCGGCACCAGGTAGACATGGCTGCCCCGGACCACGGCGCGCACCGTGCGGCTCAGGAACGGCGCGTGGCGCTCGGGCACCGTAAGCCGCAGCACTTGCCCCTTGACCGGGCGAACGGGCGGCAGAACCCCCTCAGGGACCCCTGTGAGGCGCCCGCTGAGGCTGCCCGCGGCGAGCACGGTCCGGTCGGCCTCCAGGGCGGTGCCGTCGGCGAGGACGACGCCGGTGGCCCGGTCGCGTACGACCGTCAGTCGCTCCGCCCACGCCCGGTGGAGGACCACGCCCGCCCGCTCGCACGCCACCAGGAGCGCCGCGGCGAGCCTGCGCGGGTCGACCTGGTGGTCGCCGTCCACGCGGAGCCCGCCGCGCACGCCCGGCGCGAGCATCGGTTCGAGACGGCGGCACTCGCGCCCGCTCAGCCACTCCGAATCGAGCCCCGACTGGCGCTGCAGGGTGTGCAGTTCGCGCAGATGGGCGCGGTCGTCGGCGTCGAGCGCGACGGCGAGCGTGCCGCACGCGCGGTAGCCGAGACCGCGGCCGCTCGCCTCCGTCAGCTCCTCCGCGAACTCCGGATAACGCTTCGCGGAGGCCAGATTCAGGCCGAGCAGCGTCTGCTCGCCGTAGTGCAGCTCGGTGACCGCGGCCAGCATGCCCGCGGCGACCTGCGCGGCGCCGCCGCCCGGCTCGGGGTCCACGACCGCCACGGACAGGCCGCGCTGCGCCGCCCGCCAGGCCGTGACCAGGCCGATGATGCCGCCCCCGACGACGAGGACGTCCGTCGTCGCGTGGGGTGGTGTACGTGAATGCATGGGTGTCCAGCCCCTCCCTTCGCCGGCATGACCCGGATCAGGTTCGTACGGTCGGAGGCCGTTCAGCCTCCCTCTCAGCCCGGTGCGTCCGGGCTCCCGCGAGTGCTCTGCACCGGCCACCCTAGCCCGTCGTGTCCGGAGGCAGTAGGGGGAGCTGTCCGGGTATGGGCGATGACGGTGTGTCAGAGATCTCCTCGTCGCGCCCTGAAGTCGGCGTCCTGTGCCGCCCTACAGTGATCGGGTGAGCGAGCAGCAGAGGCAGGCAGAGCGCCGGGTTGTCATCGTCGGCGCGGGGATGGCCGGGGTGCAGACCGCCGTGGCCCTGCGCGATCAAGGGTTCGCCGGTGCGGTCACCCTCATCGGGGCGGAGCCCCATCAGCCGTACGACAGGCCGCCGCTGTCCAAGGCCGTGCTGCTGGGCAAGGCGGAGGGCTCGGCCTTCGACGTCGACTTCGAGGCGCTGGGCATCGAGCTGAGCCTGGGCCACGAGGTCACGGGCATCCGCCCGGCGGACCACGAACTCGACACCGCTTCGGGGCCGGTTCCCTACGACGCCCTCGTCATCGCGACCGGCGCCGAGCCGATCCTGCTGCCGGGCGCCTCCGGAGTCCCCGGCGTGCATCTGCTGCGCACCCTGGACGACGCCGAACGGCTGCGGCCGGTCCTCGCCGAGCAGCACGACATCGTGGTCGTCGGGGCGGGCTGGATCGGCGCCGAGTTCGCCACCGCCGCGCGCGAGGCGGGCTGTGCGGTCACCGTGGTCGAGGCCGCCGAGCGGCCGCTCGCGGGGGCGCTGCCCGCGGAGGTCGCGGCACCGATGACCGCCTGGTACGCGGACTCCGGGGCCGAATTGCGCACCCACGCGCGCGTGGAGCGCGTCGAGCCCGGCACCGTCCTCCTGGACGACGGCACCCGGCTGCCCGCCGACGCGGTCGTCGTCGGCATCGGCGCGCGGCCCGCGACGGACTGGCTCGCGGACTCCGGGATCGCTCTCGGCACCCACCGGGAGGTCGTCGCCGACGACCATCTGAGGACCTCGGAGCCGGATGTGTACGCGGTCGGCGACTGCTCCTCCTTCCCTTCGGGAAGGTACGGCGAGCGCCTCCTGGTCCACCACTGGGACAACGCCCTCCAGGGCCCGCGCACGGTCGCGGCCAACATCATCGGCGAGACCCCTTCGGCGTACGACCCTGTCCCGTACTTCTGGTCCGAGCAGTTCGGCCGCTTCGTCCAGTACGCGGGACACCACGGCTCCGCCGACGCACTGGTGTGGCGCGGTGACCCGTCGGGCGCGGCCTGGACGGTGTGCTGGCTGCGTGCGAGCGCCCTGGTGGCGGTCCTCGCGGTGGGCCGCCCCCGGGACCTCGCCCAGGGCCGCAAGCTGATCGAGACCGGCGCGCGGCTCGATCCGGCCAAGGCGGCGGATCCCTCGGTGCCGCTCAAGAAGGCGGTGCGGGAGTAGCCGCGCCGACTGCTCCGCCCTCTGTCAGTCGCCGGGGATACGCTTTGTCCTGTGACCGAGATTGACGCAAAGACTGATGCTCTCGTCCCCGCATGGCTCCACCTCCCCGACATCGCCGAAATGCTCGACGTCGAGGTGACGCGCGTGCGCCAGCTGGTCAAGGAGGGCCAGCTGATCGCCGTGCGCCGTGGTGAGAACCGCGCGCTCCAGGTGCCCGCCGACTTCATCGACGGCGACAAGATCGTCAAGGGCCTGACCGGCACCTTGACGCTCCTGAGGGACGACGGCTTCTCCGACGAAGAGATGCTGGAGTGGCTCTTCACTCCCGACCCGACCCTGCCGGGCACGCCCGCGCAGGCGCTGAGCGAGAATCGCGGCACGGAGGTGAAGCGCCGCGCCCAGGCGCTCGCCGTCTGACCTGATCCGCATCCGTGTGTGTACGGGCCGCACCGCGCTCCACGCTGCCCGTACACCACCGCCACCGACACCGGGGGGAACCTCCATGGCCATCACGCCTGCCCGAGAGCAGCTCGCCGACGCCCGCCTCTACTTGTGTGTGGACGCCCGCAAGCGCCAGGGAGACCTCCCGGAATTCCTCGATGCCGTCCTCGCGGGCGGAGTCGACATCGTGCAGCTGCGCGACAAGGGCCTGGAGGCCGCCGAGGAGCTCGAGCACCTCCAGGTCTTCGCCGACGCCGCGCGCCGGCACGGCAAGCTCCTGGCCGTGAACGACCGCGCGGACGTCGCGCACGCCATCGGCGCCGACGTGCTGCACCTGGGCCAGGGCGACCTGCCCGTGCCCGCGGCCCGCCGCATCCTGGCCGACGACGTCCTCATCGGCCGCTCCACGCACGCCGAGTCCGAGGCCGCAGCGGCGGCCGTCCAGGACGGCGTGGACTACTTCTGCACAGGCCCCTGCTGGCCGACCCCCACCAAGCCGGGACGGCACGCCCCCGGTCTCGACCTGGTCCGGTACACGGCGTCGCTCGGCACGGACCGCCCGTGGTTCGCGATCGGCGGCATCGACGCGGGCAATCTGGACGAGGTGCTCGAAGCGGGCGCCCGCCGCGTCGTGGTCGTCCGGGCCATCACCGAGGCGGACGATCCGGCCGCCGCTGCGGCGGACTTCGCAAAGCGGCTGCGTACGGCCTGATCGGCGGGGTTTCGGCCATCCTTCGGGGAGGCTGTCCGCAGGGTGGACGGGGATTAGCCGGTGCGGCACCCCGTCGCTAACCTGCCCGTATGGCCCTAGGCACTGCTTCCACCAGGACAGATCGCGCACGCACCGTGCGCGACATGCTCGCGACCGGCAAGACCACGTACTCGTTCGAGTTCTCGGCGCCGAAGACCCCGAAGGGCGAGCGGAACCTGTGGAACGCGCTGCGCCGGGTCGAGGCGGTGGCCCCCAGCTTCGTCTCCGTGACGTACGGAGCGGGCGGCTCGACGCGTGCGGGCACGGTCAAGGAGACGGAGCAGATCGTCGCCGACTCGACGCTCACGCCTGTCGCCCATCTGACCGCGGTCGACCACTCCGTGGCCGAGCTGCGCAACATCATCGGGCAGTACGCGGACGCCGGGATCAGGAACATGCTCGCGGTCCGCGGCGACCCGCCCGGCGACCCGCTCGCCGACTGGGTCAAGCACCCCGAAGGCCTCACGTACGCCGCCGAACTGGTCCAGCTGATCAAGGAGTCGGGTGACTTCTGCGTGGGCGTCGCGGCCTTCCCCGCGATGCATCCGCGGTCGGAGGACTGGGACACGGACGTCCGGCACTTCGTCGACAAATGCCGCGCGGGCGCCGACTACGCGATCACACAGATGTTCTTCTACCCGGAGGAGTATCTGCGCCTGCGCGACCGGGTCGAGGCCGCGGGCTGTTCGACGCCGATCATCCCGGAGATCATGCCGGTGACGAACGTGCGCATGCTGGAGCGGCTGCCCCAGCTCAGCAACGCTTCCTTCCCGCCGGCGCTCAAAGAGCGCATCCTCACAGCCAAAGACGATCCGGCGGCTGTACGCTCCATTGGCATCGAGTTCGCGACGGAGTTCTGCGCGCGGTTGCTGGCCGAGGGTGTGCCGGGGCTGCACTTCATCACGCTCAACAACTCCACGGCGACGCTGGAAATCTACGAGAATCTGGGCCTGCATCACCACCAGGCCTGAGCGGCCGTACCCCCGGGGCGGCGGCCGTGGGGAGAGGGGCGTACATGGGCTGGACGGTCCTCTACATCGCGTTCGGATGCGTCGCGCTGTGGCTGCTCGGCGAGGTGCTGCTGCAGTACAAGGCGCGGCTGCGCTGGCGTCTCCTCGCCTTCGGGGGCTTCCTCGGGGTGGTCGTCGGCGTGCTGATGCCGTCGGTGGTCGTCATCGGCGCCGGCGCGATCGCCTTCGCGACGGGACAGACGTACGTGACGCTGTCCTTCCGCCGCGGCTTCTCGACCGGCTGGGCGCTCGGCGGCCAGCCCGGCCTGAGCAAGCGCCGCAAGACCTCGCCACGGGCCGCCGCCCAGGACCCGACGCTCCAGGTCTCCGACCTCGCGTACGAGCAGCCTGAGCCGCCCGCGCACGCGCCCGGCGAGGGGGTCTACGCACCGGAGCCCATGCCGGACGACACCGGGCAGTACGGCGTGTACAGCGACTCCGCGTACGCGCAGCAGCAGCAGCCCGCCCAGGACAGCGGCTACGGCTACGACACGTACGCCACGGCGGGCTACGACCCGCAGCAGCCCTACGCGTACGGAGAGACCGGGCAGCAGGAGTACGCCGCGTACTCCGACCCGTACATCGGGACGCAGACGTACGGCGGCCAGCAGAGCTACGACACCTACGGCGACCAGCAGCAGTACCCGCCCTATCCCGCCGCCGATCCGTACGGCAACGGGGCCGGTGGCTACAGCGAGACGCCGCCCGGCGGGGTCTGGGTGCCCCAGCAGCGCAGCGTGGACGATCCGTACGGGGCGTACGGGGGCGAACTCCCGCCCGAGCAGCCGTATCCGAACCAGGGCGAGCATGCCCAGGGGCACGGATACGACGCGGGCTACAACGAGCAGTACCGGTACTGATCCCGGGGCTCACCGGGAGCCGCGGAACTCCGGCCCCTCCACGATCAGCCCGGCGACCAGCGTGCCCGACATGCCGGCGTGCGGAAGCCCGCCGCCCGGGTGCGACCAGCCGCCGACCGCGAAGAGACCCGGCACGCGCGTGCTGTTGGCCGGGTGGAGCAGCCGGCCCCCGTCCGCCGCGAGGGACGGGGGCGGGACCGCGCCGCCGTCGGCGCCGGTGGCCTCCGCGACGTCGGCGGGGGTGCGGACCTCGTGCCACAGCAGCCGCTCTCGCAGCCCCGGCACGGCCGAATCGGCGCGGGTCAGCAGCCGGTCCACGTCCGCCTCGGTGATCTCCGTGTGCGCGGGCACCGTGACCGTGAGGTTGACCGCCTCGTGCCCGGCGTCGGGTGTGAGCGACGGGTCGTCGGGGCGCAGCACCGTGACGGTCGGTATGGAGGGCAGCCCTGGGTGGTCCCCGAAGAGCCGGTCGAGTTCGTCCTGTCGGTCGGGGGTGTGCAGCACCGTCCGATGAGGCGTGCCGTCCGGCCTCGCTCCGCGCAACGCGAGGAGGACCGTGAGGCGGCTGGGAAGTCCGGACCTGGCCGGCACCTCACCCTCCGCCCGTATGTTCACACCGGATGCCCCGGACATGCCGGACGCCCCGGACAGCAGGCCGTCCAGTACGCCGGGCGCGACACCGGCGACCACGAAGTCAGCCTCGTGCGCCGTCCCGTCCGCGAGCTCCACGCCCGCCGCGCGGCCGTCCTTCTCGACGATCCGGGTCACCGCGGAGTCGAACGCGAACTCGACCCTGCGGGCCAGGCACCGCTCGTACACGGCTTGGGCCAGGGCGCGCATCCCGCCGCGCACGGACCACGCGCCGAAGGTGTGCTCCAGGTAGGGCAGGACGGCCGCGCTCGCCGGGGCCGTCCGCGGATCGAGGCCGTACGCGAGGGCGTACTGCTCGAGGAGCGCGCGCAGCCGTGCGTCCCCGCCCAGTTCGAGCTCGGCGACCTCCGTGAGGGTGGCCGCGCGGCGCTCGCGCCGCAGGAGGCGCTTGTGCGGCACCGAAGGGTAGGGCTCGCGGTCGGCCAGCACCTGCCAGTTCGGCCAGAGCGGCTCTTCCAGGAGGGGGCGGCGGGTGCGGTCCCACGCCTCACGGGCGCGGTTCAGATACGCCGACCAGCGGTCGCCCGCACCGCCGCCGAGCGCCGTGTCGAGGGCCTCGCCGACGCCCGCGCGGGACGCGTTCGGCAGATCGGCCGTGCTGCCGTCCGCGAAGACGTGCCGGACCGCGGGCTCCACCTGGGACAGCTCGACGACCTTCTCCAGCGGCTCCTTGCCCGTCTTCACGAACAAGTCGCGGTAGACGGCCGGGAGATGGAGCAGACCCGGGCCCGTGTCGAACGCGAAGCCGTCACGCTCGACGCGGCCGAGTGCGCCGCCGTACGTCCCCGACCGCTCGTGCACCACCACCCGGTGGCCCGCGACGGCCAGCCGGGCGGCCGCCGCCATCGCGCCCATCCCGGCGCCGATCACCACAATCCGTGCCATGCGGAAAACCCTAGCGGCCACCACTGACAGTCACGCCGGGGGCCCTCAGTCCGGCGGCCTCCCCAGCTGCGCCGCGATCCGTTTCTCCTCGCGCCGCTGGGCCCTGCGCCGCAGGAACCGCCGGATCCGCGAGATCAGGAAGATCAACAACAGCAGCCCGAGAAGCAGCAGCACCGCCGCGATGATCGCGGCCGCCTGCGGGTTGAATATCGCGAAGCTGATGATCCCGGCGACCCCGAGATCCTCCGCGGTGCTCGCGATGATGTTGCTGAACGGCTCGGGGGAGCTGTTGATCGCCATCCGCGTCCCGGCCTTGACGCAGTGACTGGCCAGCGCGGTCGACCCGCCCACCGCCCCGGCCGCGAGATCCGGGAGCGAGCCGCTCTGCCCCGCGAGGAGCGCCCCGACCACGGCGCCGGACACCGGCCGGATCACCGTGTGCACGCTGTCCCAGGCCGAGTCGACGTACGGGATCTTGTCGGCGACGGCCTCGCAGGCGAACAGCACCCCGGCGACGATCAGCACATCGGTTCGCTGCAGCGACTCGGGCACCTCGTCGGTGATCCCGGTCGCGCCGAAGACACCGAGCAGCAGGACCACGGCGTACGCGTTGATCCCGCTCGCCCAGCCGCTGGTGAACACCAGGGGGAGTACGGACACGGACGCGATCGTAACCAGTGGCGTACCCCCGGGCGTGGGGTTGAGCACCCAGGCCTGAGTATCCGTACCTAGTGGGGGAGATGAGTACGTGTGCGGATGGGGCCCGACCTGCGAAGACGGAAGAGTGAGGGACACGGAGAAGGGCGCGGCGCCGGTACCGCCGACACGGGGCGGCGGAACCGCGCAGCGCCCTTGGCCGCTCCTCCCACCCCACCGAAGGTGGGAGCGAGACACGGGGGTGACTCGGGGGACCGGGGGACCCGGGAATGACCGCCCGGGGCCGAACGGGGGTTTCGGGGGAACGAGAAGCGCCGGTCCGGCGCCGCCTGGAGATCAGGTGGCACCGGACCGGCGCTCTTCTGTGTTCTGTTCTTGTGTGCTGGGTGCTCTGGGTGCCGCCGCTCAGCGGCTTCCGCTCACCCGGCCCTGGAGCAGCCGCGAGAGCGCCGAGTGCACATCGTCGAGCGAGCGCTCCGGCTGGAAGGCCTGCCAGTCGAGCGCCGCGACGAGGACCATCCCGACGAGCGCGGCGGCCGTCAGGGGGATGTCGATCTCCTCGCTGAGCTCGCCGTTCTCGACGCCTCCGCGCAGCACGTCCTCCACCACGGCGACCGCCTGCTGCCTGACCACCATCAGCGTGGACTGCCAGGCCCGGTTGGTGCGCCACAGTTCGGCGACGTACAGCTGGGTGAAGGCCGGATAGCGGTCGATGAAGACCAGGCCGGCCCGGATCATCGCGTCCAGGGCGTCGACCTTGCTGCCGCCGCTCGCGTCGGCCTTCTCCGCCGCGTCCTTCAGGGAGGCGGTGAGCAGACCGACGCCGTGTCGAAGGAGCTCTTCGAAGAGGACCGATTTGCTGGCGAAGTTGTAGTAGACCGTGCCCTTCGCGACCCCCGCCCGCTCGGCGATCTCATCGACCGTCGTGGCCGAGAAGCCCTGCTCGGCGATGAGCGTGACGGCCGCTTCGTAGAGCTTCTGCCGGGTGGCCTCGCGCCGGGTGCTGGTTGAGCTGCTGTCCATGGGCCCGATTCTCACAGGTCTTTCGGTCCTCACAGGCTCAGCTCCGGGTGAAGCCGGTCAAGAGTCCACACCTGCTTGCGGCGTGCGGAGAGCGCGGTGAGCGCCAGGGCGCCCAGCGTGAAGGCCGTGAGTACCGCGCACGCCTCCCAGACGGGGCCGAGTCCGCCGCCCGTGATGAGCCTCCGTAGAGCGTCGACGACGTAACTCATCGGCAGGAAGGGGTGGATCGCGCTGAAGAAGGACGGGCTGGTCTGGACGGGGTACGTGCCGCCCGCCGAGGTCAGCTGCAGCATCAGGACCGCCAGGACGAGGATCCGCCCGGCCGCTCCGAAGCGCGCGTTGAGCCACTGCACGATCGCCGCGAAGCAGCACGTCACCAGGCAGAGGAAGCCCACCGTCCCGGCCGCCCGGGCCATCTGCAGGCCGAGACCCCAGTGCAGGACCGACATCAGGGCGGCCGTCTGCAGCACACCCAGGGCGGCGACCGGCAGCCAGCCCGCGAACGCGATCCGCCAGGCGGAGGCGCCCGCGGCGAGCGCGCGCCGGTTGAGCGGCTGGATCAGCATGTACGCCACCATCGCGCCGACCCACAGGGAGAGCGGGATGAAGTACGGGGCGAAACCGGTGCCGTAGTTGGGCGCCTTGTGCATCGACTGGGAGGCGAGCTGCACGGGGTCGGCCATGACTCCGGTGCGCTGGTCGCGGTCGTTCTTGTCGTAGTCGGGGATCTGCTCGACGCCGTCGTGCAGCCCGCTCGCCAGCTTCCCGGAGCCGTCGGCCAGCTTGAACATGCCGCCCTTGAGGTCGTTCGCGCCCGTCTTGAGCTTGTCGACGCCCTCGTCGAGGTCGACGGAGCCGGTCTTGGCGGTGCCCAGGCCCGTGTGCAGCTTCTTGGCGCCCTTGGCGACCTTCCCCGCGCCCTTGTTGAGGTCGTTGATCTGGGTGACCGCGGTCTCCAGGTCCTCGTCGAGGTGCGGCGCGCGGTCGGCGAGCGCCTGCGACTTCTTCTGCAGCGTGGCGAGGTGCTTGTCGAGCGTCTTGACGTCGCTGTCCTGATCCTTGATCAAGGTGTTCATGTCGTCCGCGATGGTCGACACGTTCTCCGCGGACTTCTTGGCCTCCTTGAGCTTCGGGCAGGAGGGGTCGGGAAGAGGCGCCTTCTCGCAGCGCTCCGTGTAGAGGTCGCCGATGACCTTGGAGCCGTCGGCCGCCCCCTTGGCCGCCACGGGTGCGAGCTTGACCCACGTGTCCAGGTTGTGGCGCATCGCCTTGGAGGAGTCGGCGACGAGCTGCGCCGTGTCCCCGATGGTCTTGCCGTTGTCCTTCAGGAAGGGCCGCACTTGGTCCGCGGTGCCGTTGACCTTGTCGGCCAGCTTCTGCGTGCCGTCCGCGACCTTCTTGGAGCCGTCCTCCAGGTCACCGGCGCCCTTGTTGAGCTTCTTGATGCCGCCGGCCAGATCGCCGCTGCCGTCCTTGGCGTCCTTCAGGCCCTTCGCGAGGTCCTTCGAGCCCTTCTTCGCGTCGCCGATGCCGCCGTCGAGCTTGTCGGCGCCCTTGGCTGCCTTCTCCGTGGCCCCGTGGATGTCGGAGAACGAGATGAAGATCTTGTCGAGGAAGGAGCGCGAGGCCTTCGTGGAGGCCGCCGTGCGCACCTCGGAGAAGACCGTGCGGGAGATCTGCCCGACGATGTAGTTGTTGGCGTCGTTCGTCCGGACCTGAAGGGCGCCCGTCTCCGGGGAGTCGCCCGAACTCGACGCGATGCGCTGGCTGAAGTCGGACGGCATCGTCAGCGACAGGTAGTACGTCCCGTCCTCGACGCCGTCGCGCGCCTCGGCCGCGCTCACCTCATGCCAGTCGAACGTCTTGCTGTCCCGCAGCCCGTCGACGATGCCGTCGCCCGCCGCGAGCTTCTTGCCCGCAGCCGTGGCGCCCTTGTCGTCGTTGACGAGCGCGACGGGAATCCGGTCGAGACGGCCGTACGGGTCCCAGAAGGAGCACAGGTACAGGGCGCCGTACAGCAGGGGCAGCAGCAGGAGCGCGACGAGCGCCGCACGGGGCAGCTTTCCCCTGCCGAAGCGCCGGAGCTCGAGCGAGGCCAGCTTAGGCGCGCGCATCGGCCGCCTCCTTGTCGTCGGTCGCGGTGTCTGCGGTGTCTGCGGTCTGTGCGGTGTCCGGGGTGTCCGGGGTGCTTGCGGGGGCTGCGACGTCTGCCTCGGGCCGCACGGTGCTCACGACGACCGCGTCATCGGGTGCCTCGCTGCACACCGCGACAACCGTGGTGCCGCGCTCGGCGATCGACCTCAACAGGTCCCAGGCCGCCACCCGTTCGGCGTCCGAGAGCTTGAGGTCCATGTCGTCGACGCCGAGCAGGCGCGGCCGCCCGATCAGCGCGAGGGCCACGGAGAGCCGCAGCGCCTCCAGGCGTTCCAGATCGCGTACGGAGGTGCGCCGGCCCTTGGGCAGCGACTCCATGTCGAGTCCCGCGGCGGTCAGCGCGGTGTCGATCCGCAGCCGTGCCTCGGCCGCCCGCTCGGCGCGCGGCCTCAGCAGATCCCGCAGCGAGCCGCCGAACCGCCGCTCCAGGAGCGCCCGTTCGTGCAGATGCTCGGCGACGGTCAGCGCCGGGTCGAGATCCGTCACGCCGGGCACGGGCCCGAGCGCGCTGATCCGGCGCACCGCCGCGAGCTGCTTGGGCAGCCGGAAGCCGCCCACCGACGCCTCGCCCTCGGTGGGGCGCATGCGTCCGGTGAGTGCGAGGAGGAGACACGTGCGGCCCGACCCCGAAGGCCCCTCGACCGCGATCAGCGACCCCGGCTCCGCGTCGACATCGACCCCGCGGAACGCCCAGCCCCGCGGCCCCTTCAGACCGAAGCCCCCAGCTGTGACAGCGGCTCCCCGCCGACCATCGTCCGTCGGACCGTCCACGGTCCCCCCTCGCACCCTTTTTTGAACTGACTGGTCAGTGCAAAAACTAGCGCGAAGCCGCGATCGAGGCAAAGTCGCAGGTCAGAGCCGATTGTCAGTGGCGTACTTCACGATGGGCACATACGGCCACTGCGCCGTCACGCGACGACAGGAGGTTCGTCATGGCCAGCACTTCCGCAGCAGCCGCACGTCGGCCTGCCTCTTATAAACATCTGACGCTGCCGACGTAAA